>CAZHTW010000124.1:0-7437 GCA_964535865.1 uncultured Sandarakinorhabdus sp. | reverse complement strand
GTTCATCGCGATCAGGATAACCAGCAACTCCAGAATGGCAGCAGAGGTTTTCTCGACAAAGCCGCGCTGCACATCGTCGGACCACAGGAACACCTGCATCGGCAGCACGGTGGCCGGTGAGGTGAAGCCCTGCGGCACATCGGTCACAAATGCGCGCATGCCGATCAGCAGCAGCGGCGCGGTTTCGCCCAGGGCGCGGGCCACGCCGATGATGGTGCCGGTCATGATGCCGGGCAGCGCCAGGGGCAGAACATGCTGGAACACCACCTGAATGGGCGAGGCCCCAATGCCGAGCGCCGCATCGCGGATCGACGGTGGCACGGCCTTGATCGCCACGCGCGCGGCGATCACGATCACCGGCATGATCATCAGCGCCAGCGTGATGCCACCCACCAGAGGGGCCGATCGCGGCATGCCGGCAAAGTTCAGGAAGAAGGCCAGGCCAAGAAGGCCAAAGATGATGGAGGGCACCGCGGCCAGATTGTTGATCGAAAGTTCAATGATATCAGCCAGCCGGCCCTTGGGTGCGAACTCTTCCAGCCACACGGCCGAGAACACGCCCAGCGGGAAGGCCACGCCAATGGTGATCACCAGCGTGAGCAGCGATCCCAGCGCGGCGCCGCCAATGCCGGCCAGTTCCGGCTCGGTGGAATCGGCGTTGCGCAGGAAGGCCATGTTGAAATTGGTGCGCAGCCGGCCCTCACGCTCCAGCCAGCGCCAGGCCGCCACCTCACGATCGCTCACGCCGCGGCTCTCGGCCGGGGCCGCCAGATCAAACTTGCCCTTGGCCAGCAGATCGATGGTCGATCGCACCGGCACCCACACCGGCACCGTCTGCCCTAGCAATGCCGGATCTGCCACCAGCCGCTCGCGCAGTTCCAACCAGGCCGCGTCAGACAAGGTGCCGGATGCCGGGCCGAGCTTGACCGCAGCTTCGTTCATCAATGCCAGATAGTCGGCGCGCGCCAACAGGGCTTTGCCCTGCGGGCCGGCGACCGCTGCCGGATCAAGCCCCAGGGTGGCCGGCGTGAAGGTCACCTCCACCCGGGCTTCGCTGCGCAGGAAGCCGCTCCAGCCGTCGCGCACGATGGTGAACAGCAAGAAGGCGAGGAAGCTGGCGGCAACCACCAGCGCAGCCGCCCCCAGCCGGCAGAAGTTGCGCTCCGCCCGATAGCGAGCCGCAATGCGCGCACGCATGGCAGGCGATTCCCAATCGGTGGGCTGGCGTTCAGAAAGAAGCCGGCTGGGCTGCAAAGCGGTCATTCGTAAGCCTCCCGATACCGCTTCACCACAGCCAGCGCGTAGATGTTGAGCACCAGGGTCATCATGAACAGCACCAGGCCCAGCGCGAAGGCCGACAGGGTCTTGGCACTGTCAAACTCCTGATCGCCGGTGAGCAGGGCGACGATCTGGGTGGTGACAGTCGTCACGCTGGCGAACGGATTGGCCGTCAGATTGGCGGCGAGGCCGGCGGCCATCACCACGATCATGGTCTCGCCAATCGCCCGGCTCACCGCCAGCAGCACGCCGCCGATGATGCCTGGCAGGGCCGCCGGGACCATCACCTTCTTCACGGTTTCCGACATGGTGGCCCCCATGGCCAGGCTGCCATCGCGCATAGCGCGCGGCACCGCCGTCAACGCATCATCAGCCATAGAGGAGACGAACGGGATGATCATCACGCCCATCACCAGGCCGGCGGCCAGCGCACTGTCGGCCGAGGCATCGACCATACCCAGCATCACGGCGAGTTGGCGCACCAGCGGCGCCACGGTGAGCGCTGCAAAAAAGCCGTAGACCACGGTCGGCACACCGGCCAACAGCTCAAGCACCGGCTTCATCCATTTGCGCAGGCTCGGCTGCGCATATTGGGTAAGATAGATGGCCGACATCAGGCCCAACGGGATTGCCACGGCCATGGCAATGATGGCGCCAATGAAGATCGTGCCCCAGAACAGCGGCACGGCCCCGAAGGCACCGGTGGAGCCGACCTGATCGGCGCGCAATGCCGTCTGCGGGCTCCAGGCGAGGCCCGTGAGGAATTCCACCGGCGACACCATCCGGAAAAAGCGGATCGATTCGAAGATCAGCGACAGCACGATTCCGAAGGTGGTGATGATCGCCACCACCGATGCCACCAGCAGCAGCACCCGCACCTGCGCCTCCACCCGGTTGCGGGCGCGGAAATCCGGGCGGATGCGGCTATATCCCCACAGGCCGCCCAGGCAGAGCAGGGCCACGGCGAGTGCGCCAGCGAGCAGATCCAGATTATTCTTGATGGCGGCATAGCGCGGCGCCAGCACCGGGGCGAGCGGGTTGAACGCCTGCGGCAGATCACCAGTCACCAGCCCGCGCACTTCATTCATCAGGGCAATGCGGTCATTGCCGGGCGCCGGCTGGCTGGCTTGCGGTAAGGTGGCAACCACTTGGCCTTCAATGACATTTTCGCCAACAACGGCCCAACCGGCCAACAGCAGCAGTGCCGGCGCCAGCGCCAGCACCGCCATATAGGCACCGTGATAGGCCGGGCGGGAATGCACCGCGCCAATGCGGTTGCCACCGGCCAGCACCAGGCGGTTGGCCCGGCCGCGCCCGGCCAGATAGGCCAGGCCGGCCAACGCCAGCACCATGGCAAAGGCAATCAACAGCCTCACGAGATCGCGTCCTTGTCCAGCACGGTCAGGTTGCGGGCGATGGCCTCGCCCTGGCGGCGAATGGCTTCGGGCGCAGCCACCAGCCCCTTGCGGGACAGATAACCGCTGCGGCCCCAGGTGGATTCGCGGGCATATTCACCCAGAAATTCGCGCATGCCGCGCACCGCCGGCACATGCTGCGCCTTGACGTAAAGATAGAGCGGGCGGGACGCGGGAAAGGCGCCGCTGGCGATATTCTCATAGGTGGCCGGCACGCCGGCCAGCGGCACATCCTTCACCTTGTCGCCATTTTCCTCGACAAAACTATAGCCGAACACGCCCAGCGCCCGCGGGTTGGCAGCCACCTTCTGCACGATCAGATTGTCATTCTCACCGCCTTCGACGAATGGGCCGTCTTCGCGCACCTTTTCGCACACCTGTTTGTGGGCAGCCTCATCACGCGCCTTCAGCGCCTTCATCGCCGGCTCGCTGTTGCAGCCTTTGAGCATATAAAGCTCGTTGAAGCTGTCGCGGGTACCGCTGGTGGGCGGCGGACCGATGACTTCGATTTTTATATCGGGCAGCGCCGGGTTGACATCGCGCCAGGTGCGGGCGGTGTTGGGCCCTTTGCCGAACGGATTGGCCGCCAGCGCCAGATAGACATCGCGTTCCGTCAATGACGGGAAATTGGCTTCGCGGCTCTGGGCGATCACCAGGCCGTCAATGCCCACTTGCAGTTCGATCAGGCCGGTCACGCCGTGGCTGGCGCAATCATCCACTTCGCTTTTCTTGATCCGGCGCGAAGCATTGGCCGCATCGGGAAACTGGGCCCCCAGGCCGGCGCACATCAGCTTAATGCCGCCGCCCGTGCCGGTGGATTCCACGATCGGAGCGGGAAATTCCTGCCATTTGCGCTTGAACTGTTCGGCAACCGCCGTGGTGAACGGGTAAACGGTGGAGGAGCCGACAATGCGGATCTGGGTGCGGCTGCCCCCTGAACAGGCGGCCACCAGCGCACCGCCCAGCCCGAGCATGATCAGGGCCAAACCGGCACGACGCCAGTTGTTCCGGTTGCCCGTGGCCGCTTCAGCCTGGGATGTCGCCTGCTGCAAGTTCAACCTCGTGGTGATGGCAGGCCGAATCGCCTGCCAATATTGCCCATCCCAGTGCCCTAACGAATGGCGATGAGGGGCATATGACGAATATTTGACACTATTGTTACACCGCCAACGGCAAGGTGAAGCTAACCACAGTGCCCTCCCCCTGGCGGCTGTCGATCTCCAAGCGGCCGCGATGCCGTTCGACGATATGCTTGACGATGGCCAGCCCCAATCCGGTGCCGCCCATAGTGCGGCTACGCTGGGAATCGACGCGATAGAATCGCTCGGTCAGCCGGGGCAGATGTTCGGGCGCAATGCCATCACCGATGTCGCGCACACTGATGCGCAGATGATCGGGGGTCGCCGCCAGATTGACGATGATCGGGGTGCCGGTGCGGCCATATTTCAACGCGTTGGACACCAGATTGTGCAGCACCTGCAGCACTTGATCCCGGTCGGCGCGCACGGCGGGGAGGTCGGCCTGTTCCTCGATCACCAGTTGGCGCTGATCCGCTTCCAGCCGCATCGCCAGGGTGCGGGCCACTTCGGCGGCAATGCCGGTGACCAGCAGCGGCTGGGTGGGGCGAATGAACTTGTCCAGCTCGATGCGTGACAGGCTCATCAGATCGTCGATCAGCCGGCGCATGCGATCGGCCTCTTGCGCCATGATCGCCAGAAAACGCTGGCGGGCCGGCTCATCCTCGGCCGCCGGGCCTTGCAGGGTTTCAATGAAGCCGGTCAGCGTTGCCAGCGGGGTGCGCAGCTCGTGGCTGGCGTTGGCAACAAAATCCACCCGCATCCGTTCGGTGGCCTTGGCCTGAGTGACATCATCGAGCAGCACGATGCAGCGGCCATCGCCATCCGCCAGCGCGCGCAGCCGGAAGCTGCGATTGGCGCTGCCAAGCCCGGTGATCTCCCGCTCGTCCGACGCGCCGTCGGCCATCACCTGGTCCACGGCATCGAGCAAGGCGGGGTGGCGCACGGTCAGGCGGATATCGCTGCCCACGACTCGATTGCCCATCAGGCTGCGCGCCGCGCTGTTGGCAGCATCCACCAGCGTGCCGGTGAGGATAAGCACCGGGCCGTTGAGGCTTTCGATGTGCAGCAGGTCGGCACGCGGGGCATCTGCCTTGGCCGGAACCGGATCATCCACCGCCACCGGCGGCGGCGGCGCGGCATCCGGAGCCGTCACCCGGCCCAGAAAATAGCCGAGCAGCATCACTGCCAACACCAGCAGCGCGATTTCCACCGAGGTCATGCGGGCACCAGCCCGGCCAGCGCCGGCAGCAATTGATCATAATGATCGATCAGCACATCCGCCCCCAGCGTGGCAGCCGGCACATCGCTGTAACCAAAACTCACCAGCACCAGTGGCAGCCCGGCATTGCGCGCCGCGCCGGCATCGGTGGCCGAATCGCCGACAAACACCGCCGACGCGGCGTCACCGCCGCAGGCGGCCAATGTTTCCAGCACATGCGCTGCGTCCGGCTTGGCGCGCGTGGCGCGATCCTGGCCGATCACGGCGGCAAAGCGCCCCTGCCAGCCCAGCGCCGCCACCAGCGCATCGGCCAGGGCGCTTGGCTTGTTGGTGCAGATGGCCAGGGTGCTGCCTGCCGCCGCCAGCGCATCCAGCGCCCGCTCCACCCCGTCAAACGGGCGGGAGGTATCGGCGATATGGGCGCCATAATGTTGCAGGAACAACGGCATGGCTGGCTCCACCAGCTCCGGTCGCGCTTCCCCCGTCTCGGCCAGGCCGCGGCTGATCAGGGCACGGGCGCCGTGGCCCACCAGGTGGCGCACCGTTTCAACCGGCAGGGTGGCACGCCCCAATGTGGCCAGCACATGGTTCATCGCGCCGGCCAGATCGGGCGCGGTGTCGACCAACGTGCCATCCAGATCGAACATGATGGTTTTGGGGAGCATCGACTGGCCCTGCCCGAAAATTGTTGCAGTTCAGCGACGGTGGTTGCGCCCGGGCCCGCCACTTTTCAAGCCCGTGGCGTTGTGGCAGGGCAGCAGGGTGAGCCAAGCGCCTGCCCCCATCGCCGCCATCATCCTTGCCGCCGGCATGGGCACCCGCATGAAATCGCGCCGGCACAAGGTGTTGCACCCGATCGCCGGCAAGCCGATGCTGCGCCATCTGATGGACAGTCTGGCCGAACTGGCCCCGGTCCGCACCGTGGTGGTGGTGGGCGCCCTGAAAGACCAGGTGGAAGCCGAAGTGGCCGGCCGCGCCACCGTTGCGGTGCAGCAGCCGCAGCTGGGCACCGGCCATGCCGTGCAGCAGGCGCAGGCGGCGCTGGACGGATTTGATGGCAAGATATTGATCCTGTTCGGCGATGCCCCGCTGGTGCCGGCAGCCACCATGCAACGGCTTGTTGATGCGCTCAGCGATGATGTCGCGGTGGCGGTGCTGGGCTTCCGGCCGCCCGATCCCGGTGCCTATGGCCGCATCCTGGCCGAAGGCAGCGCGATTCGCCGGATGGTGGAATATAAGGACGCATCGCCGGCCGAACGCGCCGTCACCCTGTGCAACAGCGGCCTGATGGCGGTGCGCAGTGCCGACCTGTTTTCCCTGCTGGCCAGGGTGACGAACAACAACGCGGCGCAGGAATATTATCTGCCTGATATTGTTGGCATTTCTTTGGCAGATGGCCGTGCCTGCACGGTGATCGAAACCGCCGCCGATGATGTCGCGGGCGTCAACAGCCGCGCCGAACTGGCCGCGCTGGAAACCATTTTTCAGCGCCGTCGCCGCGCCGCGCTGCTGGCGGCCGGGGTGTCGATGCAGGCACCCGAAACCGTGTTCCTTGCGGCCGATACCCAGATCGCCGCCGATGTGGAGATCGAACCCTTTGTGGTGTTCGGCCCCGGCGTTTCCATCGCCGGCGGCACCCGCATCCGCGCCCACAGCCATATCGAAGGCGCCACCATCGGCCCTGATTGCGAGATCGGCCCCTTCGCCCGCCTGCGCCCCGGCACCGTGCTGGGCGAAGGCGTGAAGATCGGCAATTTCGTCGAAACCAAGAAGGCCGTCCTTGGTGCCGGGGCCAAGGCCAACCATCTGAGTTATCTGGGTGATGCAACCGTGGGGGCCAAGGCCAACATCGGTGCTGGCACCATCACCTGCAATTATGATGGCTTCTTCAAATATCAGACGGTGATCGGCGCCGGTGCCTTCATCGGTTCCAACAGCGCGCTGGTTGCCCCGGTGACGATTGGCGACGGCGCCATTGTCGGCGCCGGCAGCACCATCACCGGCGATGTCGCGGCCGATGCCCTGGGCGTGGCGCGCGGCCGGCAGGATGAACGGCCGGGCTGGGCGGCGCGTTTCCGCCGTCAGCAGGCGGCGAAGAAAGGCAAATAGCCATGTGCGGGATCATCGGCATCCTGTCGAACGAAGCGGTGGCCGATCGCCTGATCGATGGCCTGCGCCGGCTGGAATATCGCGGCTATGACAGTGCGGGCATCGCCACCATTCACGATGACCAGATGGACCGCCGCCGCGCGTCGGGCAAATTGGCCAATCTGGCGCGCGAACTGGCAATCAACCCGCTGCCCGGCAGCATCGGCATCGCCCACACCCGCTGGGCCACACACGGCGCGCCCACCACCGGCAATGCCCACCCGCACGCCACCGGGACTGGTCGCCGGGGGCACAATGGCATCATCCGGAATTGCAAGCGGCGGCGCCGCGACGCGCG
>CAZHTW010000123.1:0-7795 GCA_964535865.1 uncultured Sandarakinorhabdus sp. | reverse complement strand
CTGGCTGACCTCTGGGTTGTTCAGGGCTGCAATGTGGGATCGGCGGTCATGTCGCGCGCCATGAAACCGGCCAGTTCACGCATCGGCATCTGATTCACCATCACCAGCCCCGATCGCGGCCGATCCAGGTCCAGCACCAACATCACGGCGCCGGTCGCCAACAGCATGAACAACAGATGCGGCAGCCGCGCCAGCCGGCTGTTGCCGGTGCCGGAAAAGCCCAGGGACACGGACGACAACAGCAGAAACACCGCCAGTGCATCGATGACCGGCAGCGGAATATGCTCCCGCGCCATCGCCTCGCGGCGCCAGGCGGCATCATCGACCCGGCTCAAACTGTCGGCCATCAGGCGCAGGCGGGCGCCGTCCCCACCGGCCGCGCGGGACAGATTCCACATTCGCTCCATCAGGGCATCGCTGGCGGCATCGCCGGGCCGGTCCCGATCGGTTTCGCTGCCTTGCGTCGCCCATTTCAGCCGCGCATCGACATAGGCGCGCATGGTGGCTGCCATCGGGGCGCGGTGCGGTGGCGGCTGCAATTGCAGGCGCTGCCACAGCGCGAAGCAACTCGCGGCTTCCTCGACGACCAGATCGCGCCGTGTATCATAACGGTTCAGCGCAACCGAAAAGGTGAAGCCCACCAGCAGGGTGAACAGGCTGATCGTGGCCGTGGTGGCATAAAGTGTTTCGGCCGGCGGTTCGCCCAGGCGCTGCCGCATGGCGCGCCCAGCCTGCATCGCCACAAGACCGGCAGCCAGCAGCAGCAGCGCCACAACCACGACCGGAAGATCATCAACCAGATTGTACATCGCCGCACAGCTTAACTGTTGTGGTGCCCATTGCCAGCCTTGTCGTGACAGTCTGCGGGGCTTGGCCGGCTGGTGGATGCGGCCGCATTTGCCGCTGGATTTTGTCCGCGGCGCTTGGCAAAGCCTGCCACCATGACCAGCACCCCGCGCACCCTGTACCAGAAAATCTGGGATGATCATGTCGTCAGCACGCTGGACGATGGCACCGCATTGATCTTCATCGATCGCCACCTGATCCACGAAGTCACCACCCCGCAGGCGTTCGAAGCGCTGCGCCTCGCCGGCCGCCGGCTGCGCCGCCCCGATCTCACGCTGGCGGTGCCTGATCACAATGTGCCAACCACCGATCGCCGTCTGCCGATCCTCGACCCGATGTCGAAGGCGCAATTGGAGGCTCTGGTTACCAATTGTGCCGATTTCGGCGTGGAACTGTACAGCATCGATGCGCCCGAACAGGGCATCGTGCATGTGATCGGCCCTGAACAGGGCTTCACGCTGCCGGGTGTCACCATGGTATGCGGAGACAGCCACACTGCCACACACGGCGCCTTTGGCGCGTTGGCGTTCGGCATCGGCACATCCGAGGTGGAGCATGTGTTCGCGACGCAAACGCTGCTGCTGCGCCAATCGAAGTCATGCCAAGTGCACGTGACCGGCGAACTGGGCTTTTCGGTTTCGGCCAAGGATGTGGCGCTGGCCGTGTGCGGTGTGTTGGGTTCGGGTGGCGGCGCCGGTTATGTGATCGAATATACCGGTCCGGTGATTGAAGCCCTGTCGATGGAAGGGCGGATGACGCTGTGCAACATGGCAATCGAAGCCGGGGCCCGCGCCGGCCTGATCGCGCCCGACCAGAAGACCTTTGATTATGTGCAGGGCCGGCCACGCGCGCCCACCGGTGCGGCCTGGGAACAGGCGTTGGCCTGGTGGCAGACGCTGAAGACCGATCCCGGCGCATGCTATGACAAGGTGATCGAAATTGACGGCAGCGCCATCGCGCCGCTGGTCACCTGGGGCACCAGCCCGGAAGATGTGGTGGCCATCACCGGTGTCGTGCCTGATCCGGCCAGCTTTGCCGACCCGTCCAAGCAGGCGGCGGCGGCCAAAAGCCTGGAGTATATGGGCCTGACACCGGGCACCCGCATGGAAGATGTGCCGGTGGAACATATCTTCATCGGCAGTTGCACCAACAGCCGTATCGAGGATCTGCGCGTGGCCGCCGCGGTGGTGCAGGGCCGCCGGGTGGCCGCCAACGTGCGCCAGGCGCTGGTGGTGCCGGGAGCGGGCCTGGTCAATCGCTTGGCTGCAGCCTAGGGGCTTGACCGCATCTTCATCGCGGCCGGCTTTGAATGGCGGGAACCGGGCTGTTCAATGTGCCTGGGCATGAATCCTGACAAGGTGCCGGCCGGCGAGCGTTGTGCCAGCACCTCCAACCGGAACTTCGTGGGCCGGCAAGGGCCCGGCGCCCGCACCCATCTGGTGTCTCCAGCCATGGCGGCCGCGGCGGCGATCTCCGGCCGGCTGGTTGATGTGCGCGCGCTGGTCGATTGATGGCATCAGCTAACCATTTCTAAAGGCTTTTTTGCGAAGAACCTTGACTGCGAGGGTCAAGGTTGGAGCAATGGGGGAAATTTTCCGCCAGTTCATTGTCGTGCACGCCAATCATGTTCGCATGGTTCGGACACTGCTGTCTGGCGTTTTTTTGCTCTTTGGCCTGTCGGGCCTGCTGACCTCCGCCGCCAATGCAGCCGCGTTTCAGACGAGCTACCGGCAGCTCGATTGTCAGACAGAGGCGTGCCCTGCCAAGCCCGATCAGCGGTGGACATGGTTTGCTGTCGATACAAAGGCCGTGCGGACCTTGGCGCCGGATTGGCAATTACTTGTTGATAACACACGTTTTTCTTATATTGAGATAAGGGTGCGCCACAGCGGCGGCACCTTCGTGGTTCTGCGCGATCAGTTCGATCTCGACAAGAACTGGTCAATGGGCAACAACTTGCGCTTTGCGATCCCTGTGGCCGGATCGGGCATCAGCCGGATCGAGGTGGGCTTTCGCGACATTGATTCACCCAGCTTGATGCGCACGATCAAGGCCATGGACAAGGCTGATCATGCCGAGTTCGTGCAGAATTGGACGGTGTTGGTCGCCGTGGTCATCGGCGTGCTGTTTGCTGCCTTCACCTACAACGTGTTCCTGCTCACCTGGCTGCACGCGCCTTTCCAGCGCTGGTATGTCGTGTGGGTGGCCGCTGCCTGCAGTTATCTGATGATCTGGAGCGGCAAGATTCTAGACGTGTTTCCATTCATGGCCGGGCCGTCGTCGGCACGAACGTCGTTTCTGCTGGTGGGTCTGCTCGTGGTGTCAGGCGCTGCCTTCTTCTTTTCGTTGATCGAAAAGGACAAGCTGCCCCAACGCCTGATCGATGTGGGTCAGGCTGGCGGCATATTGGTGGCGATCACCAGCGTGGTTGCGGCATTCGATATGGTGTTCCCGGCCGCCTATACCGATCGCATGTTCAATTTGGCCATGGTGATCGTCACCGTGACCCTCACCATCGGTTGCGGCTTTGCGGCCATACGGGGCAGCCGGGCGATCTGGTATTATCTGGCCGGTTGGCTGCCGGCGCTGGCGCTGCTGGGCGCGCGCATCGCCCGCAATTTCGATTTGCTGCCGCAGGACGACATCATCGACAAGGCCGGGTTCGAGGCGCTGGCCTGGGAAGCCCTGATCCTCAGCCTTGCCATTGCCGATCGCTTTCGCCAGTTGCGGCGCGAGGCGGATGCCACCGATTCGGAACGGCGCACCCTGCTGCGGGTGGCAACCACCGATTCTCTGACCGGTCTGGGAAATCGTGCCCTGTTCCAAAGCCTGCTGGAGCGCGCAACGCCTTATTCCGGCGGGCTGGACGTGGTGGCTGTGGACATTGATTTCCTGAAGCAGACCAATGATATGGCCGGGCATGATGCGGGTGATGCCTTGATCGTGGCGGTGGCGGAACGGCTGCGGGCGGCGGCAGGCACCAGCGCCACCATCACGCGGATCGGCGGGGATGAATTCGTGATCCTGCTGGAAGGCGAAGCGCGCCAGCGTCTGGACGCGGTGCGCCAGATGATTGCGCTTTCGGCCGGGGTGCCGCTGCGCCATGCTGGCTATGATCTCACCATTTCCATCTGCGCCGGCCATGCTGCCGATCCGGACGGCAATGCCAATCTGCAGTCTGTTCACAAGCTGGCCGATCTGGCGCTCTATCGTGCCAAGGCCGAAGGCCGCGGCTGCTGGCGCACCTATGATGCCAGCATGGCCGATGAACTGGATGCCCGCACCCAGATGGTGCGGGAAGCCCGCGCTGCCTTGCGGCTGGGCGAATTTGTGCTGCATTACGAGCCCATCGTCGATCATAATCGGCGGCCAATTGCGCAGGAGGCTGTTCTGCGCTGGCAGCATCCGCGTCTTGGGCTGCTCAGCCCGCCGCAGTTTGCCATTCTGATGCGCGAATCCACCATCGTGCTGGCGCTGCAGCAACTGGCGCTGGAACAGGCGATGGCCAAGGCGGCCGACATGAATGTTCAGGCCCCCGGCGTGGCCATTTCCATCAATTTCGTCACCAGCCAGTTGCAGGGGCCCAGCGCTGCCATCGCCATTTTGGATGAACTGGCCCAGCGGAATCTGCCGCCCCAGGCGCTGATCGCCGAGGTGACGGAGCCGGTGGCGATGGGCGGGCTGGGCAGCGCGCTGTTTGAATGCCTGGAATGTCTGCGGGAGGCCGGCGCGCGGGTGGCGCTGGATGATTTCGGCACCGGCACCGCCAGCCTCATCCAGATGCGCGATGTGCCGGCGGATCTGATCAAGATCGATGCCAGCTTTGCCGCCGCCCTGGTGGAATCAGACAATTCGCGCCAGGTGGTGCAAGCCATCGTTGCGCTTGCGCACAGCCTGGGCAAGAGTGTGGTGGCCCAGGGGGTTGAATCCGAAGCGCAATTCGCCCTGTTGAAGCAGATGGGTTGTGATTATGCGCAGGGCCCGTTGTTTGGCTTGGCCGGCCTGCAGCCACACGAGGCCGCGGCCTGATCCTAACCCTCGCGGCCCTGCACCGGATCGAGGATCGTGTCGCTGGCGGTGCCCAGCATGTCGGGATAATCGGTGCTGTAATGCAGGCCACGGCTTTCCTTGCGGCGCCGGGCTGATCGCACGATCAAATCGGCCACCGTGACCAGATTGCGCAGTTCGATCACATCGGCGGTCACGCGGAAATTGCCGTAATATTCCTGCACTTCCTTGCGCAGATTCTTCACCCGGTGGGCGGCGCGCTCCAGCCGCTTGTCGGTGCGCACGATGCCCACATAATCCCACATGGTGCGACGCAGTTCGTCCCAATTGTGGGCGATCACCACCTCTTCATCACTGTCGGTCACCCGGCTTTCGTCCCATGGCTTGATGCCGGGCGGCGGGGTGGCAGGGCCCTGGGCGGCAATATCGTCGGCAGCGGCCTGGCCAAACACCAGACATTCCAGCAGGCTGTTCGATGCCAGCCGGTTGGCGCCGTGCAGGCCGCTTTGCGTCACTTCGCCCACCGCCCACAGGCCGTTCAGATCGGTGCGCCCGGCCAGGTCCACCATCACGCCGCCGCAGCTGTAGTGCGCGGCCGGCACCACCGGGATCGGCACCTTGGTGCAATCAATGTCCAGTTCCAACAGGCGGGCGTGGATGGTGGGGAAATGGCCACGCACGAAATCGGGATCGAGGTGGGACAGATCCAGCAGCACATGTTCCAGGCCCAGCCGCTTCATTTCGGCATCGATGGCGCGGGCCACAACATCGCGCGGGGCGAGTTCCATGCGGTCATCATAGCGCGCCATGAAGCGGCTGCCGTCGGGAAGCTTCAGATGGCCGCCCTCACCGCGCGCCGCTTCGGTGATCAGGAAGTTGCGCACCTGCGGGTGATAGAGGCACGTCGGGTGAAACTGGTTGAATTCCATGTTGGAAACCCGGCATCCGGCGCGCCACGCCATGGCGATGCCGTCCCCTGTCGCGCCATCAGGGTTGGTGGAATAAAGATAGACGCGCGATGCACCGCCAGTGGCCAGCACCGTTGCCGGTGCCACAAAGCGCACCACATGCCGCCGTACCACATCCAGTGCGTACACGCCGTGGCAGCGCCGGCCGGGGAAGCGTTCGCCCAGCACGTGGCGGTGGGTGATCAGATCCAGCGCCGCCATGCCTGGCACCAGCGTGATGTTGGGATGGGCCATCGCGGCCTGGATCAACGCCTGGCTGACGGCCCAGCCGGTGGCATCATCAACATGCACGATGCGGCGATGGCTGTGCCCACCCTCGCGGGTGAGGTGCCAGCGTTCGGAAACCGTCTCGCCTGCGTTGAACGGCACGCCCAGTGCCGCCAGCCTGTCGATGGCGGCCGAAGCGCCCGCGGCAACAAATTCCACCGTGGCACGATGGTTCAGCCCGGCCCCGGCCACCATCGTGTCCTCCACATGGGCGTCCACCGTGTCGCCGGCATCCAGCACGGCGGCAATGCCGCCCTGCGCCCACGCCGTGGAGCCATCGGCCAGCCCGCCCTTGGCCAGCACCGCCACCCGGCCATGCGCGGCCAGGTTCAGCGCCGCTGTCAGCCCCGCCGCCCCTGAACCGATGACGATGGCATCAAACTGGCGCGCTTCAGGCGGCGTTTTCGGCTTTTGGCCCACTCGTCAGCTCCAGGAACACATCTTCCAGATCGGCTTCGCGGGTGGAAACCTCCACCACGCCCAGCCCGGCCGCGGCCACCATCGCCAGCACCGCCCCCGCGTTGTTGCTGCGCTTGTCATAGGTGATGACCAGCGTGCGCGCGCCTTTCAACTCGATCGCCTTGCAGCCTTGCAGACCGGTCGGCACCTCGGTCAATTCGCGGTCCACCACCACTTCCAGCACCTTGTCGCCAGTGGTGCCGAGCAGTTTTGACGTCTCGTCATTGGCCACCACCTGGCCATGGTTGATGATGGCGATGCGGTCACACAGGCTTTCGGCTTCTTCCAGATAATGGGTGGTCAGCACGATGGTGGTGCCCAGGCCGTGCAGTTCGCGCACATAATCCCACAGCAATTGCCGCAACTCGATGTCCACGCCCGCCGTCGGTTCATCCAGCACCAGCACCGGCGGATTGTGCACCAGCGCCTTTGCCACCAGCAGGCGCCGCTTCATGCCGCCGGAAAGCGTGCGGGAATAGACATGCGCCTTGTCTTCCAGCCGCACTGCTTTCAGCAGTTCCATGCTGCGCCGCTGGGCCTTCGGCACGCCGAACAGGCCAGCCTGGAGTTCCAGCGTTTCAAACGGCGTGAAGAACGCATCGAACACAAGTTCCTGCGGCACGATGCCGATACTGGCCTTGGCGTTGCGAGGGTGTTCGTCGATATCAAAGCCCCAGATGCGCGCCGTGCCGGCGGTCTTGTTCACCAGGCCGGCCAATATGTTGATCGTGGTGGATTTGCCCGCACCATTCGGGCCGAGCAGGCCGAAAATGCTGCCGCGCGGAATGTCGAGATCAATGGACTTCAGCGCCTGCTTGCCGCCGGCATAGGTTTTGGTGAGGCCACGCAGGCTGATGGCGGGTTCGGACATGGGAGATTGGATAGACGGTGGGGCAGGGTGGGGCAAGCTGTTGCTTGGATAGGGGGCACGGCCGGCGGCAAAGCCGCCGAGTCCGTTTGGAAAGGAAAAGAAGGAAGAAAGAAAAGGCGCGGCGGAGCCGCGCCGTCGGACGACACACGAAAAGGGCGGCCTGTCGGGGCCGCCCTTTCTGGTCGCCGGCCGATCTTGCCGGAGTCGGCAAATAGCTGTGCTATTTGCGCGCCCGGCTGCGATCAGAACCGCACCACCGCCTCCACCCCGAACAGCCGCGGCAAACCGCGGATGAAGGTGGGGATGCCGAACGCACCGCCCGTGTTGCCGGCATCCATCACATATTCCTGGTTGAACAGGTTGGTGGCAAAGCCGA
>CAZHTW010000122.1:0-7886 GCA_964535865.1 uncultured Sandarakinorhabdus sp. | reverse complement strand
TGAGGCCTATGAAGTTGGTCTTGGCGACAAGGCGTCGTGGGAAGTCGGCCCCTATGCCGCCCAGTCGCTGGTGCGCTGCACCCTGGCCGCGGCCACGGTGCCCTGCTCCACGCCGGGTGCGGTGCTCAACCCGACCGTGGTCCGCGTTGCGACCTCGCTGCCGGGCTCCAACGGCTTCCAGGGCTTTGGCCCGGCGTCGGTGATCGAAGGCGGCCGCAACAACTATTCGGCCTACATCGATTTCGAAGCCACCCCGGTTGAAGGTCTCGATGTCGGCGTTGCCGCCCGTTACGACTATTTCAACGACTTTGGTGACACGTTCAACGGCAAGATCAGCGCACGCTATGCCTTCAACGATGTGGTTGCCGTTCGCGGCGCCGCCTCCACCGGCTTCCGCGCGCCGACCCCCGGTCAGCAGTTCACCCAGAACCTGACGACCGGCTTCCCGTTCGGTTCGACCGTGCCGCTGGGCATCGCCACCGTCCGTCCGGACAGCCCGATCGGCCAGTTCTTCCTGGCCCAGCCGCTGAGCCCGGAAAAGTCCACCAACTTCTCGGGCGGCTTCGTGGTCACGCCGGGTGGTGGTTTCAACATCACCCTCGATTATTACAACATCAAGGTTGAAGATCGCATCGGCATCACCGGCAACCTGAACCCGAACCAGGCCAATGGCACTGGCCTCACCGCCACGCAGTTCCTGCTGGCGCAGGGTGTGGCCGAAGCCGCTGAACTGGGCGCGCTGCGTTACTTCACCAACGCCTTCGACACCCGCACGCAGGGTTTCGATCTCGTGATCCAGCACAAGGCTGACACCGGCTTCGGCCGCTTCAACTCCAGCCTGGCCATCAACTACAACAAGACGAAGGTCACCGATCGCAAGGTGATCACCGGCACGCTGGCCAACGGCCAGTCGCTGTCCAACTTCCGTCCGGTTGACGATGTTCGCGTTGGCAACATCGAGCAGTCCAACCCGAACTGGCGCGCCGTGCTGTCGACCACCTGGCAGAAGGGCATCTTCGACGCGACCGCCCGCGGCAGCTACTTCGGCAAGTTCACCTCGTTCAACGATCCGATCACTTCGGGGATCGGCCCGACGCCGGGGATTGATGCCGCACAGGCTGCTGCCCTGTATCCGGTGCCCTTCTCCAAGACCTTTGGCGCGCAGGTTGCCTTCGATCTTGAAGTCGGCGCAACCTTCAAGGAAAATTATCGCATCGCCGTGGGTGCGCAGAACCTGTTCAACACCTTCCCGCAGCGCGAGACCCGCAACGCCTTCCCGCAGACCGGCGGTCAGGCCAACGGCTCGCTCTATCCGGATACGGCGCCGATCGGCCAGATGGGTGGCTTCTGGTATCTGCGCGCTTCGGCCCGCTTCTAAGCCACAAGGCCAGCATTATCGCTTGCCAACAGCGGGCGGCAGGGCAATCCTGCCGCCCGTTCGTTTTTTCAGCACAAAGGAGAACTTGGATGAAGTTGATCGCACTTGCCGCCGCCACCCTGGGCCTCGCGCTGGCCGCGCCCGTCGCCGCCCAGAATGTCGAAAAGGTCACCAGCACCCCGCCCGGCCGCATCCTGGCTGCCGCCAAGGTGAAGCCCGGTGCCACCACCGTCTATCTGTCGGGCCAGCTCGCCTCGCCGCAAACGCCGGGCGGCAGCGATTATGGGGACACCAAGACCCAGACGGTCAGCGTGCTGAAAAAGATCAAGGCGCTGCTGGAAGCCCATGGCATGACCATGAAGGACATTGTGCGGATGGATGCCTATCTCACCGCCGCGCCGGGCATGGATGGCAAGATGGACTTCGCCGGCTTCAATGCGGGCTTCGCCGAATTCTTCGGCACCGCCGAAAACCCCACCACCGTCACCCGGACCACCATGCAGGTCGCCGCCCTGGCCGGCCCGAACTTCACGGTGGAATTGACGGTTATTGCCGCCAAATAAGGGCGCGTGCCGCAAAAAAGTGGGCCGTCGCAGCGATGCGGCGGCCCTTTGCCGTTACAGCAACACCCGCTCCGGCTTGGGCACCTCGTCCAGCACGGTGCCGCAATCGATGCGCATCAGCGGCTTGATGTGGCCATCGCGCAGATCATAGACCCAGCCGTGCAGCTGCAATGGCCGGCCATCGGCAAAGGCCGCCTGCACCGCGGGCGTGCGCGCCAGATGCAGCAGTTGATCGCGCACATTCACTTCCACCAGCCGGTTCACCCGCGCTTCGCCCTCGGGCAGCGCCTCGATCTCGCTGCGGTGATCGTCCAGCACCTGGCGGGCATGCTCCAGCCAATGCGAAATCGGCCCTGCGGGCGCGCCATCCAGCGCGGCCTGGATGCCGCCACAGCCATAATGGCCGCAGATCACCACATTGGGCACTTCCAGCACATTGATGGCATAATGCAGCACCGCCATCAGGTTGCGATCATCGGCATAGACCAGATTGGCGATGTTGCGGTGCACGAACAGGCCGCCGGGCACCGCCTGGGTCATCTGATCGGGCGCCACCCGGCTGTCGGAACAGCCGATCCACAGGAACACCGGGCGCTGCCAGTTCATGTTGCGCTGAAAAAACTCCGGATTCTCGGCCAGCATCTCGGCGGCCCAGGCCCGGTTTGACAGCAAGAGTTGATCGATTTCCTGCATGTTCAGTGCCTCAGGTGGCGCGGGCGCGCGTGATGGGGGCGTTGATCATCGCGGCCGCCCGCCCGGTGTGATCGGCGCGCAGGCGAACGGTGATGTTGCGAAATTGCGCGCCGCGCACAAAGCTGTTGATCATGTCGATACAGTCAAGATCGACATAGCTGGTCGCCGCCAGATCGACCAGCACCTCGGCACCATCCGGCACCCGGCCCAGCGCCTCCTGCAGGGCCGGCTTGTGCATGAAATACAGGTTGCGCCGCGCCCGCACCATCACCGTGCCGCCATATTCGACATAGGTGATGATGTTGCCGGTGGAGCGCCAGATCACGAAGGCAAAGCCCACCGCCAGCCCGATGGCGATGCCGATCAGGAGATCGGTGAACAATATGGCCGCCACGGTGATGACAAAGGGGATGAACTGGCTCATGCCCTGCCGCCACCGCTGGATGAACAGCGCCGGCTTGGCCAGTTTATACCCCGTGGCGATCAGCACCGCCGCCAGGGCCGACAGCGGAATGAGGTTGAGCAGCACCGGCACCAGCGCCAGGCCCAGCAGCAGCCACAGCCCGTGCAGGATCGTGGACAGCCGCGAATCGGCCGCCGATTCGACATTGGCCGATGATCGCACGATCACCGATGTGACTGGCAGGCCGCCCAACAGGCCGGAAACCAGATTGCCGGTGCCCTGCGCCAGCAACTCGCGATTCTTGTCGGTCACCCGGCGCTTGGGATCAAGCTCGTCCACCGCCTTCACGCTGAGCAGCGATTCCAGGCTGGCAACGATGGCGAGCGTGAGCGCCACCGTCCACACCTTGACATTGGTGATGGCGGCAAAATCCGGCAGCCGCACCTGGTCCACCAGCGCCAGCGGCGTGGCCGACACCGGCACCTGCACCAGATGGGTGGTGGCAATGGCGAGATCGGGCGCAAAGGCCTGGAACCCGGCATTGGCGCCCACGCCAAACAGCACCACCACCAGCGGGCCGGGCAACAGCTTCAATGGCCCATCCTTGGGCCGGGCCTTGTCCCACCAGAACAGGAAGCCCAGGCTGACCACCGCGATGATCGCCGCGCCCCAGAGGAAATCATTCGACAGCATGTGCGTGAGCGCGGTGAGGGTGTTGTCACCATCGCGCTGGAAAAAGCCGAAATCGCCTTCGGGATCGCCATCATAGCCCACGGCATGCGGCAATTGCTTGAGGATCAGGATCAGGCCGATGGCGGCCAGCATGCCGGTGATCACCGCGCCGGGCACGAATTCGGCAATCACCCCGCCGCGGCTGGCGGCAAACAGCATCTGGAGCACCCCGGCCAGGCACACGCTGAGCAGAAAGGCTTCGAAACTGGGCAGGCTGGTGATGGCCGCGAGCACGATGGTGGTGAGCCCCGCCGCCGGGCCGGAGACCGACAGCGCAGACCGGCTGGCCGCGCCGACCACGATGCCGCCAACGATGCCGGCAACCAGCCCCGACATCAACGGCGCACCCGATGCCAGCGCCACACCCAGACACAGGGGCAGCGCCACCAGCGCCACGACGATCGAAGCCGGCACATCCTGCCGCCAACTGGCCAGCAGGCTGTTGTTTTCCTTCATCCGCTCACGTCTCCAAACCTGATGCTGCACACGCTAACAGGCCGGGGCAATCCCGTATCATTACAGAAGCGCAATCCGGCATGGCTTGCGCCGAACCGATGGCTTTGCCATGCAGGGGGCCATGAACAGCAAGCCGCCGCTCGCCGCCGTCATCGTGCCGGTCACCCCGTTGCAGCAGAATTGCACCTTGCTGTGGTGCACCAAGACCATGCGCGGTGCCTTCACCGATCCGGGCGGCGACCTCGATCGGTTGAAGCAGGTGGCGGCCGATCATGGCGTGACCATCGAGAAACTGCTCGTCACCCACGGCCATATCGATCATTGCGGCCTCACCGGCGTGCTGGCGGAGCAACTGGGCGTGCCGATCGAAGGCCCCCACCCGGATGACAAGTTCTGGATCGACATGAACCCGGCCCAGGGCGCGGCCTATGGCGTGGCGGGTGCAACGGCCTTCACGCCGGATCGCTGGCTGTTTGATGGCGATCAGGTGACGGTGGGCGAACTGGTGCTGGATGTCTATCACTGCCCCGGCCACACGCCCGGCCATGTGGTGTTCCACCACGCGCCGTCGCAGCTGGCCATCGTGGGCGACGTGCTGTTCCAGGGCAGCATTGGCCGCACCGATTTTCCCAAGGGCAATTACAATGATCTGGTGACGGCGATCACCACCAAGCTGTGGCCGCTGGGCAATGAAACCGCCTTCGTCCCCGGCCACGGCCCGATGAGCACCTTTGGCCGCGAGCGCCAGGCCAATGCCTATGTGTCAGACCGGATGCTGGGTTAATAATTAGACAAAATCGTGCGGCGACGGCGGTGGCATCACGCCCAGCCACAGCGCCCACAGGCTCAGCCCAAGGATGATCGCCCAGCTGATCAGCGCGCCGGCGGCGCGGAACGGGTTGGGCGCCGGCCGGCTCATGCCGATGGCGTGGGCGATGCGGGCCAGCACCAGCGCCGCGCCGGTGCCCCACAACCACAATGATCCATGGCCCGCCGTCAATTCGATGCCGCCCATCAGGATCAGTGACAGCGGCACATGCTCGGTGAAATTGGCGTGGGCGCGGATGCGCTCCAGCATCTGTTGGTCACCGCCATCGCCGATCATGATCTTGCCCGACACGCGGCGGCCGACCACCCGGATGGTCAACGCCAGAAACACCAGGCCCAGCAGGCCGGCGGTGATCAGGGTGGCCGGGATCAGCATCAGCTCGCCTTCTTCGGCGCGTCCGGCACCCAGCGCGCCACCAGCTTGTAACTGCGGTCATACCATTTGGAGCCGGGATAATTATTGCCCAGCACGGCGGCCGATTTCACCGCCTCCTCCGGGATGCCCATTGCCAGATAGGATTCGACCAGCCGGTGCAGCGCTTCGGGCGCATGGCTGGTGGTGTCATATTTGTCGATCACGGTGCGGAACCGGGTGATCGCCGCCAGATACAGGCCCTGGTGCTGATAGAATCGGCCGATGTCCATTTCCTTGCCGGCCAGATGATCGCGCGCCAGATCGATCTTCAACCGGGCATCGGCGGCAAAATCGGTGTTGGGATAACGCCGCACCAGCTCGCCCAGCGCATCCAGCGCCTGCTGGGTGATCTTCTGATCCTTCCCCACCGCCATGATCTGGTTGTAATAGCTCAAGGCCACCATGTAATAGGCATAGGGCGCTTCCCGGCTGCCGGGATGCAGCGACAGGAAACGCTGCGACGCGCTGATCGATTCGGCATATTCGCCCGACACGAAATAGCTGAAGCTGCTCATCAACTGTGCCCGCCGGGCCCACACGCTATAGGGGTGCTGGCGCTCCACCTCGTCGAACTGGGCGGCGGCCAGGCGATATTGCCGGCGGTCCAGCGTCTGCTTGGCGGCGGTGTAGAGGGTTTCCACATCCTGCGCGATATAACGCTGATCCTTCTTGCCCTTGCCGCCGCGCCCGCTGGCGCAGCCAGACAGAACGGCAAGCACCAGCAGCGAGACAAGGGCAGAGCGGTTGATCCGGGACATTGGGCTTCCCTAGCAGGGTGGGCGGGCGCTTGGAAGTAGCGCCCGGCCGATGAACCCGCAGTGAGTGCGCCTCACAGATCCTGCGGCCGGCGGCGGATCACCAGGTTCCGGATCTCGGTCATGTCTTCCATGGCAAAGCGCACGCCTTCGCGGCCCAGACCTGAATCCTTCACGCCGCCATAAGGCATGTTGTCGACGCGATAGCTTGGCACATCGTTGATCACCACGCCGCCCACATCCAGATGATCCCAGGCTTTCAGCATCTCGAACAGATCGCGGGTGAAGATGCCGGCCTGCAGGCCGAACTTGCTTTCGTTGACCATGTCAAGCGCCTGTTCGAAGCTGCTGAACCGCGCGAAAAACGCCACCGGCCCGAACGCCTCCTCGGTGTTGAGCTTGGCCGATGTCGGCACATCTTCCAGCAGCGTCGCCGCCAGCATCGCGCCCTCGCGCTGGCCGCCGCAGAGCAGCGTTGCGCCGCCGGCCACGGCCTCCTGAATCCAATTGTCCAGCCGGGCGGCTTCCTTCACGTCGATCATCGGCCCCACGAAGGTGGCTTCTTCGCGGGGATCGCCGGCGATCAACCTGGCGGTGCGCTCCACCAGCTTGGCCTTGAACGCATCATAGATCGCATCATGCACCAATATGCGCTGCACCCCGATGCAGCTTTGGCCCGATTGGTAAAAGGCGCCGAACACCGTGCGATCGGCGGCATCATCCAGATCGGCATCCGGCATGATGATCACCGCGGCATTGCCGCCCAGTTCCAGCACCACCTTCTTCTTGCCGGCCCGGGCCTTCAGATCCCAGCCCACATCGGGCGACCCGGTGAAGCTGAGCAGTTTCAGCCGGTCATCGGTGGTGAACAGATCGGCGCCGTCGCGGCTGGCCGGCAGGATGGAAAAGGCGCCTTCCGGCAGATTGGTTTCAGCCAGCACCTCGCCGATGATGATCGCGCCCAGCGGCGTGCGGCTGGCCGGCTTCATCACGAACGGGCAGCCCACGGCGATGGCCGGGGCAATCTTGTGCGCCGCCAGATTGAGCGGGAAGTTGAACGGGCTGATGAAGCTGCACGGCCCGATCGGCACGCGCTTCCACATCCCCTGATAGCCCTTGGCCCGCGCCGAAATATCGAGCGGCTGCACCTCGCCGCACAGCCGCACGCTTTCCTCGGCGGCAATGCGGAAGGTGTCGATCAGGCGGCCCACTTCGCCGCGCGCATCGCGGATCGGCTTACCGGCTTCGATGCACAGGGCATGGGCCAGTTCATCAAACCGCTCGGTAAAGCGCGTCACGCAATGCGCCAGCACCGCCTGGCGTTCGAAACTGGCCATGGCGGCCATCGGCGCGGCGGCGGCCACGGCGGCAGCGATGGCGCGATCGATCGTGGCGGCATCGGCCTGTGCCACCCGGGTGGCGGGCAGGCCGGTGAACTTGTCGGTCACCACCAGATCGCTGTTGGGCTGTTCCGGCCGGTTGGCCACATACAGCGGATAGACGTCTCGCAAAGCCATGGCCTGTTTCCCCCCGAAATTGCTGCCGTTCAGATGGTCAGCACGATCTTGCCCAGCGCCTTCCTGTCCATCATCCAGCGGATGGCCTGCGGACCTTCATCCAGGCTGAAATGGCGCGACACATGCGGCTTCAACTGGCCAGCGGC
>CAZHTW010000121.1:0-7903 GCA_964535865.1 uncultured Sandarakinorhabdus sp. | reverse complement strand
GCCGGCGGCGGAGCCGCCGAGACCGTGCTGGGCTGGTCGGACGGAAGAAAAGCGAAGTGGCAGAAAGGAAGAGCGTGGCGGAGCCACGCCGTCGGACGAGTCAAAAAAGGCGGCCCGAGGGCCGCCTTTTTCGCTCGCCGTCCGAGCGCGACGCGAGTCGGTGGGGAGTGCTGCGCACTCCCCACACGCCGCTTACGCGCTGTAATACATATCAAACTCAACCGGCGCCGGGGTCATTTCCCAACGCAGCACTTCGTGCATCTTCAGCTCGATATAGGAATCGATCTGATCATCGGTGAACACGCCGCCCTTGGTGAACACCGCCCGGCTCTTGTCGAGCGCGGCCAGGGCTTCACGCAGCGACGCGCACACGGTCGGCACCTTCTTCAGTTCGCGCGGCGGCAGGTCATAGAGATTCTTGTCCATGGCAGGACCAGGGTGGATGCGGTTCTCGATGCCGTCCAGGCCGGCCATCAGCAGCGCGGTATAGGCCAGATAGGGGTTGGCGGTGGCATCGGGGAAGCGCACTTCCACCCGCTTGGACTTGGTGCCAGTGCCATAGGGGATGCGGCACGAGGCGGAACGGTTGCGGCTGGAATAGGCCAGCAGCACCGGCGCCTCAAAGCCCGGCACCAGCCGCTTGTAGCTGTTGGTGCTGGGGTTGGTGAAGGCGTTGCAGGCCTTGGCGTGCTTGATGATGCCGCCGATGAAGAACAGCGCCATTTCGCTGAGGCCGGCATATTGATCGCCGGCAAACAGCGGGGTCTTGCCGTTCCAGATCGAAAGATGGGTGTGCATGCCGCTGCCGTTGTCGTCCTTGATCGGCTTGGGCATGAACGTCGCGGTCTTGCCATAGGCGTGCGCCACCTGGTGCACGACATATTTGTACACCTGCATGCGGTCAGCGGTTTCCACCAGCTTGCCGAAGGTCAGGCCCAGCTCGTGCTGGGCGCTGGCCACTTCATGGTGGTGCTTGTCGCACGGCAGGCCCATTTCCAGCATTGTGGCGACCATTTCGGCACGCAGATCAACCGCGCTGTCCACCGGGGCGACCGGGAAATAACCGCCCTTGGCGCGTGGCCGGTGGGCCATGTTGCCCTGCTCATAGGAACGGCCGCTGTTGGTCGGCAGCTCGATATCATCGAGGTGGAAGAAGCCTTCGTTATACCCCAGACCAAAGCGCACATCGTCAAACACGAAGAATTCGGCTTCCGGGCCAACATAGACCGTGTCGCCGATGCCGGTGGTCTTCAGATAGGCTTCGCCGCGCTTGGCCGTGGAGCGCGGGTCGCGGCTGTAGAGCTGGCCGGTGGAGGGTTCCACCACATCGCACACCAGGATCAGCATCGGGGTGGCGGAGAAGGGATCGATATAGGTCGCATCCAGATCCGGCATCAGGATCATGTCGCTTTCGTTGATCGCCTTCCAGCCTTCGATCGACGACCCGTCGAACATGAACCCATCGGTCAGCATGTCTTCATCGATCACACCCGAAACCATGGTCAGGTGCTGCCATTTGCCCTTGGGATCGGTGAAGCGCAGGTCAACCCACTCGATCTCCTTCTCCTTGATCAGTGCCAGAACATCAGCAGCCGTGGTCATCGGATCGTCCCTTATCGTTTCTTGGTGGTTGGTGGTTTGAAATTCAGATCGCGTCGCTGTCGCGCTCGCCGGTGCGGATGCGCACGGCCATCTCGATGGGGGACACGAAGATCTTGCCATCGCCAATGCGCCCGGTGCGTGCCGCGTTGGTGATCGCTTCCACCACCCGTTCCACCTGGTCGTCGTCCACAACAACCTCCAGCTTCACCTTGGGCAGGAAATCCACCACATATTCGGCACCGCGATACAATTCGGTATGGCCCTTTTGCCGGCCAAAGCCCTTGGCTTCGGTCACGGTGATGCCGGACGCGCCAACCTCGTGCAGCGCCTCCTTCACCTCATCCAGCTTGAACGGCTTGATGACAGCTTCAATCTTCTTCACGATCCAGCCTCGCTTCAGATGGCGCGCGCACCACTGCCCCAGTGCGACAGCGACGGCCTCATCGCGCATTCATTGCGCCATTTGGAAATCGCGCGCCACCGGTATTTCCCCCATGTCGCACCGATTTCCGCGCCGATTTCCGCGGCGATTTCAAACCGTGGTGGCGTAGCCGCCGTCAACGGTGATCACGCTGCCGCACAGGAAATCGCTGGCCCGGCTGGACAGGAACAGCGCCACGCCGGCCATGTCATCCGGGGTGCCCCAGCGCTGCATCGGCGTCGCGGCACGGAAGGCCTCGCGGAACTCCTCGGCAATGGCCGCGGTCATCTTGGAGGGGAAGAAGCCCGGCGCGATGGCGTTCACGGCGATGTGCCGCTTGGCCAGGAACTTGGCCATCATCCGCGTCATGTGCAGCACGCCGGCCTTGGACGCGGCATAGCTGTAGGTTTCCAGATCGGAGACGTGCTGGCCATCGATGGAGCCGATGTTGATCACCTTGGCCAGATTGCCGGGGCCGGCAGCGGCCTCCAGCAGCGGCGTGATCTTCTGGGTCAGGAAGAACACCGATTTCACATTGATGTCCATCACCTTGTCCCAGCCGGATTCGGGGAACTCGTCAAAGCCTGCACCCCATGAGGCGCCGGCGTTGTTGAACAGTATGTCAACCTTGGGTGTGATGGCGGCAACGGCGGCGGCAAAGCGTTCGATCTCGGCCATTTGCGACAGGTCGGCGGGGATGGCGGTGCAGGCCGGGCCCAGTTGGGCGGCCAGGCTCTCGCAATCGCTGATCTTGCGGCTGGTGATGATCACGCGCGCGCCATTTTCAACCAGGGCGCGGGCGATCATCTCGCCAATGCCGCGGCTGCCGCCGGTGACCACCGCCACCTTGCCGGCGACACTGAACAGATGTTCGATCTTCATGGGGGTTCCTTCAGATGGCTTCGCCCGCAGCGCGGGCGCGATCAAGACGGCTGGATTCGGCCAGCGGCAGCAGGCGATAGACGAAGTAAAGGGCGACGATGGTGAACGGCGCCATCAGCAGCAGCGCCAGCACGCCGGTGCCAAGATTGCCGCTGAGCTTTGACACAAAACCGGTGAACCACGGCCCCAGGCCCAGGCCGAACAGCGTGGTGCCGATGAAGAAGGTGGCGGTGGCGGCCCCGCGCATGCGCGGCATCACCAGATCCTGCGTGGTGGCCGCCGCCACGCCCACATACATGGAACCAAACACCGTGGTGGGCGCAAAGCACAGGAAGAACATGCCCAGATCGCCGGTGGTATATTGCAGCCAGATGAAGGGCGCCGGCACCAGCGTGGCGAGCGCGCCGACCATGATGCGGCCCGATGGGTGGCGCTGCTTTGCCCAGTCGCCGATCACGCCGCCCAGGATGGTGCCGGTGAAACCGCCCAGCGCGCCGCCGCCGCCCAGGATGAAGGCCACGGCTTCGCGGGTGCCATACCAGGGCACCGGCGCCCCGCTGGCCAGCATCGGTTCGACAAAGGTGCGCATGGCATAGGGCGCCGCCCAGAAGCCGACGGAATAACCAACAAAGCTGATGCTGCCAAAGCCCAGGATGGTCAGCACAAAGGCCGGCGTGCCCCAGATCATCTCATAGGTTGGCTTGTCGCGCCGCTTGATCGATTGCGCCCAGCTGATCACCGCGTACAGCCCGGTGCCCACGGCCAGAAATTGCGGGATCTCGCCGGTGAGGTGCACCAGGCTGGCCACCAGCCCGGCCACCAGCGCCAGCGCGGCGATGTTTTCCAGCAGCGCGCGCCGGCCGAGCAGGGCCATGTTGATGAGGGTGAGCGGCGGGATGACGCTGGCGAGATCGGCGAGGAAGTTGCGGATGATGGTTTTGCCCGGCATCGGCACCGGTGCGGCCAAGCCATCGGCGCGGCCGCGGATCGGCTCGATCAATGTGGCCACCCACAGTGCCAGCAACAGGCCGGGGATGCCCACCGCCATGAACGCCGCCTGCCAGCCCACCAGCCCCAGTGGGCCGCCGCCGGGAAAGGCGCTGTTCCAGCCCTGCACCACCACCGCGCCGATCAGCAGCGAGACACCGCCGCCCAGATACAGGCCGGCGGCATAGATGGAGAGCGCCGTGGCCCGCCGCGCCTTGGGGAACCAATCGGAAATCATCGAATAGGCCGAAGGCCCGGCCGTTGCCTCGCCCACGCCCACGCCGACGCGCGCCAGCGACAATTGCGCAAAGCTGCCCGACAGGCCCGACAGCGCCGTCATCCCCGACCACAAGGTCAGGCCCAGGCTGAGCAGCCGCGTGCGCACCCAATTGTCGGCCAGCCGGCCGATCGGCACGCCGAACAGCGCGTAAAACACCGCAAACGCCGTGCCATAGAGAAAACCCAGCTGGGCATCGGTGAGATCGAGATCGCGCTTTATGTCTTCGGCCAGGATCGACAGGATCTGGCGATCGATGAAGTTGAAGACATAGACCAGCACCAGAAGGGCGAGCACATACCAGGCATAGGGGCCGCCAACGGCGGGCACCTTGCCTGCGGGTTCAGCGCCGGGCGCTTCGGAATCGGCCATTCACATCCACCCCATGCTGCCGGCAGTGCGGGCCCCTGTGATCGGCTGCGCCTGCCTGTTGGCGCAAAGGCTTATCAGCCGTCTGCCGGCCTGTCACCCATCACATCGGCAAAGTTGAGATGGCCATCATACAGGGCGCGCACCACCAGCTCGGTGCGGCTGGACACGCCGTAACGCTGTTTGGCCGCCTCAAGATATTTGTGCACCGTGCCGGCAGACAGGCCCAGCAGCTGGCCGGCAACCCAGTTGGATTTGCCGCGCGCCGCCAGCACCAGGCAATCCAGCTGGCGCTGCGTCAGCCGGGTCTGCTGTTCATCGCCGCCCTGTTCCGACAGCCGCAACCGCCGCGCCGCCTCAAAGGCAAAACAGGCCAGATAATGCGCCGCCGGCAGGGTGTCGTTGGGCAGATCGCCCGTGCCGCCGATCACAAAGCTGACCAGGCCCGATGCCTGGCCGGGAATATGGATGGGCACGGTGAACCCATCGTTCAGCCCGGCACTGCGCGCCGCGGCCATATAGGCGCGGTGGCGCCCGGTCATCGGCACCAGGGCGGGCAGGGTGCTCCAGGCAAAGGGCGTGACCTGGCGGCTGCTGGCCAACAGCACCGGATCGTCGGCGATCCGGGCTTCATCGGCCAGTTGAGCCACCCAATGATCGGGAAAATCGCTGAGCCGCAGTGTGCCGAGCCGGTTTGATGAAATGCGTTGGGCCAGGGCATAATGATCAAACTGCAGGCTGCGCGTCGCATCCTTCAGCACCAACCCGATATCGGTCAGCGATGGGGCATCCCGCACTGAACGGACAAAGGATTGCACGTCGGCAAAGCTGCCCACGCGGCCAGGATTCTTCATACGCAACGCCCCTTCTGCCGCAAAAAACAGTTTGCGGTGGTGAATTGGCCGGCGCTGCCCCTTGCCGACCGGCCAATACACGGCCTATCCAGACGCAAGGATTGTCACTTGCCTGAAACATGGCAAGAGAAAAATAATGTTGAGGGTGAAATGGATCATCAGGTTGCGATCATTGCCGGTGGGTGCTTCTGGTGCACCGAGGCGGTTTTTAACGATTTGCGCGGCATAGAGTCGGTCGAGTCCGGCTATATCGGTGGCCAGACGGCCAACCCCACCTACGAACAAGTCTGTTCCGGTCGCACCGGCCATGCCGAAGCGGTGCGCATTGTCTTTAACAATAGTGAAATTTCCTTTCCGGAAATTCTCGACATCTTTTTCCACACCCATGATCCGACCACGCTGAACCGGCAGGGCAATGATGTTGGCACCCAATATCGTTCGGCGCTGTTCCCGCAAAATGGCGTGCAGGCCGCCGAAGCCGAAGCCGCCATCGCGCGCAACCAGGCCAGTTGGGATGCGCCGATCGTGACGACGATCGAACCCAACGCGCCGTGGTGGCCGGCCGAAGCCTATCACCAGCGTTATTATGAAACCAACGGCACACGGAACGGTTATTGCGTTGCCGTCGTCGGACCCAAGCTGGCCAAGTTCCGCAAGACCTATGCGGCGCGGCTGAAGCGCTGAGCCGGACGGCGACCACCGCGACCGGGTGGGCGCGCACCCGGCCGGCAAATTTGGCCACCGATGCCCGGATTTTGGCCACCAGCCTGGCCACGGCGCCCGGATTTTCGCGGTTTCCGGCCAGCACAGTGCCACGCGAATCCATCAAAGTGCCGGCTGATGGGGCCGCCGCCCTCCCAAGCACCTGAAAAATACATGATTATTCAGGGGTTTGGATGGCATCCTGTCCTACAGGTCGGCCTTTGCGCTATATTGCGGACGTTCTTTGAAAATCCGCACAGGCCCGGCCGCGCGACCGGGCGCTATTCCACCGTCACCGATTTGGCCAGGTTGCGCGGCTGATCGACATCGGTGCCCTTGGCCAGGGCAACATGATAGGCCAGCAACTGCACCGGGATGGCGGTGACCAGCGGGCTGATGAACGGATCGACCAGCGGCAGGGTGATGCTGGCCATGGTGCCCTGCCCATGGCCGGCAATGCCCGGAGCATCGGAAATCAGCACGACCCGGCCGCCGCGCGCCATCACTTCCTGACAGTTGGAAATGGTCTTTTCAAAGCGCGGGCCCGATGGCGCGATGACGATCACCGGCACATGTTCATCGATCAGGGCGATGGGGCCATGCTTCAGCTCGCCCGCGGCATAACCTTCGGCGTGGATATAGCTGATTTCCTTCAGCTTCAGCGCGCCTTCCAGCGCCATCGGATAATCAGGACCGCGTCCGATATACAATATGTCGCGCGCCTTGGCGAGGGTGGGGGCCATGGCGGCAATGGCATCCTCACCCTTCAGCGCCGCATTCATCGCCGCCGGCACTTCGGTGAGCAGATGGACCAATCGCGCCTCTTCGGCGGCATCGATCCGGCCCTTGGCCTTGCCCAGCGCGATGGCAAAGGCGGCAAGCACCGCCAGCTGGCAGGTGAAGGCCTTTGTGGAGGCCACCCCCACTTCCGGCCCGGCGTGGGTGGGCAGCAGCAACTGGGCTTCGCGCGCCATGGTGGAACTGTCGACATTCACCACCGCCGCCACCATCTGGCCGCCCGTGGCGGCATGGCGCAGCGCGGCCAGCGTGTCGGCGGTTTCGCCCGACTGGCTGATGAACAGGCACAGGCCGCCCGGTTCATAGACCGGATCGCGATAGCGATATTCGGAGGCATTTTCGATGGCGACCGGCACCCGCGCCAGGCTTTCGATCCAATAGGATGCGACCTGGCCGGCCAGCAGCGCCGTGCCGCAGGCGACAATCTGAACCCGCTTCACATCGGCCAGATCAAAGGGCAGGGCGCTGGGCAGGGCCACGGTTTCGGCCAGCGGATCGATATAGGCGCCCAGCGTTTGCGCCACCACGATCGGCTGTTCGTGGATTTCCTTTTCCATGTAATGGCGGTGATTGCCCTTTTCCATCACCGCCGCGCTGGCGGACGAGGTGACAAAGGGGCGATTGACCGGCTGGTCATCGCCATCAAAGATCACCGCGCCGCTGTGCGACAGGCGCACCCAGTCGCCTTCCTCCAGATAACAGATGCGGTTGGTGAAGGGCGCCAGGCCCAGTGCATCCGATCCCAGGAACATTTCGCCCTGGCCTTGCCCCACCACCAGCGGCGAACCGCGCCGGGCACCATAAAGCACATCCGGGTGGGATTTGAACAATATGGCAAAACTGAACGCACCGTGCAGGCGTTTCAGGGTTTGCGCCACGGCGGCATCGGGCGTGGCGCCGGCGGCCAGCGCCAGTTCGATCAGATGGGCAACGACTTCGGTGTCCGTGTCTGATTCCAGCGTGCGGCCGGCGGCCAGCACTTCGGCGCGCAGCGGCTTGAAATTCTCGATG
>CAZHTW010000120.1:0-7946 GCA_964535865.1 uncultured Sandarakinorhabdus sp. | reverse complement strand
TGGGCGCAGAAGCGGGTGAGGGTGGGGGTGTCCATGCCGGTTCGGCCGGTGGCGCGGGTGAGGGCGGCTTCCTGCTCCCCGCGCCAGATCGGGACGGTGTCCCAATTGGGGGCGGCGAGGAGGGCGAGGGCGTCGAGGCGGTTCCATGCCTGGGGGTAGGGGCCGGCGAGGGCCTGGTTGATGTGGGTGCGCCAGCGGGCGTCTGGGTCTTCGGCGGCTTCGAGGGAGTTGATCGGGTGGGCGAGGGCGCTGGCGGGTTGCGGGCGCAGGCCGATGCACCAGCCTTCCAGGATGAGCAGGTCTATCCGTTGAAAGCGCCGCCAGTGTTGCGGCGGCAGGCGATCGTCGGCCAATTTGTCGAACACCGGCAGGGCGACGGGGCGGCCGGCGCGAATGCGGGACAGCACTTCATGCAGCAGCGGCAGATCATGCGTGCCCGGCGGCCCGCGGGTGGCGAGGAGGGGGTGGACGCAGCTAGCCAGGGCCTGGCGGCGGGATTTTGGCAGGTAAAAATCGTCGATGGAGACAGCGGCGGCAATACTGTCACCCGCGCCGGCGTTTTGGCCACCGGCCCCGGCGTTTTGGCCACCGCTGCCCGGATTTTGGCCACCGGCGCCTATGTTTTCCGCGATTTTCGCAGCCAGGGTGGATTTGCCGCTGCCCTGCGCCCCGGCCAGGCCGAGCACGAAGGGGCGGGCGCCAAGTTGGGGGCGCAACCAGTCGAGCAGGCGGGGCAGGGCGTCCATGGCGGCCACGCTGCCCGGTGATGGGCGGACAGGCAATACTGATCATCCGGGGGGCTTGCGGCGGGCGGGCGCTTGGGGCCTGATGCCGCCATGCAGGATTGGGCCGACATTCGCGCCGCGGTGGCGAAACTTTGCGGGGATTTCCCCGGTGATTATTGGCGGGCGAAGGACAAGGACAGCGCCTATCCCATTGAATTTGTGGAGGCATTGACGCGCGAAGGCTGGCTGGCGGCGTTGATTCCGGAAGGCTATGGCGGATCGGGCCTGCCGCTTTCGGCGGCCTGTGCGATCCTGGAGGAGATCCACGCCAGCGGCGGCAATGGCGCGGCGGCGCATGCGCAGATGTATGTGATGGGCACCCTGCTGCGCCATGGCACCGAAGCGCAAAAAGCCCAATATTTGCCGGCAGTTGCCCGCGGCGAGCTGCGCCTGCAGGCCTTTGGCGTGACCGAGCCGACATCGGGCAGCGACACGCTGTCCTTGCGCACCACGGCGGTGCGCGATGGCGATAACTATCTGATAAACGGTCAAAAAATCTGGACCAGCCGGGCGGCGCAAAGCGATCTGATGGTGCTGCTGGCCCGCACCACGCCCAAGGACCAGGTGGCCAAGCGCACCGAAGGGCTGTCGGTGTTCCTGCTGGACATGCGCGATTGCCCGGGGCTTTCGATCCAACCCATTGAAACCATGATGAATCATGGCACAACTGCGGTGTTTTTCGACAATGTGCGCATCCCCGCCGCCAACCGCATCGGGGAGGAGGGGCAGGGCTTCCGCTATATCCTGTCGGGCATGAATGCCGAGCGTATCCTGATCGCGGCGGAATGCCTGGGCGATGGACGGTTTTTTCTTGATCGAGCAACGGCTTATGCCAAGGAACGCCAGGTGTTTGGCCGGCCGATCGGGCAGAATCAGGGCATCCAGTTCCCGCTGGCCATGGCCCATGCCCGGCTGACGGCGGCCAGGCTGATGGTGGCGGAGGCCTGCCGGCAGTATGAAAGCGGCGCTGTGGCCGGGGCGGAGGCCAACATGGCCAAGCTGCTGGCGGCCGAGGCCAGCTGGCAGGCGGGTGAGGCGGCGATGCAGACTCTGGGCGGTTTCGCCTTTGCCGCCGAATATGACATTGAGCGCAAGTATCGGGAAACACGGCTTTATCAGGTGGCGCCGATATCGACCAACCTGATCCTGGCCTATGTTGCCGAGCATGTGCTGGGCCTGCCCAAAAGCTATTAGGGCTGGCAAAAACCGCAATCGACGCGGGCCCCCACAGGCGTAGGGTGCGCGCGTTCCACCAGGGAGAATTGCAATGGCCGAAGCCTATATCATCGATACCGTCCGCACGCCGCGTGGCATTGGCAAGGTGGGCAAGGGCGCCCTTGCCGATATGCACCCCCAGCATCTGGCTGCGGCCGTGCTGAAGGCGGTTGCAGAGCGTAACCATCTGAATACGGCCGAAGTTGATGATATCATCTGGTCAACCTCCACCCAGAAGGGCCGCCAGGGCGGCGATCTGGGCCGGATGGCGGCGCTGGATGCTGGCTATGACCTGAAGGCCAGCGGCATGACGCTGGACCGCTTCTGCGGTGGTGGCATCACCAGCGTCAACCTGGCCGCCGCCCAGATCATGAGCGGCATGGAGGACCTGCTGATCGCCGGCGGCACCGAGATGATGAGCTATACCGCCACCATGGCCGCCGAAGAGCGCGCCGCCGGCCTGGCGCCGATGATGATGGGCAGCGGCAACACCCGGCTGCAGCGCCACCACCCGCAAAGCCACCAGGGCGTGTGCGGCGATGCCATCGCCAGCATGGAAGGTATCAGCCGCGCCGATGTGGATGCGCTGGGCCTTGAAAGCCAGAAGCGCGCTGCACAAGCCATTGCCGAAGGCCGTTTTTCCAAGAGCGTGATCCCGGTTTACCGCGAGGACGGCACGCTGGCGCTTGACCATGAGGAGTTTCCGCGCCCGCAAACCACGATGGAAGGCCTGTCAGCGCTGGAGCCGAGCTTCACCAAGATTGCCGACATGCCGCTTGATGCCGCCGGCACCACCTTCCGCAAGCTGATCAACGCCAAATATCCCGATCTGAAGATCGAACATATGCACCATGCCGGCAACTCGTCGGGCGTGGTCGATGGTGCGGCCGCCGTGCTGCTGGCCAGCAAGGCCTATGCGGAAAAGAACGGCCTGAAGCCGCGCGCCCGCGTCGTGACGATGGCCAACATGGGCGATTGCCCAACGCTGATGCTGAACGCGCCGGTGCCGGCCGCCCGCAAGGTGCTGGCCAAGGCCGGCCTGACAGTGGACGACATCGATCTGTGGGAGATCAACGAAGCCTTTGCCGTGGTTGCAGAAAAATTCATCCGTGACCTCAAGCTTGATCGCGACAAGGTGAATGTGAACGGCGGCGCCATCGCGCTGGGCCACCCGATCGGCGCCACCGGATCGATGCTGATCGGCACGGTGCTGGATGAGCTGGAACGCCGCGACCTGAAGCGCGGGCTGGTGACGATGTGCGCCGCTGGCGGCATGGCACCCGCCATCATCATCGAGCGCATGTGATGGCAAAGCAGGGGAGGGGCTGATGTACCAGCTCCTCTCCGGCTTGCGCGTGGTGGAAGCGGCGGCCTTTGTGGCCGGGCCCACCGGTGGCCTGTATCTGGCGCAGATGGGGGCGCAGGTCATCCGCATCGACCAGATTGGCGGCGGCCCAGATTATCGGCGCTGGCCGCTGAGTGATGGTGGCGACAGCCTCTATTGGGAGGGGCTGAACAAGGCCAAATGCTCGATTCAGATTGACCTGGCCCGGCCCGAGGGGCGCGAACTGGCCGTCGCGCTCGCGACGGCACCGGGGGACGAAGCCGGCCTGTTCCTGACCAATTTTCCGGTCGATGGCTTCCTTTCGCACGCCAATCTGGCCGCCCGCCGGGCAGACATCATCACGGCGCGCATCATGGGCTGGGCCGATGGCAGGCCGGCGCTGGATTACACCGTGAATGCCGCTGTGGGTGTGCCGGCGATGACGGGGCCGTTGGGCGATGACCGCCCGGTCAACGCCGTGTTGCCGGCATGGGATCTGCTCGGCGGCAGTTGGGCGGCCTTTGCCATGGTGAGTGCGCTGCACCGCCGCCGGCAAACCCGCGAGGGTGCGGAGATCCGGGTGCCGCTGTCTGATCTTGCCGCCACTTCGCTGTCGCACCTGGGCTTTGCGGCCGAGGCACTGTTGCACGGCGATCGTGGCCGGCTGGGCAATGATCTGTTCGGGGCGTTCGGACGGGATTTTGCCACGGCCGATGGCCAGCGCCTCTATCTTGTTGCGATCACACCCAAACAATGGCGTGGGCTGGTGGCCGCCCTCGGGTTGGAGGCTGAAGTGGGGGCCGTTGAAGCCCACACGGGTGCCGATTTCACCGCCGACGAAGGCGCCCGCTTCACCCATCGCGCGCTGCTGTTCCCGCTGTTTGAAGCCGCCATGGCGCGGCAAGCACTGGCCGATCTGGTGCCGCGGCTTGATGCCGCCGGCGTGACATGGGGGCCGTATCAGACGCTGGGTGCGGCCGTGCGCGGCGATGCCCGCCTGTTCACCGCCAACCCGCAGTTCCAGACCATCACGCACAAGTCCGGGCTCACCTATCCGGCTGCCGGCCCGGCGGCGACATTGGCAGGGGAGGCGCGCGGGGCGGTGTGGCCGGCGCCGCAGCTGGGCGCGGATACCGATGCTGTGCTGGCGGATGTGTTGGGCCTGGGCAGCGGCGCCATTGGCCGGCTGCACGACGAAGGGCTGGTGGCATGACTCCAGACGATCTCGCCCACTGGCAGGGCTGGTGTGGCAAGCCGGAATGGCGTGAGGACGTGCTGCACGGCCACGATGTGCTTCGCTTCGCCGAGGCGCTCAAGTGGGATGCCGAAGCGCTGGGCTGGCCGCCGCTGGGCCATCTGGCGTTGTTTCTGCCTCCGCCAGGACCGCGTGGGGCCGATGGGCACCCGGCGCGCGGCGGCTTTTTCCCGCCGGTTTCCTTGCCGCGCCGCATGTTTGCCAGTGCAGACTGTCATTTTCACCGCCCGCTGATCGCCGGCATGCCGGCCATGCAGAAGCGGGTTCTGGAAAGCCTTGTGCCCAAGACAGGCAAGACCGGCACCTTGCTGCTGGGCCAGGTGCGGATCGAGATCTGGCAGGAAGGCGAGAAGGCGCTGGAGGAGGTGCAGACCATCGTGTGGCGCGACGACGGCCCGCCCATGCCACTGCCCATGCCCGCCAGTGCGCCACCAACGGGCGACGCCGTCTTCACGCCCGGTCCGGTGGAGCTTTTCCTGTTCTCCGCCGCCACCGCCAACGCCCACCGCATCCATTATGATATGGCCTATGCGGGAGCAGAGGAGGGTTACCCCGGGCTGGTCGTCCACGGCCCACTGGTTGCCGCGCAACTGCTTGGCCTGTGGGAGCGGCGGCACGGCCCGGCGAAATCATTCGCCTTTCGTGCCCAGGCGCCGTTGTTCGCCGGGCAACCGATCGCGCTGGCGGCGCGTGATGATGGCTTGCAGGCGCTGCGTTGTGACGGCACGGTGGCGATGCAAGCGAATGCGGGGTGAAGCGCGATGGACACCGAAACCTTTGGCCTGCTGAAAGACCAGCTCGCCCGTTATGTCGAGGAACGGCTGATCCCGGCTGAGGACGCGGTGGAGGAGGGCGATGACATCCCCGCCGATATCGTGTCCGAATTCAAGGCGATGGGCCTGTTTGGCCTGAGCGTGCCGGAAGAATTTGGCGGCCTGGGCCTGACGATGGCGGAGGAAGCCCAGCTGGTGCGTGTCCTGTGCCGGGCCAGCATCACCTTCCGCAGCCTGATTGGCACCACCGTTGGCATTGGCAGCCAGGGCATCATGATCGATGGCACGGCCGAACAGAAGGCGCAGTGGCTGCCGAAGTTCGCCACAGGAGATGCGATTGCCAGCTTTGCGCTCACCGAACCGGGGGCAGGATCGGATGCCGCGTCCTTGCGCGCCCAAGCGGTGCGCGATGGTGATTTCTATCGGATCACCGGCACCAAGCGCTATATCACCAACGCGCCGCGCGCCACCGTGTTCACGCTGATGGCCCGCACCGACGCCGGCGTGAAAGGTGCGGCCGGCATCAGCGCCTTCATCGTGCCGGCGGATCTGCCCGGCATCTCGCTCGGCAAGCCTGATCGCAAGATGGGGCAGCGTGGGGCCAAGACCTGCGACGTGATCCTGGACGATGTGCTGGTGCCGGCTGCCAACATTATCGGTGGCGTGCCCGGCCAGGGGTTTCGCACTGCCATGAAGGTGCTGGATCGCGGCCGCATCCACATTGCCGCCGTGGCACTCGGCATGGCGGACCGGATGATCGAAACCAGCCTGGCCTATGCCCAGGAGCGCCAGCAGTTCGGCCAGCGCATCGGTGATTTCCAACTGGTGCAAGCCATGCTGGCCGACATGGAGGTGGACCGGCTGACCACCGAGGCGCTGTTGGAGCGCACGGCAACGCGCTTTGATGCCAAGCAGGCAAGCAATCGCGAATGTTCGGTGCTGAAGCTCCACGCCAGCGAGGCGGTGGGCCGCATCGCCGACAAGGCGGTGCAGATCCACGGCGGCGCCGGTTACATGGCGGAATACAAGGTGGAACGTTTCTATCGCGATGTGCGCCTGCTCAGGATTTATGAAGGCACCAGCCAGATCCAGCAGACCATCATCGCCAAAGCCATGATGCGGGGAGTGTGACAATGCGCCGGGCAGCAATCGTATCGCCGATCCGCACCGGGGTGGGCCGTTTTGGCGGCAGCCTTGCCGGCTTTCCGGCCGGCGAACTTGGAGCCATCATCCTGAAGGCCCTGATGGAACGCACGAAGATCGATCCTGAGCGGGTGGATGATGTGGTGTTCGCCCACGGCTATCCCAACGGCGAATCGCCCTGCGTGGCGCGCTGGTCGTGGCTTGCCGCCGGCTTTCCTGAATCGGTGCCCGGCGTGTCGTTGGATCGGCGTTGTGGCAGCGGCCTGCAGGCCGTGGTGGATGCCGCGATGCGGGTGCAGACCGGCGCCGCTGACATCGTGGTGGCCGGCGGTGTGGAGAGCATGAGCCAGGTGGAATATTATTCCATCGATCACCGCAACGGCGCCCGCATGGGCAGCACCACCATGCACGACCGGCTGGTGCGCGGCCGGGTGATGAGCCAGCCGATCAGCCGTTATGGCGTGATTTCCGGCATGATCGAAACCGCCAACAATCTGGCGCGGGATTATGACATCAGCCGGGAAGCCTGCGACGCCTATGCTGCCCAAAGCCACCAGCGGGCCGCCAAGGCCTGGGCCGACGGCAAGTTTGCCGATGAACTGGTGCCGGTGGAAATCCCGCAGAAAAAGGGCCCGCCCACCATCTTCGCGGCCGATGAAGGCATACGCGCCGATGCCACGCCGGAAAGCCTGGCCCTGCTGCGATCGATCGAGAAGGATGGCGTGGTGACGGCCGGCAACGCCAGCCAGCAGAATGATGGTGCGTCGGCCTGCCTGGTGGTGGCCGAAGAGTTGCTGGAACCCCTTGGCCTCACCCCCATGGCCTGGCTGACCGGTTGGGCGGCGGCCGGCTGCGACCCGTCCCGGATGGGCATTGGCCCGGTGCCAGCGGTGGAACGGCTGTTTGCCCGGCTGCGAATCGGCTGGCGCGATATTGATCTGGTGGAACTGAACGAAGCCTTCGCGCCGCAGGTGTTGGCCGTGCTGAAGGGCTGGGGCTGGCATGATCCTGACCGGTTGAACGTCAATGGTTCGGGCATCAGCCTTGGCCACCCCATTGGTGCGACCGGCGGTCGCATCCTGGCCAGCATGCTGCACGAAATGCGCCGGCGCGATGTGCGTTATGGTCTTGAAACCATGTGTATTGGTGGCGGCCAGGGCATGGCGGCAGTGTTTGAACTGGCACGTTGAATCCCGGCCAAGCATTGCATTTGCAAAACCCCAGAGTCGGATTTGGCCGCGATTGACTTTTGCGATCTTTTCGCCAAATGTCGGTGGCGAATATGGCTTACCCCGGTCGGGGGCTAGGGCGGTGCCAGTTGCTTGCGACTGGCACCGTTTCTCGTTTCGCGCTACCCGAAGCGGATGTCCATGCCTCTTCCCACGGCCGCCGCTGCATTGGCCGGCGTCAAGGTGCTCGATCTGTCCCGGGTGTTGGCCGGGCCGTGGAGT
>CAZHTW010000119.1:0-8399 GCA_964535865.1 uncultured Sandarakinorhabdus sp. | reverse complement strand
GGTTGGTATTTGAAGCGCCGGTTGCTGCCCGGCTGATCGCGCAGACTATGCCAGCCAATTAGGCTGTCGACTCGTTAACGTACCAATGTTAACCTGGGCATGGTTTTTTAGGGGGCAGCGATGACAGACAGCACTGATTCACCGGATTCGGTCTATGTGGTTCAGCATGATGGTGCAATCCACGTCATGAAGAGCGTCGCATCCTTCCCGGTTGATGGGTCTGGCTCGGCAGACGATTGTGCTGCGGCCAATCATTTGCAGGGCATGGTCGGTGCAGCTGCCGTGACCCAGGTGGACCGCAACAAGGTGAACCTTGCCAATATCATCTTTGTTGTTCCAGCATCGACGGGGCACTGAAAACAGACATCGGGGATTGATGATGGCGGACGTTGGCACAACCGATTCGGTGTTCGTGGTTCAGCACGACGGCATGATTCACGTCATGAAAAGTGTGGCATCCTTTCCGGTTGATGGTTGCGGTTCAGACGATGCCAATGCCGCAGCCAACCAGCTGCGCGGCGTTGTCGGTACCGCCGTAGTGACCAAGGTTGAACGCTCCAAGCTGCCCATTGCCAACCTGATCCTGGTTTGATCGCTGTTTTGCATGGTCCGGCCGAATGCGCAGATCCGGCGCATTCGGCCGGACCATGTGCAGCGGCAGTGCCCGGGCAGAGCGGCCAGCCGTGCTGCGGCTGCACGCTGTCATTCCGGCTCAGGACCGGCTAGACATTGCGGGTGGACCCGTTGCCAACTGATCGTATCGAACAATCAGGCGACGCCGCTGCTCCAGGCCAGCGGCTGGCCGTGTTCCTCAGCTATGCCCACGCGGATGCGCTGAAGGCCCAAAGCATAGCCGCTGCCTTCGAAAAGTGCGGCTGTGACGTGTGGTGGGATCGTCATATTGCCGGCGGATCGGCGTTTGCGGCCGAAATCGAAACCGCGCTTGATCGCGCCGAAATCGTTGTCGTGCTGTGGTCGGCAGCGGCGCGGCAGTCGCACTGGGTGCGCGATGAAGCCGGGGTTGGCCGCGACCGTGGGATATTGCTGCCATTCCGGATCGATGCGACCGAGCCGCCGCTGGGATTTCGCCAGACCCAGACGCTGAACCTGGCCGGCTGGGATGGCAACAACCGCGATCCGATGATGCTCGATCTCGTGGGCGGCGCACTGGCTGCTTGGCGACAGCGCCGTCTGGGCGGGCCGGGCGCTGTGCCGCCGCAACCCGTGCCGGCCGTCGCGGCACCGCCACAACCGCAATTGGTTGCGGTGCTGCCGTTCACCGAAGTGGCATCGGCTGGGTTGGACCCGCATTTCGCGCAGGCCCTGTCGGAAGAAATACTGGATCTGCTGGCCGCCGCGCCGGGGCTGCGCGTTCTGGGTCGCGCATCCACCGCGCAGATCAGCGCCGTGCAGGCCGATCCCGCATTTGCCCGCGAGCGGCTTGGCGTTGCCTGGCTGGTCGAGGGCCGCGTGCGCGCGGCGGCCGCCGGGCGGGGCGGCATAACGGTGGCGGTGCGGTTGATCGATACAAATTCAGGCGAACAGGCGTGGACGGCGAAATTCACCCGCGATGCCGATAATCTTGCGGAACTCGAAGCCGATATTTCCGATGCGCTGGCCAACAAGCTCACTGGCCGGGACGAGGGTGCAGGCCCGCAAGCCCGCAGCGCTGCGGACCCGGCGACAGCCGTGGTGGCCAAGAAAGCCTATGTCGACACGTTGGTGGCGCGGCACCTGATCCGCCTGCGCCAGCCCGATACCATTCAGCGCGCCCGGGCCCTGGCCAGCGCGGCGATCGAGACCGATTCAAGCTATGCGCCGGCCTATGCAACGCGCGCGCTGGCGACCATCCTCAACAATTATTATAGTTTAACGCCGATCAGCAACGCCCGGGCGGTTGCCAGGGCGGCCCGAAATGATGCCGAAATGGCGGTCGCCCTCGATCCGTCCGCTTCGGAAGCCCATGATGCACTGGCCTTGGCATTGAGCTATTCGGGCCAGCGGCGGGCGGCGATTGCCGCCTCCGAACGCGCCGTTGCGCTCAACCCGGCCGAGGCCGAGGCGCGGCAGCATCTGGGGGCGCTGATGTGCGATGAGGCCGAGTTTGCGCGCGGAGTGGAGCAATTGCGCGGCGCCGAACAGCTCGATCCGCTGTGGCCGATCCCGGTGGTGGCGCAGTTGCTCGCCGGCGAATTGATCGACAACCGCACGGCAATCGCCGCGACGGCTGAAAACTTCCGGCAGTTGAGCCCGGACGAAGCCAGCCGCCGCTGGGTTTCCGCCGCCGAGGCCAACGCCATCGGTGCCTTTGGCCGTGGGCACGAACTGTCGTTGTCTGCGCTCGCGCTCAATCCATCCATGCGCTATGCGGTGGCGTCGCGCGATGTGGCCCGCGAGGCGCTGTTTCTGGCGCCGGCACCTGGCGCATATCCGCGCGACCTGCGGGCACTGGGGCGGAGCATGGCGACCGATGCGGTGCAGCGCGCTCTGGCGCGCGGCGATGCCGCCTGGGATGGATATCAGTTCACCCGGGCGTTTTCGCTGGCCTTCATCGCCGTTGATCGAGGGCCCGAACTGATCGCCATGTATCGTTCACGCTTCGAAGGCGCCCTTTCCTATGCTGCCGCCGCGCCCGTTATCGAACAGGCGGCAATGGCTCTGGCTTTTGCGCTTGATGGCAGCGGGGCCGGCGCCGAGGCCGCGCAGCTGCGATCGATCGCCACCGAGAATGTTCAGCGCGCCCAGGCCGGCGGCATGACCCAGAGCCAGACCGCGGTGACCATCGCCGCGATCAAGACCCACTGTGGCGATATCGCGGGCGCGCTTGATGCGCTTGAGGCCGGGTTCGAAGCGCAGTGGTGGGCGGTGGCACGTGGCCCGGCGTGGATCGGCGATCTGCCGTTGCTGGCACCGCTGGCAGGCGAGCCCCGGTTCCAGCAGTTGCTTGCCGCCTGCGCCGAACGCATCAACCGCGAACGCGCGCTGATCGGCGAACCTGCGCTTGATTATTGACTTCACGGCCCAGTCTGGCGGCAATCAAGCCTGGGCCAGCGCCGGAATATAGAGGGTTGACCGGTCTGACACGCTGGCACTGGCCAGCGCCCCGATCGTGGTGCGGACGATGCGCGGCGGAAAGATCGGCAGGGTTGCGGCCTCATAGACAATGGCCGGATGTGCAGCGGGATAGCTTTGCAGCAGCAGGGCCACCAGCACCGGCAGGCCCTGGCCACGCTCACCACGGGGAGGCAGCAGCCGACTGCCGGTGACACCGATCTGCAGGATGATGAACGGCATCTGGGCCATCGCCGGGCGGTTGCGTTCCACAAAATCGGTGGCTTCCTGGATGGTGCAGCCGCGTGCCGGATCAACGCCGAGATCGGCCCACAGACAATCGAGCGACGATACCGCCGGCAGCATCCGCGCCGGCCGGCCTTCCGCCCGCGCCCGCGCAACGGCGACATGCCCGGCAAAGACAAACACTCCCGGATGGCCATACAGCGCGACGCAAACCTCGCCATAGGCGCGCAGGCATTCAAGGATGCGATCGACCATGGCGTTATAGGCATCGATGCGCGGCGCACCTTCGCGATAATGGCCCTGCAGCGATTCCGTGTTGCGGTTGAGGGACAAAAGCAGCCGTTCGCTGCCCGGATCAGCCACGCTGTAGAGCAGCTTTGGTGCCGTTTCGATTGCAATGCGCGCTGTTTGGGTGAGCTGGCCGACGTCCATGCCGGTGCCCACCACCGTCAGGCCGCGCCCCGCCGTTGGCGGTTCCGGCGGCAGCGGCGGCACGGGCGGGCGCAGGCGCTCCACCTCGGCAAATGCCAGCGATTCCACCCATTCCGGCATGCCGGCCCGGATCGCAGCCCGCGCCAATGCCGGGAGCCCCTGTTCAGCCATCGCCTGTTCCGGATCGGCAAGAAACCGCGCCTGGGCGCGCGGATCGCCAAGACCAGCCAGAAAATCGGCAAGCGCTGTCTGATCGGTCATCTTGTGCTTTGGCTCCCCATGGCGCACATTTCCATACAGGCTGGGCAGTGCTGTCACAATGCCGGGCGGATGGCGGGAACAGCGATGAGCGAAAGCGGGCAAGCACAGATCGAGGCGCTGCTGGCCTCGGCCTGGATCAAGACCAATGCGCCGGTGGTGATGCGCAACGACGATATCTGGTTTCTGGACGGCAACACCGGCTGGACGGTCAACTGCCACGGCCAGATATTGAAAACCTGCGATGCCGGCGAAAGCTGGACGGAACAGGCGCATTTTGGCGACATCTGGCTGCGCTGCATTGGCTTTGCCACCGATCGGATCGGCTGGGTGGGCACGGTTGGCGGCCGCGGCGATGCCGGTGCGCCGAATCTGGGCAACCGCCTGCTCGCCACGCAGGATGGCGGCGCCAGCTGGACCTGGGTTGATCTGCCCGACGCCGCGCCAAGGCGCATCTGCGGCCTGTGCGTGGTGGATGAGCAGAATATCTATCTTTCCGGCACCAATTTCCCCGGCGAAGCGCCCGGCGTCATGAAATCCAGCGATGGCGGCGCCAGCTGGCAATCGATCCCGCTGGATGACCATGCCTCGATGCTGATCGACGTGTTTTTCCGCAGCGCCAGCGAAGGCTGGGTGGTGGGCGGCCGCGATGCGCTGCAGATCCCCGGCCGGATTGCCGATCGATCTGATGTGATCCCGGTTGTGCTCCACACACAGGATGGCGGCACCAGCTGGACCAATGTGGCCGGCGCGCCCGATCTGGTGCGGCAATTCCCGCGCGGTGAATGGGGCTGGAAGATCCAGTATCTGGCGCCATCAACTTTGCTGGTGTCGCTGGAAAATGAGCTGGATGGCGCCATATTGCGATCCGACGATGCGGGTGTCACCTGGAACCGGCTGAAGATCAACGATCGTCAGCGCAATTCCAATCTGGAGGGCATTGGCTTTCTCACGCCGGAGATCGGCTGGGTGGGCGGCTGGGGCGATCAGAATGGCCTCAGCGGAGCAAGCAGCGCCAGCAGCGATGGTGGGCTGAACTGGCGCGATGCCAATGAGATTGGCCGCAATCTCAATCGCTTCCGCTTCATCGGTGATCCGGTGCACAGCGTGTTTGCATCTGGCGATGGCGTCTATCGCCTCGCCGCCGGCCAAGTCGCGCCAAAGCGGGCAGCGGCGGCCCGGCCGGCGACGGCAACTGAACCTTTTCCGGTGGCGCTGGATGTTCCGCCGGGCACGCGCACCCTGCTGGTGACAGTGTGGAACCGCTTCGGCAATCTGGTCTGCACCCTGGCTGATGCCACCAATCCGGCGCCTGGTGCCGCCAATATTGCCTGGGATATGAGGGATGCGGCCGGTGAACGCGTCACGCCGGGGCCCTATTTCATTCGGGTCAGCGTCGATCAGGCCTCTTCAGCCGTGCTGCTCACCGTGTTGCACCAAGGCGCGGCCACCGCATTGCCCGCCCGTGCCGCCCCGGCCCCCAATCCCGGCCCAAGCATCGGCAGTCATCTCTCGGTGCCCGGCTTTGCCCATGATATCAAGCCCTTGTTCCGTGAGTTTGATCGCACGGCCATGCTGCAAGCCTTTGATCTTTGGGATCATGCCACCGTGGCTGCCAAGGCCGAGCTTATCCTGACGCGGCTGGTGGATGGCACGATGCCGTGTGACGGGCGCTGGGACGATGGCCGGCTGGCGCTGTTCCGCCGCTGGATCGAAACTGGCATGGCCGCCTGACGTCCGCAGCCTGAACCGTTGGTTCAGCGCTTGGCCTCGAAGCGCCACTCCATCGCCTGGATTTGCGGGGCCGGGGTGGGGGCCAGCAGGGTGTGGGCGATCAATGTGCCGTTCTTGCAATGCCAGAGATACTCGCCCTCCAGCGCGCCAAGGGCCCGCACGCCGGGCGGGGCCGGGCAGGGGCCGGATTTGGCGGTGATGGCGGCGATATCGTCGCGGCGGTGGGCGGCGTCGCGGTCCATCAGGAAGTTCACGGCCAGATTGGCGCTGATCCGGTTCACGTCGCCGCTGGTGAACAGCAGATGCATCGGCGCCACCAACCGGGCGAGCGCGGGCGAGAGCGGGATGATGTCAGACGGCATCAGGCCGGCCTCTTTGATCGCCGTCAGCGCTCCCCAGGCCGGGGCAGCCGCGCCGGCATAGGTGTGGTTGGTGAACACAAACACGCCCCAGCCGCTTTCGGGCGCGAAGATCATGTGGCTGCCATAGCCGGGATAGCCGCCACCGTGAAAGGCCACGCGGCCCAGTTGGCAATCTTCGCCGATGCGCAAGCCGCCGCCATAAACCACCGCCACCATGCAGGTGGGCACCCCGGCATTGCCGGGCCGGTTCATGCGACGCGGCGAGCCTTCGCCGCGCCCCAGGCTGCGCAGGGTGACATGGGCTTTCGGTTCCGCACTGCCCGGCGCGGCGGCGGGCCAGGCAGACAGCAGATGCTCCACCCAACGGGCATAATCCGGCACGGTGGTGATCACGCCGCCCATCGCACCAAAGGTGCCGGGGCCCATGTCAGGCTCGCGCTTCCAATTGCCATCTTCCCAGCGCCAGCCGGTGGCCAATTTGGCTTGCGGCACATCGGCGAGGTTGAAGCTGGTGCCGGCCATGCCGAGCGGCTGGAAGCGGCGGCGGGCGATTTCGGCTTCAAAGGGACCGCCGGTCACATTGCGGATCACGCGGCCAAGGATGGCATAGCCCAGGTTGCTATACTCGTGGGTGAGGCCGGTGGCGCGGGTGAAGGGCACGCCGGCCTTCAGCAGGGCGGTGAACTCGGCTTCGGGCAGCGGGGTCTGCCGGTCCCCCCATGGGTCATCGGTCACGAACCCGGCCATGTGGTGCACCAGATCGGTGATGGTCAGATGATCGGCCCAGCCGGCCAGTTCGGGCACATATTTCGCCACCGGATCATCGAGGCGGATCCTGCCTTCGGCGGCCAGTTCGTGGATGGTCAGCGCGGTGAAGGCCTTGGTCATGCTGGCAATGCGGAAGCGCGTGTCAGCCTCCACCTTGCGACCGCTGGCGACATCGGCAATGCCGCTGTGGCCGGCGTGCACCAGCCCTTCGCCGCGCTTCACAACCCCCCAGGCGATGCCGGGCCAGTTGTTGATGCTGGCGTGATCCCGCATTTCGGCATCGATGCGGGCGGCCAGCGCCGGCGGCAGCGGTGCAGCGGCCGCCGGCGCTGTTGTGATCGGGGCTGTGATCAGCGCGGCTGCCAGCAGAAGCCGGCGTTGACCGATCACATCTCTTTCCCGTCGCTGATCTTGTAAAACACGCCGCCGCCATCGGTGCCGGCCAGTTCCAGCGTGCCTTCGATGGTGCGCACGTCATAATTCATCGGCACGGCGCTGGAGACCTTCACCTCGATGAACTGTTGCGGGCCGGGGTTGAGGTGGAAGGGGCAATCGGGCGGATAGGCCAGCAGCACGAAATGGCTCTGGTTGGCGCCCTTGCCCAGCGGCAGCATATAGCCGTTGATCTTCACCCGCTTGCCGGCCAGCGCCTTCACCGCGGCGGGATAGAGCGGCTTGACCGTGCCGGTCTTGGCGGCGCGCGGATCTTCGCTGGCGCTTTCCAGCACCTGCCAGGCAACGCCGCCGGGCGGGGTGGGCGCCGGCTTCCAGATCGATTCCGACGGCTTCAACGGCCCCTGGGCGGTTTGGGCCAGCACGGCCGGGCCGATCAGCAACAGCGCGGCAGCAGCGAGCGGGATGCGGATGTTCATGGTTCCTCCGGATCGAATCAGCGGGCGTTTGCCAGGGTATCGGCAATATCGGATTGCAGCACGCGCAACCCTGGAATCAAGGCGGCAATCAGCCCGATGCCCATGGCGGCAGCGGCGATTATGGCCTCTCCGGGGTGAAACGCCAGCGCGTTCAGGCCCAGCTGGTGCAATTGTTCGACGTTGGCTGCCGCCAGCGCGATGACACCATGGCCCAGCAACAGGCCCAGCAGCGTACCGGCCGCCGCCAATATCAGGCCTTCGCTGGCCACCTGGCCCAGAATCGCGGCCCGGCTGGCGCCGATCACCCGCAGCATCGCCATGTCGCCTTCCCGCTGTTTCAGCGCGGTGAGCAGGGCGACAAAGATCGACAGGCCGGCGGTGATCATCAGCAGCACGGCAAAGGCGCGCACCGCATCCAGCCCCACACCCACCAGCGCCAGCAGGCGGGAGACTTCCACGGCTGGCACTGCGGCCTGCAAATTGGTCTGGCGGTTGACGAAACCGGGCAGGCGCACGGCGGCGATGGGTGAACCGAACTGGACCAGCACCGCCGTCACCTCCGCCGGGCTGGCATGGGCGGCATGTTCCTCGGCGCTTTCGCCCTCATGCTCATGCTCATTCCCATGCTCGTCGTCATGGTCATCATGCGGGGCTTCGATGCCGTGCACCGCCCACA
>CAZHTW010000118.1:0-8520 GCA_964535865.1 uncultured Sandarakinorhabdus sp. | reverse complement strand
CGGGCAGATCAAAGTCTGAGCGGACGTTATTGAGCTGGACCATCACGTCCAACGCCTGCGCCTTGCCCAGTTCGGTCAAGCCGGCCTCCGCGCGGATCAGTTGGGTCAGGCCAAGCCGTCGCTTGCCGTTGGCAAGGTAGATGCGGGCCAGTTGGGCCCGCAGCGCTGGTTCTGATTGCGTGCCAGCCGCAGGGCCGCGCGGCGTGTCCACGATGGCCCGCTCAAAGCGTGCCACCGCATGCCTCAGCCGGACGGGATCGCCCTTCACCCGCGCCGGCAGGCCCTCAAGCCGGCCAAGTGCGGCCAGTGTTGCCACGCTTTCCAGATTGTGGCGGCCCAATGTGGCGACGCGGATATCATAGGCTTCATTCAGGGCTGCGTCGGCGATCGCCGACGGCGCCTGGTCGGCAAGTTCGATTTCGGCATCAGCCAGCGAATGCAATGCGAGGGCGACTTCGGGATCACGAGCGCCAAAGGCGGCACGTGTGGCCGGTATGGCACGCGACAGATAGCGCAGCGATGCCTGCTGGATGATGTTGTTTTCCGATGACTGGCCCTCGGCATAAAGTTCAACGCCGAAAGACGAGAGAATATCGGCTTCCCGAATGCTGTGTTCACCATGGGCGATGCGTGCCGCTTCGATCTGGCGTTCGATCAGAAATTCGGCCTGTCCCAGATCGCCATTGCGGACCGCTTCCATTGCGGGCATCACCAATGCTGCCATCGCATCAGACGGTAGGCGATCCTTGGTTTCCGTGATCATCGTCGCCGGTTCAGCAGCGGGACGGATATAGTCTAATAACAGCAGTGCAGCGGCCAACAAGATGACCAGCAGCAGAGGCAGCGCACCAGCTGTCATCAAGGCCCGCCAAACCGGTTGCACAGCGAATTTCATCGGGCCAATCTGCGATTCCAACCGCTGACCGTCAACCGCTCGGGCAAAGCCCCAGCCGCCGTTTGTCGACAAGGGTTGCGCCGTCGACATCGAACCATCCGGGCTGGTTGCGGCTCCAGGCTCGCACTTGACAGTATGGAATGATATCATAATGTGATACCATGAACAGCCGGCACAGCAAGACGCTCGCCGCCCTCCACCGCCAGCCGACGCCGGCGAATGTCGAGTGGGCGGCGATTGAGGCGCTGCTGCTGGCGGTTGGGTGCCAATTGGTGGAAGGCAGCGGTTCGCGCGTGCGGTTCGTGAAGGATGGCATGGTGGAAACATTCCATCGGCCCCATCCGGAAAAGGAAGCCAAACGTTATCAGGTGCGGGCTGCCCGCGACTATCTGGCCCGCCTGGGAGTGACGCCATGACCAACATCCTGACCTATCGCAATTACAGCGCCGCCGTGGAGTTTGATGCCGAGGACGCGCTGTTTTTCGGCCGTATTGCCGGCATTGCCGATGGTGTCAGCTTCCATGCCGACAATGTGCCCGCGCTGGTCGCCGCCTTCCATGAAGCGGTGGATGATTATCTGGAAACCTGTGCCCGGCTCGGCAAATCGCCCGAACGCCCCTATTCCGGCAAGCTGATGCTGCGCATTGATCCGGCGCTGCATGCCCGTACGGCCAAGGCGGCCGAACTGGCGGGCATGAGCCTGAACCAATGGGCCGAACGCGCCATCGCGGCGGCAGCCGGTTGATCTGCCGCTCCTGCCCTGCCACCATCACCGGCAGGGAGAACGTGCCATGAAGATTGAAGCAACAGGCCAGGCCTGCGGGGCGGTGGTGACCGGGGTGGACCTGTCGGCCCCCTTGGCGGCAGATGCAGTGGCCGCCATCCGGGCCGCCTGGCTCGCCCATCATGTGCTGGTCTTCCCCGATCAGGCGCTTTCCGACGATGATCTGGAACGCTTCACGCTCGCCATGGGCGGCTTTGGGGAGGATCCGTTCATCGCGCCCATCCCAGGCCGCCGGCACATCATCGCGGTGGAGCGCGCTGCGGATGAAACCGCGCCGATCTTTGCCGAAACCTGGCACACGGACTGGAGCTTTCAGGCGCGCCCGCCGGCCGGCACCTGCCTCTATGGCATCACCATCCCGCCCCAAGGCGGCGACACGCTGTTTGCCAATCAGCATCTGGCGCTGGATGCCATGCCGGCCGATTTGCGCGCCCGCGTCGAGGGGTTGGTGGCCATTCATTCCGCGAGCCGCGCCTATGCCCCCGATGGCTTTTACGGGGCGGGCGATACCGGCCGCTCCATGGATATCCGCCCGTCTGAAACCGCGCGCGCCGTGCAAACCCACCCCTTCGTGCGCCCGCATCCCGAAACCGGGCGGCCGGGGTTGTTTGGCTGCCTGGGCTATATCATCGGCTTTGAAGGCATGGCCGACGCCGATGCCATGGCGCTGCTGGTGGAACTTTATAACTGGCAGGGGCAGGAGCGGTTCCAGTATCGCCACCAATGGCAGCCAAACATGCTGGTGATGTGGGACAATCGATCGGTGCTGCACGCCGCCACCGGCGGCTATCAGGGCCACGCCCGCCGCCTGCACCGCACCACGATTGCGGCCGCCTGACCGGCCTGTCCTACACGGGCAAACGCTGTCATCATGGCGCTGCCCGCCGCCGTTGCCAGCGGCAGGCCGTTCTGGTTTCTCCGGCCCAGATGCGTCACTTGTGTCTCATCTGTCCGCCGTGGGCGGGCCGATTGCCGCTCTTTCTCAGCACCATCGGCAATCGCGCCTCACCGTCGCGGCACCCGCCCGCGCACCTTGTCAAAGCCGGCCTTGATCGCCGAAAAGCGCGCGTCCACGCCCATTTCGAACTGGGTGTCGGTGAAGATATAGGGCCAGTCGCCCTGGATCGCCTCCACGACCAGTTCGCCAACATAAAGCGGATCAATGCCATGGGCGATGGCTTGCGCTGCCATCGCGGCAAAATCCGTGAGCGGCGCGTCCACCGGCGGCGGGATGGCGCCGGCCAGCCGTTCCGGCACGGTGCGGGCCGATTCCATGATGCGGGTGCGGATGAAGCCGGGGCAGAGCACCGAAACGCCGATGCCGCGCGCCGCCAGCACCGGGCGCAGCCCTTCGGAAATGGCGACCACGCCATATTTGGTGGCGTTGTATCCCGGCGCCACCGCCGCCACGAGCCCGGCCATGGAGGCGGTGGAGACGATCTGGCCGCCTTCACCATGGGACTCGATCAACGGGCCAAAGATTTCAATGCCCCACACCACGCTCATCAGATTGACGCCCAGCACCCAATCCCATTGTGCGTCCGTCCAATCGCCATAACCGCCGCCACCGCCCACGCCGGCGTTGTTGACGAGGATATGGACCTTGCCGAACCGGGCGATGGTGGCATCGGCGGCGGCCTGCAATTCGGCCTTCAGGCTGACATCGGCGCGCACGGAAGCGACATCGGCGTTGGTGGCGGCCAGCCGCAGCGCCTCACGCTCCACCGCGGCACCATCGATATCGGCCATCATCACCTTCACGCCCGATTGCGCCAGCGCCTCGGCTATGCCTAGGCCGATGCCGGAGGCCGCCCCGGTCACAAACGCCACTTTCCCTGCCAGATCGCGCATTGTTCATCCTTTCGATTGACGCAGTGTAACGCCACAGGGGCCCGCGCCAACTGTGATAGGCGGCAGGGCTTGGCGCTGTTGGCTCGCTCTGTTACAACGCCCGTTCATACAGTAGGTTTTGCCATGCACCAGTTGAAGATCATCGCCATCGGCAACAGCGCCGGCATCATCCTGCCCAAGGAACTGCTGGCCCGGCTGGGCGTGGAGAAGGGGGACATGCTCACCGTGGTGGAGACGCCCGGCGGCGTGGAATTGACCGCCTTTGACCCCGAATTCGAAGCCCAGATGGAAGCTGCGCGGGATGTGATGGGCCGGTATCGCAACGCCCTGCGCGAACTGGCCAAGTGACGCACCATGGCCTGGCGCTGGATCACCGAAGCCGTCGTGCGCGCCGTGCATGGCGCGCAGCTGGCCCAACACGGGGGTGCGCCCGGCGTTCGTGACGCTGGGTTGCTCGCCTCTGCCCTTGGCCGTCCACAGAATCTCGCGGCCTATGGTGATCCGGATTGTGCGGCGCTGGCCGCCAGCCTGGCGTGGGGCATCGCCCGCAACCATCCATTGGTGGACGGCAACAAGCGCAGCGCCTTTGTGGCCGGCGCACTGTTCATGGAATTGAACGGATTTCATCTGGCCGCCAGCGAAGCCGATGTTGTGTTGACGATTCTGGCGTTGGCGGCGGGCGAGGTGAGTGAGGCAGCACTGGCCGACTGGTTCCGCGCCAACTGCCATCCCCGATAGCGAAAAGGCCCGCGCCATGCCGATTGCCGCCACCATCCCCGGCCGCCCCCGTGATCTGGGCGGGTTTTCGGTGGCGCGGGTGCTGCCGTTTCCGGGGCGCCGCGCCGTGGGCCCGTTCGTGTTTTTCGATGAAATGGGTCCCGCCGATTTTCCGCCTGGTGCCGGCATCGATGTGCGGCCGCACCCGCACATTGGTCTTGCCACCATCACCTGGCTGTTTGCCGGTGCGCTGGGTCATCGCGACAGCCTGGGCAATGATCTGGTGATCCAGCCCGGCGCGGTGAACTGGATGACAGCGGGGCGCGGCATCGTGCACAGTGAGCGCACGCCGCCGACCGAGCGCGCCGCCGGCCACCACATGCACGGCATTCAGGCCTGGGTGGCGCTGCCGGTGGATGCGGCGGAATGCGATCCGGCCTTTGATCATTATCCTGCCGATGCAATGCCGCGTTACTCAGCCGACGGTGTGGCGGCGGTGGTGATTGCCGGCAGCCTGTGGGGCCTCACCTCGCCGGTGCGCTTCCCGCATCCGATCGTCTATGCCCAGGTGCAGATGGCCGCCGGCTCTCGGCTTGCGTTGCCGGCAGAATGGGGCGAGCGCGGCGTCTATCTGGTTGATGGCGCTGCCGAACTTGATGGGGAGTCGGTGGCGGTGGGCAGCCTTGCCATTACGACAGACGGCCACGCCGAACTGCACGCCAGCGCCGCCAGCCGCCTGATGCTGCTGGGCGGCGCGCCCTTGCCGGAAGCGCGCCATATCGAATGGAATTTTGTGTCCCACGATCCCGCCCGCATCGCCCAGGCTGTGCAGGATTGGCGCGACGGTCGCTTTCCGGCGGTTCCCGGCGAAACCGAGTTCATCCCCTATTGAGGCCGCGGGCCGAACACCATAGGCTGCGTTCCATGTTCATCGCCATCACCCCCCACATCTCCGTCGCCCCGCAGATCGCGCCTGCCGATGTGGCGCTTGCCGCCGCGCAAGGCTTTCGCACCATCGTCAACAACCGGCCCGATGGCGAAAGTTTCGATCAGCCGCCCGGTGCCGAGATCGAGGCCGCCTGCATGGCGCAAGGCCTTGATTATGTGGCCATTCCGATTGATCATACCGGCTTCAGCCTGGAACAGGTGGAAGCGATGGCCAGCGCCATGGCCAGTGGCCCGGTGCTGGCCTTCTGCCGGTCCGGCACGCGCAGCTGCAATCTGTGGGCGCTGGCGGCGGCCAAGGCGGGCAGTGCGCCGGCCGATATCGTGGCAGCAGCGGGGGAGGGCGGTTACAATGTCGCCGGCCTGATGCCGCTCCTCAAGCAATTGTCTGGCGCCTGATGGATCGCATCGGCCTGCTGGGCTTTTCCGTTGTCGGGGTGGCCGTGCTGGTGCTGCTCACCCGCTGGCTGGGCTTTGCCAGGGCGCCGCGCCTCACCAGCCCTGAACGCGCCGCCGAACTGGCGCAGGCGGCGATTCCGGGCCTGATCATCGTGGAAACGGCCCTGTCGGTGGACAAAATGGCGGCACTGGTGGCCGCAACGGATGGCCGTGTGGCCCTGGTGCGCCCCTTTGGTGACCGGTTCGTGGTGCGCGTGCTCAGCCACCCGCTCGTCAGCCGCGCCGGCTCGGTTTTGCGCATCCGCACCCGTGAATTCATGTTCCCGGAAACCGCGCTCGATCTTGGCCCGGCTGCCAGCATGTGGGCAGCCCGGCTGTGAACTGGAACAATCTGCCCGATCCGGTGGCCATCGCCATCCCGGTGTTTGTCGCCAGCATCATCCTGGAACTGCTGGCGGTGCGCTTTGGCCGGCGCGGCGATTATGATTGGCGCGACACCGGCACCAGCCTGGCCATGGGCCTGGGCAACACCATCACCGGCGCCCTGCTGGCCGGCAGCGTCACCGGCATCGCGGTCTGGCTCTATCAGCACCGCCTGTTCGATATCGCGCCGGCGTGGTGGAGCTTTGCCTTGTGCTTTGTGCTGGATGATCTGGCCTATTACTGGATCCACCGCGCCGGCCACCGCATCCGCTGGGCCTGGGCGGCGCACATCATCCACCATTCCTCCCAACATTATAACCTGTCCACCGCCCTGCGGCAGACGTGGAGCGGGCTGTTCGGCCTCACCTTCATCATCAAGCTGCCCTTGTTCCTGATCGGTTTCCCGCTGGAACTCGTGGCCTTCTGCGGCGGGCTGAACCTGGTCTATCAATTCTGGATCCACACCGAAGTGGTGGGCCAGATGCCGCGCTGGTTCGAAGCGGTGATGAACACGCCATCCCACCACCGCGTGCACCACGGCACCAACCCGCGCTATCTCGATCGCAACTATGCCGGGGTGTTCATCATCTGGGACCGGATGTTCGGCACCTTCGAGGCCGAACGCGCCGATGAGCCGGTGCGTTATGGCATCATCAAGAATCTGGCCACCTTCAATCCCTTCTGGGTGGCAATCCACGAATGGGTGGCCATCGCCCGCGATGTTGCCAGCGCCCGATCCTTGCGCGATGTCCTGCTCGCCATGTTCGGCCCACCCGGTGCCCTGAGCGGGGAGAGCGCCGACGTCATCCGCGCCAATTGGGAACGCGAGAGCGCCGCGCCGCCTGCCGCCCAACCCGCGGAATGATGCCCAGCCGCCGCCAGCTGATCGTTGGTGCAGGCGGCCTGGGCCTGGCCGCGCTGGGGGCCCGCGCCTGGCAACAGGGGCTGCTGGGTGGGGACAATCCGGCATTGGCCGCCTGGGATGAATGGTCCAGCGGCCGCCAGGCCGGGGCGCTGAAACTGGTCGGCGCCGCCGTGCTCGCCGCCAGCCCGCACAACACCCAGCCGTGGAGCTTTGCCGTCGGCCGCATGGGCGTTGATATCTTCGAAGTGCCGGCCCGCGCGCTCGGCGCCATGGACCCGTTTGGCCGCGAGCGCCTCGCCGGGCTGGGCGCTGCCATCCACAACATGGCGCTGGGCTCCACCGGCACCAGCCGCGCCGCCCGTGTGCGCCTGCTGCCTGATCCGCAAAACCCCGCCCATGTTGCCCGCGTGCTGCTGGGCCAAGACAGCAGCGGCCCGCCGCCGCATCCGCTGCTGCCGTTCATCGGCCGCCGCCACACCCACCGTGGCCCGTGGCGCGGCGGGCCGGTGGCGGAAGCCAGGCTGGCCGCCGTGCTGGACTTCCCCGCCTTTGCGGGTGTGCGTGTCGCGCTGTTCACCGCCGCCAGTCCGCGCGGCCAGCGCTTTGCCGCCCTCACCCGCGATGCCACCGCCGCCATCGTCGCCGATGCCCAGATGATGGCCGCCAGCCACCACTGGATGCGCCATTCCCACAGCGACGCCACAAGCCTGAAAGACGGGCTCACCATCGCCACCTCCGGCGTGTCGCCCTGGCTGGCCACCGCCGGCGCCCTGCTGCCCGAACCGTCCGCCACCAGCGAAGGCCAATATTGGCTGGCCAGCACCACCGACTCTCACCTGCCCACCGCCTCGCTGTTCGGCCTGATCCTCACCCCCAACCCGCACGACCGCCGCAGCGCCCTGCTGCTGGGCAGCGCCTGGCAACGCCTGCACCTGAACGCCACCGCCGCCGGCCTTGTCGCCCAGCCGCTCAACCAACTCCCCGAAATCATCGACCGGGAAGCCCAACTCGGCCAACCCGCCCGCTTTGCCCGGCTGGCCGATGCCCTGCTCGATGATCCCGCCTGGCGGCCGTCCTTCGCCTTCCGCCTGGGCCTTGCCGACGCCCCCGCCCGCCCTGCTCTGCGCCGCCCGGTCAGCGAGGTGATGGGGCTCCCAGCCCGGCTGGAATGGGAAGTGGAACAATGGCGCGCGGCGGGCGGGGCGTTTTGAGGGTAAGACTGAAGCGCCGCAGCTGATTTTGGCTGGGACGACGCCGCCGCGCTGGCGTGGCCCTGATTGGGCTCACACCGCCTGACGTGTTGAAGTGAACCTGCGCCGCGCGGCGGATCCGATCAAGCCAAAGCCGAGCATCATCATCGCCCAGCTGTCAGGCTCAGGCACCGCGGGCGGTGGTGGCGGTGGTGGCGGCAAGGCGACCAGCGAGCCGGCCGGCAATTCATAACTTGCAACAATCAAGCTAAGGCGATCGTTCACCAAACCAGAGCTGAGCGACAAAGTGTTGGTACCAACCGAAAGCAGGCTGGTCACATCGAAACTGCGAACATCCCAAAGCGAACCATTGTTCGGAAATGTGCCGTGGCCAGTTTGTGCTGTTGTGCCACCGAATGAATTGCCGGATGCAAATTCGACACCGTTGATG
>CAZHTW010000117.1:0-8614 GCA_964535865.1 uncultured Sandarakinorhabdus sp. | reverse complement strand
GCGATACCAGTGCGCATCGCGCGGCAGGCTGGAGTTGCCGTTCACGCCGCCTTCTTCCATCGTCACCCAATCGGGGCGGACATAGCCTTCTTCAAACACGAACACCCGGATGCCCAGGTCGCGGCACACCGCCTTGGCCGCGACATGATGATCGCGGCAGTCGCCGAACAGCATGACGTCAGTGACAGCGTGGCGGGCAATGATCTCACGCAAGGCCGCCGGCCAATCAGCCAGCGTGCCGCGATAATCGATGCCACCCGGCAGCCGCCAATAGGCACGATCACCGCCATTGAAATTCACCTTGTGCACCAGGTGCCCGCGCGCCATCAGCCGGCTGCCCAGTTGCCGGAACAACGGCCCCATCAACCCCTGCAGCAACAGCACGCTGCGCCGATTGGGTGGGTGGCTTGGATCGGGCAGTTCGGGGTGCACTTGAATGGGCTTTGGTCTCGACGGGGCGCTGGCCTTTGGCGGATCCTCAAGGCCGTTGTCGAGCCTGTTGCCCGTGAATAGGGCGTGAACAAGGCAAGCTGTGCCGCCGCCGTCGCTCCACACCGCCACCGCTCCTGAGATGGCGGCTGGGCAATCGCGTATGTGCAACGGCATATCGGCAACCAGGCGTTAAACTGGTGTAATGACAGGCTCGCAAAGCCCCGCTATGGAGCCCGGTCACTTCTGCTGCGCCCTTGCCGCCGAAGCGGAATGGGATGAAGGGTCTCACTGCCTTGAGCCTTGGCACGATCATCGGCGGCCTGCTGCTATTCACGCTGCTTGCTGACATGCTGGTGCGTCCACGCGGCCGGCGCAGCCTTGCCGGCTGTTGGCTGCACATCTGGATCGTGCTGGCGATCGCCGGGCTGGTGCAGGCGCTGTTTGGCAATGCCATGGTTGCCGCATTGGTGGCTCTGGCACTGATGGTGTTGCTGGGTGTGGCGTCCAATGCCAAACGGGCCGTGATGGGCGAAGCCCTGCTGTTTTCCGATCTGACCATGCTGGCCGCCATCGTGCGCCATCCGCAATTCTATGTAGCCGCAGTGCCGCGGTGGCAGCTGGCGGCGCTGCTGTTGGGCACATCCGGGCTTTCGACCTTGCTGGCCTGGCAATTCGTGCCTGAGTTGTTGCCGCATCTGGCCGGGCTGGGCCAATTGCTTGCGGCACTGCTGGTCTTGCGGATCAGCCTGGCGCTGCCGCCCTGGCGCGATCTTGCCCCGGTGCCCGATGCGACGGCCGATCTGTTGCGCCATGGCCTGCTGGCCAGCCTGTTGCTCTATTGGTGGCGCTGGCGGCGATCGGCCGATCCGGCGCCGTGCCAGGCCGCGCCTCTGGCACCCACCACCAATCTGGTGGTGGTTGTGCAGTGTGAAAGCTTTGCCGATCCGGTCGAGCTGTTTGGCGATCCCGCGCTGGCCATGCCAGGGCTGGCCGCCGCACGCCGCCAGGCCTGGGCGCAAGGGCAACTGATGGTTTCAGGCTTTGGCGCCAACACGATGCGCACTGAATATGGGCTGATCTTCGGGCTGGAAGAGGAGGCCTTGGGCTTTCGTCGCTATGATCCCTATCTCACCGCGCTGAGCGATGTGAGCCATGCGCTGCCGGCCCGGCTGGGCAGCACCGGATGGCGCAGCCTGTTCCTGCACCCCCATGACATGCAATTCTATCGGCGAGACCAGATCATGCCGGCCGCCGGCTTTGGCGAACTGGTGGGGCCAGAGGCATTCGCGCCGCCAGCGGAAGGCCGCTATGTGAGCGATGACGCCATTGCCGATGTGATCATGGCCCGCGCCCGCGCCGCCACAGAACCCAGCTTCATGATGGCCGTCACCATCGAGAATCACGGCCCTTGGCCAAACGACAAGGCCGCCGGCCATAGCCGGCAATCCAGCGCCTATCTGAAACTGGTGGCGCGCGGCGATGCCATGCTGACCCGGCTGATGGCCGAACTGGCGGCGTTGCGGCGACCGGTCGTGCTGTTGTTCTATGGTGATCACCGTCCATCAATCCCTGGCGCGGCGGAACCCGGCGGGGATCGCCACACACCCTATGTGCTGCTTCGCCTTGATGCCAACGGACAGCCTTTGCCCGGCAAGGCCGAACCCGAGGATATGACCCCGGCACAATTGCAGCATCTGCTGGCAGCGGCGATCACGGCCTGAGCCGGCGCAAAACGGCCGCCCTGATCGGGCTCGGCAGCAATCGATCCAGCAGGCGCAAGGCCGCAAAGCGGCGCGGAATGATGGCGTGGCCGGTGCCTGCATGAAACGCCGCCAATATGCGCCGGGCGGCCACGTCCAGTGGCAGCAGCAGCAACCGCGGCACCGGCCGGCCACCGCCGGGCCAATCGATGAAACCCGGCGACACCAAGGTGATGCCAACCCCCAACGGCTGCACCGCCAGCCGCAGGGCCTGGGCGAATCGGGCCAGGCCGGCCTTGCTGGCGGCATAGGCCGGCGCATGCGGCAGGGCGTGAAAAGCAGCGGCCGACCCCACCAGCAAGATTCGGCCTCGCCCACGCGCGGCCATGCGTTCGGCCAGCGCCGCCGCGAGCGCCGCCGGGGCAGCCAGGTTGATCATCGTCAGCCGGGCAATTTGTTCGGGCGGTTCCACCACCGCACCGGCCGGCACGGAATCCCCCTGTCCGGCCACCAGCAAGGCATCGCCAATCGGAAGGGCCGCATCATCTGCGGCCAATGCCATCAGCATGGCCGTGGTATCCGCCAGATCGATCTGACGGACCGTCACCGCGCTGCCGGCGGCGCGACAATCATCTGCCACCGCCGCCAGCCGTGGCGCATCACGGCCCCACAACAGCAAAGGCCGGCCCGGCGCGGCCAAATGTCGCGCCAAGGCGCCACCAAGAGCGCCCGATGCCCCAGTGATCAAGGTGGCGCGAAGGAGCCGCGGCGGTGCTGGCGTTGTGTGCCTGGGCACGGAAATCTGCGGTTCATCGGTTTGCATGTTCATCGGCCTTTCATAGGCCAGTTGCGGCCTATGGATAAGCTTCGTCGAGACCCTTGATGCTGTGCTGCAACATTCACGATTCCGTCACGATTTATCAAAACGGACCAAATACTTGGCCATTCGGCGTGCGACCATGTTGCTACGCCGCATGGCCCTTGACAGCGATGCCGGCACCATGGTCAGGGCGAAATTGATGGTCGCACCCTCGTCTCGACTCAGGCTGTTTGAGAACCGGTGGCTGGAAAAGCTGACGATGATCTCGGCCCCCACTTTCATTGTCTTTTGGGCAGTGGGATTGCCGCTTATCGCCTCGGTGGCATGGGGCTCAGCCAGCCTGGCCGTGGCAATGCTGCTCACGGCCGCCGGCGTGGTCGTGTGGACGCTCACCGAATATGGCTTGCACCGCTTTGTGTTCCACTGGCGGCCGGCATCCTCCATCCTGGCGCAATTGGTGTTCATCATCCACGGCAATCACCACGCGGTGCCGAATGACCCGTTGCGCAATCTGATGCCGCCGATCGTCAGCCTGCCGATCGGCGGCCTGATTTGGCTGGCCATGCTGGCGCTGGTGGGCCCGGCCGGCAGCTGGATGTTCTTTGGCTTCATGACCGGTTACGTCGCCTATGATCTGGTGCATTTTGCTTGCCACCAATGGCCGATGAAGGGCCGGCTGGCCCGCATGCTGAAAACCCATCACATGCATCATCATCATCGCCATGAAGACGGCAATTTTGCCATAACTGGAATGCTGTGGGACCGCTTGTTCCGCACCCGCCTGCCGTCATCGCTTTCGGGTCGTTAGTCGCTCACCAGGTCCATAAGCTGCTGCAACACCACAGCTTGCGGCGCTGCGGCCTGCGCGGCGTCAATCCCATAGCCCCAGGCCACCAGCGCCACCGGAAGGCTCACTGCTGCCGCTGTATGCACATCCACCACCGAATCGCCAACGTAGATGCAGCCGTGTTGACTGGCGCCCATCTGCGCCAGTGCCAGACGGGCAGCATCGGGCGCCGGCTTGCGCGGCAAATCGGGGCGGGAGCCGACGATGGCAGCAAAATGACCAGCAAGACCAAGATCACCCAGGATTTTTTCGCACAACATCTGTGGCTTGTTCGAACAGATACCAAGGCCGATGCCCTGGCCTGCCAGCCGGGCCAGCGCACTGGCAACGCCGGGAAAGGCCAGATCGGGCGGGGTCGCCACCACGGCATGGCGGGCGCGGAAATCGGCCAGTTCGGATCCGGCGTCGCGGCAATGCGGGCCCATAACCGCCCTGATCATCGCGGCACCGCCCACTGCATCCATGGTACGGGCCACCGCCGGATCGGCCCGGTGATCAATCCCGCGATCCGCCAGCATGGCATCAATGATGGCACAGGTGATGCGAACGCTGTCGACCAGTGTGCCATCGAGATCGAACAGGATATGGCGAAGGCTTTGCACCGGCAGCTGCGTTGTTTGCATGGAGTCATGCCTGTTCGGGCCTGGCGTTGCTGTCAAGAATTGACCGGGCCGGTCAGCATGGTTAACGGAAATGCCGCCGCGGGCAGCCAATCAGGAAGAGCATGAACATGCTGCGCACAAGCTCAGACCTGTTGCAAAGCATCGGCCGCGAAGTGATCGCCCTGGAAGCAGAGGCGTTGACCCGGCTGGGCCAGATGATCAACGGCGCTTTCGCCGCGGCCGTGACGAGCATATTGGATTGCCGGCAACGGGTTGTCGTCTCCGGCATGGGCAAATCCGGCCATATCGCCCGCAAGGTGGCCGCCACCTTGGCCGCCACCGGCACGCCTGCGCATTTCGTTCACGCCGCCGAAGCTGCCCATGGTGATGCCGGGATGGTGATGCCCGGCGACCTGCTGCTGATCTTCTCCAACAGCGGCGACACGATCGAACTGCAGCCGCTGTATGCGCATGCTCAGCGGCTGGGCGTGGCAATCATTGGCGTGTCCCGCAACCCGGATTCACTGCTGCTTCGCAAGGCCGATATCAGCCTGCAACTGCCGCCGATGCCGGAAGCCTGCACAGCCAGCATGGCACCCACCACATCATCCACCATGATGCTGGCTCTGGGTGATGCGCTCGCGGTGGCGGCGATGCGGGCGCGCGGGCTGTCGGGGGACGACATCCGCGCCTTGCATCCCGGCGGCGAGATCGGGCGGAAATCGCGGCTGGTGGTGGATGTGATGCACGGGCTCAATCGGCTGCCGCTGGTGCCGGCTGATGCTGCCAAGGCCAAAGTGGTGCAGGTGATGACCGAAAAGCGACTGGGCATGACCGGCGTGGTCGATCCGGCGGGCGATCTGGTTGGCGTGATCACCGATGGTGATTTGCGCCGCCATATGGACGAAATGGCCGAAAGCCCGGCCAAGGCGGTGATGACCCCGGCGCCCAAGGTAATCGAACAGACCGCCTCGCTGGATGATGCGCTGGAAATGATGCGCGCCCACCGCATCACCGTGCTGTTTGTGGTGTCTGAGGCCGGATCGCGCCGCCCGATCGGTGCGGTGCAGATCTACGACATCGCTGCTTCGCCGCCCTGGGGGCAGTGATCGATGCGCATCGCGTTGGTGATCCCGGCCCGGCTTGCCTCCACCCGCTTTCCGGCCAAACCGCTGGCGCCGCTGGTTGGGTCCGATGGGCAGGCAAGGCCCGCCATTGCCTACAGCTGGGCCGCTGGTCAGGCCGCTGCGGCTGCGCTGCACGGCACGGTGGAGTGCGTGATCGCCACTGATGATGATCGCATCGCCGATGTTTGCACCTCACTGGGCATGACCGTGGTGATGACGCCAGAAAGCTGCCTGAACGGCACTGAACGCTGCGCGGCCGCCCTGCCGGGCCTGGCCGCCATGCCCGATATCCTGGTGAACCTGCAGGGTGACGCTCCGCTCACACCGGCGGCGATGGTGGCCGATGTGGTGGCCCTGCTGGCCGCCCGGCCGGATCTGGCCATGGCCACGGCCGTGGTGCCTGCCACGCCGGCGGTGCTCGCCCATTTGCAGGCCGATGCCGCCGCCGGCCGGGTGGGCGGCACCACGGCTGTGTGCGCCCGCGATGGCCGCGCGCTTTATTTCTCCAAGAGCATCATCCCGCACATATCGCCGGGAACGCCACCTGTGGAACCTGTGCTGCTGCATGTCGGGCTTTATGCCTATCGCCCGGCGGCGCTGGCGGCCTATGTGGCGGCCGGGCCGGCGCCGCTGGAGTTGCAGGAAGGGCTGGAGCAATTGCGCTTCCTCGATGCCGGCCTGCCGGTGGGTGCGGCCCGCTGCGCTGCACCGGCGTGGGACATGGTCGAACTCAACAACCCCACCGATGTGCCCCTGATCGAGGCTGAACTGGCCCGCCGGGCCCTTGCCGAAAGCCGCTGATGCTCCCCAACTTCCCCCGCGTGCCTGGTGCGCCGCCCTTCCTGATCGCAGGCCCCTGCGTCATCGAAAGCGAAGCGATCTGCCTGGGCATTGCCGAACGGCTGAAGACGATGAGCCAAGAGCTGGGGTTGCCGGTGATCTTCAAGGCCAGTTTCGACAAGGCCAACCGCACCAGCGTCAACGGCTTTCGCGGCCATGGGCTGGAGGAAGGCCTGCGCGTGCTGGAGAAGGTGCGGCGCGAAACCGGCTTGCCGGTCCTCACCGATGTGCATCTGCCCGATCAGGTGAAACCGGTGGCCGAAGTGGTGGACATGCTGCAGACGCCGGCCTTCCTGGCCCGGCAGACTGATCTGATCACAGCGGCGGCCGCGAGTGGCCGGCCCGTGAACATAAAGAAGGCCCAGTTCATGGCCCCGGCCGACATGCAAGCCGTGTTGGGCAAGGCGCGTGCGGCCGCCAGCACAGCCGGCCTGAGCGAAGCCAATATCCTGCTGTGCGAACGCGGCAGCAGCTTTGGTTACAACAATCTGGTGGTCGATATGCGCGGGCTGGTCATCATGCGCGAGATGGGCTGCCCGGTGGTGTTTGATGCCACCCACAGCGTGCAATTGCCCGGCGGCGGCGGTGACCGCTCCTTGGGCCAGCGCCAATATGTGGCGCCGCTGGCGCGCGCTGCCATGGCAGTGGGCATTGATGGCCTGTTCATGGAAACCCATCCCGATCCAGACAGCGCCCTTTCCGATGGACCCAACATGGTGCCGCTTGACGCGCTGCCCGGCCTGATACGCCAGTTGATCGCCATTTCCGCGCTGGGTTGATGGCACCAATATTGGCCATTCCGCCGTTTCCCGGCGCACGCACGCCGGCCTTTGCCGTGCCTGGCGGCACGTCCGGTGATGATGCCCCCACGCTGTTGGCGGCGCTGGCGCAGCACCGGGTGGGCGGCTGTTACTGGGGACGGCAAATCGCCGGACCAGCTGTGCTTGATGCAGGCAACTGGCCCGCCGATGCCGATCCCTGGCCACTGCTGGACGCGGCCAGCGGGGTGAGGCTGCCCGCCGATGATCCGCGCACGCTGCTGGCGCTGGCCGCCGGCAAACCGCTCACTTTGGTTGAGGGCACGGCAGTTGACAAAGCGGCTCTGGTGCAGCGGCATCTGGCCGGTTGGCAATGGCATGATCCGTTCAGCGGGCAGCCCATCACGGCCCTGCAGGCCATTGCCCTCTGTGGCTTCTGGCGGCAGTTGATCGACCGCAATCGCGGCATCGCGGCCGCGCTGGGCTTTGCCTATTGGAAACGACCCAGCGTGGCGCCGCTGTTGTGGAACGGCGATGAGACCCCGTTCCGGCGCGGCGTGCCGGCACTGGCCGCCGGTGATCCGGTGGCGGTGTGGCGGTCCCGCCTGTCGGCCGCACAGACCAGGGCGCTTGTCGGCCGGCCAGTGCTGGAGGTGGAGGATGGCTTCATCCGCTCCGCCGGGATGGGCGCAGATTGCGTGCCGCCGCTGTCGATCAGAGTGGATGCCCATGGGGTGCATTTCGATCCATCCCGGCCCAGCGGGCTGGAAATGATCCTGCAGGCCGGTGATTTCCCGACGGCGCTGCTGGACCGCGCCGCGGCCCTGCGCACGGCCATCGTGGCCGGTGGCCTGTCCAAATATGAACGGGGGGAGGCGGTGCCTTTGCCTCGGCCCGGTGGCGCGCGCCGCCATGTGCTGGTGCCCGGCCAGGTGGAGGATGACCGCGCCGTCACCAGCGGCGGCGCGCTTTCGTCCAATCTTGAGCTGCTGCGCCGCGCCCGCGCCGAAGCCGGGCCAGACGCCTTTCTGATCTACAAGCCGCATCCCGATGTGCTGGCCGGCCATCGCAAGGGCCTGATAGCCGAAGCCGACATGGCGGGCCTGGCCGATCGGGTGGAAACCACAGCGCCCATGGCCGATCTGATCACCATGGCCGATGAGCTGCATGTCAACAGCTCACTGGCGGGCTTCGAAGCCCTGTTGCGCGAAAAGTCCGTCACCGTGCACGGCGTGCCCTTTTACGCCGGCTGGGGCCTCACCACCGATCGCGGCCCGGTGCCCGCCCGCCGCACCGCCCCACGCACACTGGACGAACTGGTGGCAGCCGCCTATCTGCTCTACCCGCGCTATCTCGATCCCGAAACTGGCCTTCCCTGCCCCGCTGAAGTGTTGGTGCAGCGGCTCACAGCAGGTCCGCCGTTGCTTGATCCTGCCGCCAGCGCCGTCGTCGCCGCCAAAGGCAGCGCCCGCGCCCGCGCCAAAGGCA
>CAZHTW010000116.1:0-8758 GCA_964535865.1 uncultured Sandarakinorhabdus sp. | reverse complement strand
TGGTGCGTCACGCTGGTATAGGCCCCCACCCCCACCGGTTTGCCGGGATCGGTGTGGATCATCACGAAATCCTGGATGTTCGCGCCTTCGTGGATTTCCACATGCGAACATTCGGCGCGGATCACCGCGTTGCACCAGATGCTGGCGTTTGGCCCCACCGAAACCTTGCCGTAAATCTGCGCCGACGGATGCACGAAGGCCGTGGGGTGAATATCGATCATTGCGCCTGCACCCTCAAATTCTTGGCGTTGGCACTCTTCATGAAGGTGACGAGCGCCTCAAAGCCGTTCTTGGCGATATAGCTGGAAAAATCCGCTTCCTGGGTGAGCGACAGGTTGATTCCGCTGACCACCAGATTGTTGACCAGCAATTTGCCGCCATCGCCCTTCACCTGCCAGATCGTGTCCACCGGCTGGGCGCCGGGGCGGGTGACGCGGGTATAGACTTCGGTGAAGGGGCCACGGCCCACGGTGCGCTGCACCGACAGCTTGGCATCGGCATAGTCATACAGCCGATCCGCATAGGCGTTGAGCACGAATTCCGGAAAAGCGGCGCGATAGGCTTCGAGCTGGGCCGGCGACAGGCTGGCGCGCTGGCGGCGGATCAGGCGCATGCCGATATCATCGAGCGCAACATTCTGGGTGAGGATGGTGCGGAACCTCGCCCGCGCCGCCGGGTTTGACAGCGACTTGTCGCGCAGCACGGCAAAGCCGCTGTTGACCAGATTTTCGATGAACGGCCGCGCCGCCGGATCGCCGGGATTGGCGGCACTGGCGGCCCCCACCTGGGCGGCCGCCGGCGCGGCCAGCGGCAGCATGAGCGCCAGCATCAGGGCGGGCAGGGTGGAGCGGAGCGGATTCTTCATCGTCAGGCCTGTGACGTGCCGTGGCTTAACATCGGATGAGCGGTCGGGGCCTTATCGGCTGGTGATGCGGCGGGCCAATGCGCCAAGGCTGCGCTTTTCCGCCGTGCTGGTCGGGAACAGCAGGGCCAGCGCCGCACCGGCCGCCACGCCGGCCAGGATCGCCACCACCGGGTTTTCCTTCACCAGTTCGCGGGCATCGACGCCGCCACCCGATGCCTGCACCAAAGCCGCATCCTCGTAATCGGTATAGCCTTCGATGTCGCGATCGATGTCCAGTTCGGCATTGGCGATGCGGCTGCCGGCATAAAGCGCCAGGCCCACCGCTGCGATGGCAGCCCCGGTGGCAATCGGATGCGCCTTGATCGTGCTGCCGGCCTCACGCGCCAGATCCAGCCCGCGCGATTTCACGGTTTCCAGCGCATCATCCACCAACTGGCGCGGGGCAAGCCGGTCGCCCAGCTCGTTGATCTCATCGGCAAGGGCGGCACCGGCATCATCGGCGGCGCGGGCCAGATCCTCGATGGTGGCTTCACTGGTCATGGGGCTTGTCCTTGGCGGCTGGTCGGGCGGAAAAACGGTCAATCTGCTGTTGCAATGTGGCCATGGCGCGCGTGGGTGCAAGCTGCACCTGCCCAAGCCGCGACAAGGCGTGCCGCGCCAGCGCCAAAGCCGCGATGGCCGCCAGCGCCGCCACGATCAAGGTGGCACCCAGCGGCCCCACCAGCAAGGCCAGCGCCAGGATGGCGGCCACCACCAGCAGCACCAAGGCACTGATCCCCAGCGTTGCCGCCGCCAGCAGGGCCGCCAAGGGCGCGCGCAGCGCCCCGGCATTGGCCTTGAATTCGGCCGCCGAAAGCCGGATCAGCGATTGCACCAGCAGCAGCGTGCCGGCCAGCAATTGCCGCACCTGGGCGATGATCGAAGCCGGGCCCGCCGCCATCAATCGCGCGCCGCCTTCAGCATGCGCCCGGCCAGAAAGCCAACCGCAATGGCCACCGCCACTGCCGCGCCCGGCTGCGCCCGCACCAGCGCCCGGCCATCATCCACCAGTTCCTCAACGGATTTTTCCGCCAGCGCATCGGCGACATGATCGATGCTGTTGCCGGCCTGGGCAATGATCTGGGCCACCGGCTGCGCCACGTCGGGCAGGTTGCTGCCAAACAGATCGGCAAATTGCTTGAGGCCGCGTACCTGGCTGACCAGGCTGTCCCGCGCATCCTCCACCGTGGCCACCAGCCGCGCGCGGGCAAATTCGATGATCGACTCCAGCCCGCCGGCAGCGGCCGGCTGATCATTTTCGTCGGCGAAATCCCCGGCATCGACGGGAATGAGCGCAGTGTTGGGGTCGATCGGCTGCATCATCCGCTTCCCTTGGTTTCAACGGACGCTTGCCCGCGAACATTTCGCCTTCTATCTGGCCAATCAGACGCGCCGGCGCAAGGCTGGCCGCATCCAACGCTTAACGGCAAGAGGCCAGGCCCATGACAGCGATCATCGATATTCATGCCCGTGAGATATTGGACAGCCGTGGAAACCCGACGGTTGAAGTGGATGTCGTGCTGGAAGATGGTGCCACGGGGCGCGCTGCCGTGCCGTCGGGCGCCTCCACGGGCGCCCACGAAGCGGTTGAACTGCGCGACGGTGACAAGGCGCGCTATCTGGGCAAGGGCGTGCTCAAGGCCGTGACGGCGGTGAATGGCGAGATTTATGACGCGCTGTCGGGCATGGAAGCCGAAGAACAGGGCGCCATCGACGCCGCGATGATCGAGCTGGACGGCACGGCCAACAAGAGCCGGCTGGGCGCCAACGCCATCCTGGGCGTCAGCCTGGCGGTGGCCAAGGCGGCGGCGGATTCGCGCGGCCTGCCGCTGCACCGCTATGTCGGCGGCGTTTCGGCTCGGCTGCTGCCCGTGCCGATGATGAACATCATCAACGGCGGCGCCCATGCCGACAATCCCATCGATGTGCAGGAATTCATGGTGATGCCGGTGGGCGCCGGCTCCATCGCCGAAGCCGTGCGCTGGGGCGCGGAAATCTTCCACACGCTGAAATCCGAACTGAAGGCGCAGGGCCACAACACCGCCGTGGGTGACGAAGGCGGCTTTGCCCCCAATCTCAACGGCACCCGCGCCGCGCTGGATTTCGTGATGGCCGCCGTTGAAAAGGCCGGCTTCACGCCGGGTGGCGACGTCATGCTGGCGCTCGATGCCGCCGCCACCGAATTTTTCAAGGATGGTGCCTATCATCTGCACGGCGAAGGCCTGACGCTCAGCCCGGCGGCCATGGCGGACTATTGGGCCGGCCTGTGCCGCGATTATCCCATCCTGTCGATCGAAGACGGCATGAGCGAAGACGATATGGATGGCTGGAAGATCCTCACCGAAAAACTCGGCGGCCGCGTGCAGCTGGTGGGTGATGATCTGTTCGTCACCAATCCGGCACGGCTGGGGCAGGGCATCAACGATGGCCTGGCCAACGCGCTGCTGGTGAAGGTGAACCAGATCGGCACGCTCACCGAAACGCTGGCCGCGGTCGATCTGGCGCACCGCAACCGCTATCGCACGGTGATGTCGCACCGGTCGGGTGAGACCGAAGATGCCACCATCGCCGATCTGGCGGTGGCCTGTGGCTGCGGCCAGATCAAGACCGGCAGCCTCGCCCGGTCGGACCGGTTGGCCAAATACAACCAGCTGATCCGCATCGAGGAAGAACTGGGCAGCGAGGCGGTCTACGCCGGGCGCTCGGTTCTGCGCTGAATCAATCCTCCCCATCCTTCGGCTGGGGAGGATCATGTTGCTCCGTTCATCAAGCGCCTCTATCGATGGCACGTGCGCCGCATCCTGCTGATCCTGTGCCTGTTGTGGGCCGCGCCAGCCTGGGCTGCGCGGATCATGGCGGTTGAAAGCCAGCCCGGCCGGGTGATCATCACCGCCGATGGCCCGCTGCCGGCCGCCCAGAGCTTTGCGCTCACCAATCCCTTCCGGCTGGTGGTGGACTTCGTTGGCGTGGTGGAACCGGTGATCACTGCGCCGGGCACCAACAGCGTGGCCGGCCTGCGGCTGGCGATGTTTGCGCCCGGCACCGCGCGGCTGGTGATCGATCTGAAGGCCGCCGTGGTGATCCGTGAGGCCCGGGCCGAGGGCAACCAGGTGGTGATCAGCCTCGATCGCACCACGCCCGATCTGTTTGCCGCCGCCGTGGCGCGCGGGCGCAAGCCATTGCCCTTGCTGCGCAGCGATGGCCCGCCACCGCCGCCCACCCAGCCGGCGGACGATTTCCGGCTGCCCGGCGATTTCGGCATAACCGCGCCGCCGCCGCCGCCCACGGACACCCAGAAACCTGAGGCCCCGACCCGCGAAGCGCTGGCCGTGCTCGCCCGCCCCGGTGGCGGCAAGGCGCGCGGTGGCGGCAAGCCGCTGGTGGTGATCGATGCCGGCCATGGCGGCAAGGATGTTGGCGCGATCGCCGTGGATGGCGGTTATGAGAAGAATGTGACTTTGGCCATTGCCCGCGAAGCCGCCCGCATCCTGCGGACAAGCGGCAAGGTGCGCGTGAAGCTGACCCGTGACGAGGATGTCTTCATCCCGCTGGGTGGCCGCGTGCGCATTGCCCGCGATGCCCGTGCCGATCTGTTCATTTCCATCCATGCCGACAGCGCGCCCAACGATCAGGCGCGCGGCGCATCGGTCTACACGCTGTCGGCCGTGGCCAGCGATGCCATCGCCGAACGGTTGGCGGCGCGTGAAAACAAGTCCGACATCATCGGCGGCGTCAACCTGGGCGTCGAAGCGCCCGAAGTGGGGGAGATCATGGTCGATCTGGTGCGCCGCGCCACGGGCAATGTGTCGGTGGAATTTGCCGACCGCCTGCAGACGGCCCTGGAGGAACAGGATGTGAATTTTCGCGGCCAGTTCCACCATTTCGCCGCCTTTGCCGTGCTGAAGGCCCCTGATGTGCCGTCGGTGCTGCTGGAAAGCGGCTATCTCACCAACCGGGACGATGCGGAGCGCCTGTTCTCCGCCGCCGGCCGCAGCAAGGTGGCGCGCGGCATCGCGCTGGCGGTGGAACGCCATCTCACCGGAAAATAGGCTGGCACCCTTGGCAAGCAGGCCACCGCGCCGCTATCGCTGACACGTGAGCCGTCCCCGCCTCCTGCTGTTGATCCTGCTGCCGCTGTTGCTGGCCGGCGGCTTCTATTGGCAGGCGACCAAGGGCCTGCCCAGCGAAGCGGAACTCGCCAGTTTCAGCCCGGCGCTGCCGTCGATGGTGCGCGATGTGAACGGCGCCATCGTCACCAGCTACACCCGCGAACGCCGCATCTTCGTGCCCTATGCCGAACTGCCGCCGCGCCTGATCCACGCCTATCTGTCGGCGGAGGACAAGAATTTCTTCCAGCATGGCGGCATCGATTGGCTGGGCATCGCGTCGGCGGTTGTCACCAACGTCGAATCGCTGTTCGGCGATCGCCGGCCGGTGGGGGCGTCCACCATCACCCAGCAGGTCGCCAAAAGCCTGGTGGGCAACGAAGTCTCGCTGTGGCGCAAGATCCGCGAGGCCATATTGGCGCGGCGGCTGGAGGCGGCGCTGAGCAAGCAGCAGATCCTCGAAATCTACCTCAACCAGATTTTCCTCGGCCGCAACGCCTATGGCGTGGAAGCGGCGGCCCAGGCCTATTTCGGCAAATCGGTGGACAAGCTCGATCTGGCCGAAACCGCCTATCTCGCCATCTTGCCCAAGGCGCCGTCCACCTATGATCCGTTCCGCCGGCAGGCGCGGGCGCTGGCCCGGCGCGACTATGTGCTGCGCCAGATGCAGGAGAATGACTATATCAGCGAGGCCGAGCGCGCCGCCGCCGCCGCCATGCCGCTGGCCGCCGTGCCCAATCGCGCCCTGCCACGCCCGCGCGATGATTATTTCATCGAAGAGGTGCGGCGCATCCTGTTGGCCAGGTTCGGTGAATCCCAGGAAAATGGCCCCAACAGCGTCTATGGCGGCGGGCTGTGGATCCGCACCTCGCTTGATCCGGTGATGCAGGTGGCGGCCGAGCAGGCCATGCGCGACGGCATGACCCGATATGAAGCGAACCGTCCGTGGCGCGGCCCGGTGGCGCGCGTCGATGCCGGCGAAGGTTGGCAGGGCCGGCTGTCGGCCACGCCGGTGGCGCTGGGCTATCCGCGGTGGGCCAAGGCCGTGGTGCTGGGCAAATCCGGGTTGGACAGCCGCATCGGCTTCACCGATGGCAGCACCGGCACGCTGCCCGGCCGGCTGGCGGCGCGGGCCTGGCGCGCCTCCAACCGCTCCGCCGCCCAGGTGCTGCGGGCGGGCGACGTGATCATTGTCACCCGCACCCCGGCTGGCTGGGCGCTGCGGCAGGCACCGGAGATTTCGGGCGGCATGGTGGTGGAAGAGGTGGGCTCTGGCCGCATCCGCGCCATGGTCGGCGGCTTTGATGCCCGCGCCCAGGCCTTCAACCGCGCCACGCAAGGCCTTCGCCAGCCCGGCTCCACCTTCAAACCGATCGTCTATGCCACCGCGATGGACAATGGTTTCACCCCGGCCAGCATCGTGGTCGATGGCCCCTATTGCGTGTTCCAGACCAAGCTGCTCGGCACCAAATGCTTCAAGAATTTCAACAATCTGCGCAGCGCCGGCCCGCAAACTCTGCGCTGGGGCCTCGAACAGTCGCGCAACCTGATGACCGTGCGCATCGCCGACGCCACCGGCATGGAGCGCATCGTGGCCCAGGCCAAGGCGCTGGGCATCGGCGATTATCAGCCGGTGCTCTCCATCGCGCTGGGCGCCGGCGAAACCACGGTGATGAAGCTCACCAACGCCTATGCCCAGATCTTCAACGAGGGCCGCAAGCTGGAGCCCGGCCTGATCGATTATGTCCAGGATCGCACCGGCAAGGTGATCTGGCGGCGGGACAATCGCGGCTGCCCCGGCTGCAATGCGCCCGATTGGAACGGCGGGCCGATGCCGCGCCCGCAAGGGCGGATCGTCCAGGTGATGGACCCGCGCACGGCCTATCAGATCGTGCATGTGATGGAAGGCGTGATCCAGCGCGGCACCGGCACGGCGCTGGCGGTGCTGAACCGGCCGCTCGCCGGCAAGACCGGCACCACCAACGGCCCCAATGATGTGTGGTTCGTCGGCGGCACGCCTGACATCGTCGCTGGCCTCTATCTTGGTTATGACCAGCCGCGCAGCCTCGGCAATGCGGCGCAGGGCGGCACCACCGCTGCGCCGATCTGGCGGCAATGGGGGCAGGTGGCGCTGAAGGACTGGCCCACGCTGCCGTTCGCCATCCCCGCCGGTGTGCGCATGGTGCGGGTTGATCGGCGCAGCGGCCAGCGGGTGTTTGGCATCTGGCCCGATCCCGGCCCGCGCCCGGCGGTGATCTGGGAAGCCTTCAAGCCCGACAGCGAACCGCGCCGCATCGAACGCGCCGAGGATGTGCTGGCCCGCCGCGCCGGCGGCCGTGTGCGATCAGACGCGGAGTTCCTGGAATCCGAAGGCGGGATTTACTGACGCGTTTGGGTGCCGGCGGCGCCGGGCGCTCTTGCCAGCAGCGCAGCCGCGCCCTATCCGGCGCACATGAGAGCTGAAGCCGAACATCACGCCCTCCAGATCAAGCAGGCGCTCGACCTGCTGAGGAGGTTTCTTTGACTGGGATCGCGCCCTTCGCCGTCTCGATGAACTGAACGCGCGGGTTGAAGACCCGAAACTGTGGGACAATCCCAAGGCCGCCCAGGCCCTGATGACCGAGCGGCGGCGGCTGGATGAAGCCATCACCGCCACCCGTGTGATCGAACGCGACCTGGCCGACACCAGCGAGCTGATCGAACTGGCCGAGATGGAAGGCGACGAGGCAATGGCCGAAGACGGCGTTGCCGCGTTGAAGGCGCTTGCCGCCAAGGCCGAGAAGGACAAGGTGGAGGCACTGCTGTCGGGCGAGGCCGATGGCAATGACACTTATGTGGAAATCAACAGCGGCGCTGGCGGCACCGAAAGCCAGGATTGGGCGTCGATGCTGCTGCGCATGTATCAGCGCTGGGCGGAAAAGCGGGGGTACAAGGTTGAGCTGATCGATTTCAACAGCGGCGAAACCGCCGGCATCAAGAATGCCACCCTGCTGATCAAGGGCGCCCAGGCCTATGGCTGGGCCAAGACCGAAAGCGGCGTGCACCGGCTGGTGCGCATCAGCCCCTATGACAGCGCGGCGCGGCGGCACACCAGCTTTGCCAGCGTGTGGGTCTATCCGCAGATTGACGACAACATCGAGATCGACATCAAGGAAAGCGATCTGAAGATCGATACCTATCGCGCGTCCGGCGCCGGTGGTCAGCACGTCAACACCACCGATTCGGCGGTGCGCATCACCCACATGCCCACCGGCGTGATCGTCGCCTGCCAGAACGAGCGCAGCCAGCACAAGAACCGCGCCACCGCGATGAAGATGCTGAAGGCCCGGCTGTATGAACGCGAACTGGCGATCCGCGAGGCCGCATCGGCCGATGTGGAAGCCGGCAAGACCGATATCGGCTGGGGCCACCAGATCCGCTCCTATGTCCTCCAGCCCTATCAATTGGTGAAGGACATGCGCACCGGCCTCACCTCCACCAGCCCGTCTGACGTGCTGGATGGCGAGGTTGACCCGTTCATGGCCGCCGCCCTGTCGCAGCGCGTGACGGGTGACAAGGCCGACGTGGACGATCTGGACTGATCAAGATCCTCCCCCTCTGGGGGAGGCGGAGGGGCGCCCGCTTTCGACGGCTTTGCCCGAGCCGCCAGCGCTTCGCCGTCAGCTTTCACTAGCCACCTCGCCAAACGAGTAGGAGTGCGTCACTTTTGCAAGCGTGAACCTCATCGGCAATATGTGTTAGTCTGTCA
>CAZHTW010000115.1:709-8853 GCA_964535865.1 uncultured Sandarakinorhabdus sp. | reverse complement strand
AAGATTTTTGAGATGAACACGATTGAATTTGCCGAAGAGGCACTTACGCGCTAGTTTTATTATTGTTTCATTTTTCATTCAGCCGAAAATCGAACCGGCGACGGATCGCAGTTTACTGTCTGGAGCATTTCCAGGCAATGCGGCGGATCTGGCGGACTGATAAATGCACGGGTCAAGGGGCTGCGACCCTTGCCGCTGGAGGCTGTCTCTCCCTTGAACCTACTTCGCCGCTTGCCGGATCGGGTGGCTGAGGAAACCGGGCACGCCTTCGGGGCCGAAGCCGATGAAGGCTTCGCCGTCGTCGTCGTTGCGGTGGCGGGTGGGGGCCTGGGTGGCGAGGGCGCGGTAGCTGGCGAGGGGGTCGCGGGCCGGGGCCGGGCGTTTGGGTTCGGCCCGCGGTGCCTCGGCGCGGGATGTTTCGGCGCGGGGTGCGCGGTCTGGCCGGGGGGCGCGGGGCGAGCGCGGGGTGCGTTCGGCGGGCGCGCGTTCCGGGGTGGCTTCGGCTGCCGGTGCGGCGTCGGGGCGGGGCGCGCGGTCAGGCCGGGCGGGCTTTTCGCTGCCGCGGCGCTTGCGGTCGCGCTTGCGCTTTTCCGGGGCTTCGGCGCTGGTTTCGGCGGGTGCCGGCGCGGCGGCCGCAACCGGTGCCGCCATGGGTTCGGGCGCAGCCACGGCGGCTGTCGGCGCGGGTGCACCGCCGCCGGTCCAGCGCGGGATTTTCTGGCGGGTCAGCTTCTCGATATTGGCCAGATTCTCGGCATCGTCGGGCGCGGCAAAGCTGTAGGCGATGCCGGTGCGGCCAGCGCGGCCGGTGCGGCCGATGCGGTGGACATAATCATCCGGGTGCCACGGCATGTCATAGTTGATGACGTGGGAGACGCCGGGCACATCCAGGCCGCGGGCGGCGACATCGCTGGCAACCAGGATGGTGATGGCGCCGGATTTGAAGCGGTCTAGCTCGCGGATGCGATCGGCCTGTTCCATGTCACCATGGATCTGGCCGACGGGCAGGCGGGCGCGTTTCAGCGTGTCGCACAATTCGCGCACCGTGGTCTTCTTGTTGCAGAAGATGATGGCGGTGGTGACTTCATCCTGGCGCAGGATGGTGCGCAGCAGCTCGCGCTTGTCGCGGGCCGGGGTTTCGACCACCCATTGGGTGATGTTGGTGTTGGTGCTGGCGGCGCGGGCGACTTCGATGCTTTTGGGGGCATCCATGAACTGATCCGCCAATTTCTTGATCGGCGGCGGCATGGTGGCGGAAAACAGCAGGGTTTGCCGCGAGCGGGGCAGTTTGGAGCAGATGGTTTCGATATCGGGAATGAAGCCCATATCGAGCATGCGATCGGCTTCATCGATGACCAGCATGGCGCAGCCGGACAGCAGGATCTTGCCGCGGGCAAACAGATCCATCAGGCGGCCGGGCGTGGCGATGAGCACATCGACGCCCTTTTCCAGCGCGGCCAGCTGATCGCCCATGGAAACGCCGCCGATGAGCAGGGCCATGGAGAGCTTGTGGTTCTTGCCGTATTTTTCGAAATTCTCCGCCACCTGCTGGGCCAGCTCGCGGGTGGGTTCCAGGATCAGGCTGCGCGGCATCAGGGCGCGGCTGCGGCCTTCGGCGAGGATATCGATCATCGGCAGCACGAAGCTGGCGGTCTTGCCGGTGCCGGTCTGGGCGATGGCGATGATATCCTTCCCCATCAGAACGGATGGGATGGCCTGGCGCTGGATGGGCGTGGGCGTGTCGTAACCGCTGTCTGCAACGGCGCGCAGCAGGGCATCAGAAAGGCCCAGATCGGAAAAGCTCATCGTGTTCCTGTGAAAACAGCCGCTATCCGGCTTGCATGGGGCCATGCGGTGGATGGGTGCAAAAGTCAATGCCACCACAGCAAAGGGGGCGGCCATCGCTGGCCGCCCCCCTGTGGTTGCTGTTGCCGCTGATCAGAAGCGGAAGCCGGCCGCCAGACCATAACGCCGGGGTTCCAGCGTGAAGATGTTGGTGAACAGGCCCGACGACTGGTCGGTGACATAGAGGCCGGTGACGGCGCTGTTGTTGGTGAGGTTCTGCACAAAGGCGCGGACATACCATTTGTCGTCCTTGCCGTTGAACTGCGCCTGCGCGTTGATCACGGTGAAGCTGGGCACCCGGTTGATCGCACCGTTGAAGATGTTGCCGAAGCTTTCACCGGTGTGGGCCAGATCGACGCGCGGGATGAAGCTCATGTCGTCACCCACTGCGAAGGTGTATTGCGCGCCCGCCGAGAATTTGTAGGTCGGCGCCTGCGGCAGCTGGTTGCCGCGCAGGTTCTGCAGCACGCCTTCCGGCAGCATCTGGAACTGCGTGCCGGCACCCACGGCCTGCAGCACGCCGCAGATACCGAAGGCACCGCCCACGCCGGCCGGCAGGCCGCTGTCAGACGGGAAGTCGGTCGGCCCGCGCAGGCCGGCACCGGCTTGCAGGCCCGGGATCGCGCCGGCGTTGATGGCGTTGTTGGCGCCGGTCACGAAGGCACGGGTTGCGGCCTGGCCACCGGCGCCGTTGTTGACGACGGCGCAGTTGGAACCGTTGGTGATGTCCTTGACGATGACAGCGTCGCTGCGGTTGCCGGCAGGGTTGCGCGGGTTGGCCAGGAACTTGTCGCTGGACACCTGGGTGTACAGGTAGGACGCGTTCAGGTTGACCGCGAGGCGGCGGGTCGGCTGGATGATGAATTCGCCTTCCAGACCATAGACCGTGGCATCAACGTTGTCGTTCACCGAGGTGCGGGCGGTGATGCGGCTGAGCTGCAGGCCCTTGTATTGATAATAGAACGCCGTGATGTTGGCGCGCAGCTTGCCGTCGAGGAAGCTGTTCTTCGAGCCGATTTCAAAGGCATTCACGAATTCCGGCGTGAACGTGTCCGGCACCGCGAAGATCGGCTGCAGCGGCGGGTTGATGCCGCCCGATTTGTAACCGCGCGAATAGGAGGCATAGATCAGATTGTCTTCGCTGATCTTCCAGTCGAGCACGACACGGCCAGTCACTTCCGAGAAGCTGACTTCGCGGTTGGAGAAGGGCTGGATGCCAGCGCGGTTGGGATCGCCGTCGAACCCGGCTGCCGCTGGCGAGTTGAAGGCGCTGCCGCGGGTGCCGAACGGCACGAAGAAGCTGGCCAGCGTTGAACGGGCGCTGACCTGCTTCTCGTCATTGTTGTAGCGCAGACCGGCGGTCAGCTTCAGATTGTCGGTGAAGTTGACATAGGCTTCACCGAACAGGCCATAGCTTTTCAGCGTGAAGCGCTGGGTGTTGTTGCGGAAGAACGGCGTGCCGAGGAAACCGCCATTGGCCGCGCCGAGGACACCAACCAGATAGTCGATGCCCCAGCTGTTCACATAATAGCTGTTTTCCGGCAGCACGGTGTCAACATAGATCCCGCCGACCAGGAAGTTGAACTTGCCATCGAACTGCGAGGACACGATCGCTTCCAGGGTCTTGCCGCGCACGATCTGGTTGGACCGGTCATAATCCTGCGGGGTGGAGAAGCAGTTGCGCAGGCCGCCGTATGAACCAAGGCCGCTTTCTTCGGCCTGGGAGGTGCAGAACTGGCTGCCGCTGCTGATGGCGTTGACCACGTTGGTCAGGCCCGGGATGGCCGCCGAGAAGGCACGGGCGGTGGCCAGCGCCGAATTGGCGACGGCCGGGTTGAACACGCTCTGGTTGTAATCGACCGAGCTGTCGACCGCGTTGCGCTGATACATGCCGGTGACCTGGGCCTTGATGCTGCCGAAGTCATGCTGGATGCGCAGCATATATTGTTCTTCTTCGGCAAAATAGGTCGGCGTGTAATCGGTGCGGATCTCGCGCACATTGGCCGGGTTGGTGTGGCCGGCATAATTATAGGGATCGGCCCCATACAGGCTGCCCAGGCCCAGCGCGCCAAAGGCGGCACCGCCCTGTGTGGTCAGGAATTCGCGGCTGGCCAGCGTGCCAACGAAGGTGGAATTGGCATTCAGGAAGCCATTGTCGCGCCGGCCGGGCAGGCAGCCGAGCACGCCGGTGGGATCGGTTTGGCACAGCTGCTTCTGGTTGCGGTTGCGATCATCCTGTTCGCGGAAATAATAGGCCATCGCGTCAACGGTGGTGTTTTCGCCCGGTTCCCAGCGGATGCTGCCGCGGATGGCGTAAAGATCGCGGCCATCGATGCGGGTGTTGTTGAACACGTTGGTGGTGAAGCCGTCGCGCTTCAGATAGGTGCCGGCGACGCGCACCGCCAGATTGTCGGTGATGGGCAGGTTGAACATGCCCTTCAGGCGCAGCGAATCGAAATTGCCATATTCGATTTCGCCAGCGGCATGGATGGCATCCATCTGCGGCTTGGCATTGACGAAGTTGACCACGCCGCCGGTGGCGTTGCGGCCGAACAGCGTGCCCTGCGGGCCGCGAAGCACTTCCACGCGCTCCAGATCGAAGAATTCGGCTTCGAACAGGCGGGTGGCGAACAGCGGCATGCCTTCGGCGTGGATGGCGGTGGCCGAATCGCAGGTCACACCCACGCACAGATCGCCGATGCCGCGGATGGTGAAGCTGGAACCGGTGAAGTTGCCCTTGGTGAAGGTGATGTTGGGCAGGGTGAGCTGGATGTCGAGCGGGTTGTTGATCTGCTGGCGCTGCAGGGCGCTGGCATCAAAGGCGGTCACCGCGATCGGCACGTCTTGCAGGCTTTGCGCCGTGCGCTGCGCGGTGACGACGATTTCCTCGATCCCGGTGTCTTCGGCCTGGGCAGCCTGCTGCGCTTGTGCCGGCAGGGCCAGCATGGCGATCAGCGAAGCGCTGGCAACAAGGCCGGCACGGATTCCAGTTGTGGTTTTCATGTTCGTTCCTCCCCTAAAGCCCTGGTGATGGGACCTTGTGCATGGGCTCTGGCGGCCCGGTCCTTCAGCCTGTGCAACACGCCGTTGATTGGGCGCTTGCTGCAATCATCAGTTTGGACAGGAGCCCAAGCCTTTGTCCAGCCTCGCACTATGCGCAGAGCGGTTGCAGATGGATGTGGCGGGCGATTGTGGCGCTGCGGCAACAGTCTGTGCGGCGCGCCTCAGCGCCGCGCCTTGCCAGCCGGCATGATCGAGGCAATGGCGCATTCCCCGCCCGAACGCGCGCCGATCACATCGCGGCCGGCGCACAGGCGGCCCGCTTGCGACTGCTGGTAATAAAAGCCCTGATAGAAGGACAGCGCCGGGCATTCCTGGGCCAGATAGAGCCGCCAGCGCTTGCCGCCCTTCAGGGTGAGTTCGATGGCGCGATCGCCAAACAGCTGGGCGGCGGCAATCGTGTCGATGGCGATGCAGCGGCGGCGGCCCTGGCGCGGCACCACCGGGCGCGCCACACCGGCCAGCGCCGGGCCGCCCGGCCGCACCGGCACGCGGCGCCAGGCCTGTCCGTCAAAGCTCTGCAGGGCCGGGTTCTGCTGGGCCGGGGGCGGCGTGCGCGGCGCCGGCCGCGGTTGCAGCGCGCCTGCCGGCTGGTGGGCCAACAGCAGCACGGGCACCAGCAGGGGCCAGATGATCCGCCAAATGTGCACCAGTTGCTCCACGCCCCTTATTGACCTCTGCCGAACCATGGCAGCGTTGCCCCCGCAACCTGATCGAACCAATTGGCACCAAGATCAGCATAGCGCCATGCCGGCCAGCGTTTGAACATCCGGTGAATGATCAGGCCCCTGTTGCAGCCGGGCAAAAGCCGATAAAGCCGGGCCATGTCCAACAGCCTGCCTCCGCCATCGGCCACGGCGCTGGCCGCCCTGAAAGCGGCCGCCGGCGCGGATTGGACGTGCGATCCCGATCTGATTGCCCCGCGCCTCACCGATTGGCGCGGCCGTTTCACCGGGGCCACGCCGCTGATGCTGATGCCGCGCGCTGTGGAGGGCCTGGCCGCCATGGTGCGGGTCGCGGCGGCGCATCGGGTGGCGCTGGTGCCCCAGGGCGGCAACACCGGCCTGGTGGGCGGCGGCATTCCGCCGGCCGATGGATCGGCGGTGCTGGTCAATCTGTCCCGGTTCAACCGCATCCGCGCTGTGGATGCCGCCGGGCAGCAGATCGTGGCCGAAGCCGGCGTGATCCTCGCTGATGTGCATGATGCCGCCGCCGTGCTGGGCCTGCGCTTTCCCTTGTCGCTGGGGGCCAAGGGATCGGCGACGGTGGGCGGGCTGGCCGCCACCAATGCCGGCGGTGTGCAGGTGTTGCGCCATGGCACGATGCGGGCGCTGGTGGCGGGCATTGAGGCGGTGTTGCCGGATGGCAGCATCCTGCACGGCCTTTCTGGCCTGGTGAAGGACAACACCGGACCGGACATCAAGCAGCTGCTGATCGGCGCCGAAGGCACGTTGGGCTTCATCACGGCGCTGGCGCTGAAACTGGTGCCGGAACCGCGCCACCGCGCCGTGGGCTGGGCCGGGGTGGCCAGCCCGCAGGCGGCGCTGGCCCTGTTGGGCCAGTTGCAGCGGTTGAGCGGCGGCCAGGTCGAAAGTTTCGAGCTGTTGCCCCACATGGGCGTGGAACTGGCCGCCGCATTTCTGGGCCAGCGGCCGCCCTTGGAAACGCCAGCGCCCTGGCAATGCCTGATCGAACTGGCCGGGCCGCAGCCGTTGGATGATCTGCTGGCCGAAGCGCTGGCCGCAGCCGATGATGCCGTGATCGCCCAATCCGATGCCCAGGCGCTGGCGCTGTGGCGGCTGCGGGAGGAATTGCCGCTGGCCGAACGCAGCGCCGGGCCAGCGGTGCACCATGATATTTCGGTGCCGGTGTCACGGCTGCCGGATTTTGCGCAATCGGCCACGGCGGCAGTCGAAGCAGAGTTTGCCGGTGGCCGGGTGATCGCCTTTGGCCATCTGGGCGATGGCAATCTGCACTTCAACGTGCGCGCGCCCAGAGGCGATGGACCCGGTGATGGCGCGGCCTGGGTGGCGCGGCATGGTGCCGATGTGACGCGGCTGGTGCATGATCTGGTGGTGCAGGCGGGCGGTTCGATTTCGGCCGAACATGGCATTGGCGTGTTGAAGCGGGCCGATCTGGCGCGGCTGGCGGATCCGGCCAAACTGGCGGCAATGCGGGCGATCAAGCAGGCACTTGACCCGCTGGGCATCATGAATCCGGGCAAAATCTATTGAAACCGGCGGTGCAGCCCGTCCTTGCAGATTGCCGATCAGGTCTTTAGGAAGGCCGCTGGTTCCGAAACACATCCACTCCTATCAGAAAGACATTTGGGTATCATGGCCACTCAGCCCCCCATCAATCAGGCCGGCGCAAACCAGCTGCCGCTTTTCTACAACAGCCTGGCGCCGCTGTCGTCGCAGCTGCACCCCAGCCATGGCCTGAAGCCGCGCCCGGATCTGGCCTTCACCCGTGGCACCCATGCCATCCCGGTGACCGTGGATGAATTCCCGCTGGTGCAGCGCAACTATCCGATCGTGTTCGGCGTGGGCGAAAACCCGGCGCCGCTGGCGCTGGTTGGCCTGCAGGAAGGCGAGAATCTGTTCCTGAACGCTGAAGACCAGTGGGAAGCCGGCGCCTATGTCCCCGCCTTCGTGCGCCGCTATCCGTTCATGCTGGCCCGCCTGACGCCCGACGCCCAGGAATTGTCGCTGTGCTTTGATGATGCCTCGGGCATCGTGGTGGAGAATGATGGCGAAGCGCTGTTCAACGGCGCCGAGCCAACCGACACCACCAAGGCCATCCTGCAGTTCTGCGAACAGTTTGAACAGGCCGTGATGCGCACCCGCGGCTTCATGGAAGAGCTGGCCAAGCTTGACCTGCTGATGGATGGCGAAGTCACCATTCAGCGCGAAGGCCTGGCCCAGCCGGCCGTGTATCGCGGTTTCCGCATGGTTGATGAGCAGAAGCTGCAGAATCTGCGCGGCGATCAGGCCCGCAAGATGGTGCAATCGGGCATGATGGGCCTGATCTATGCCCATCTGTTCAGCCTGTCGCTGATCAGCCCGTTGTTTGAGCGCCAGTTCGCCGCCAGCAACAAGACGGCCTGACACGCGATCCGCGATTTGAAAAAGGGGGCGTCGGCCATGCCGGCGCCCCCTTTTTCTATCCGGCGTCCCCGGTTCATTGGGACGGCTTGACGTGTTACATCATATCATAATATCGGGGTGTCATTGCCCATA
>CAZHTW010000115.1:0-699 GCA_964535865.1 uncultured Sandarakinorhabdus sp. | reverse complement strand
GTTGCTGCTGTCTGCCGCTCCGGTTCTGTCCGAAGAGGCGCCGCCTGCTGATGAGCAGCATGGCCTGGTTGATCCCGAGCTGATCGTCACTGCGCCCTATGCCCGCGACCGCAAGCTGGTGGCGACGGCGGTGACCGTGTTGCAGGGCGACGATCTGCAACGCCAGTTGCGCTCCACCATCGGTGAAACCCTGGCGCGCCAGCCGGGGGTGAGCGCCAGCTTCTTTGGCCCCAACGCCTCGCGGCCGATCCTGCGCGGCCTGGACAATGAACGCGTCCGCGTGCTCACTGATGGCATCGGCAGCTTCGATGTCTCCAACACGTCGGTCGATCACGCCGTGGCGGCCAATCCGCTGCTGGCCGATCGCATTGAAATCCTGCGCGGGCCGGCGGCGCTGCTGTTCGGTTCAGGCGCCATCGGCGGCGTGGTCAACATGCGTGATCTGCGCATCGCCCGCGAAGTGCCCGAACGCGGTCCGCATGTGGACGCCAGCGCGGGCTATGGCTCGGCGGCGCAGGAACGCAATATCGCTGCAGCGGTCAACATGCCGCTGGGCGGCGGCTTTGTCGCCCATGTGGATGGCAGCTTCCTGGAAACCGGCAACTATCGCACCGGCGGTTTCGTGTTCAGCGACGGCCTGCGCCGCGAAGCGGCCAAGGACGGCGGCGAAGTGGCCGAAGAGGCCCAGGCGCGCGGCCG
>CAZHTW010000114.1:0-8860 GCA_964535865.1 uncultured Sandarakinorhabdus sp. | reverse complement strand
GCCATCCGCCAGACCGATTATTCCACCAGCGGCAACGTCACCACCTGGAAGGCCGGCGCCACATGGCAGGTGATCGATGACATCAAGTTGCGCATGGTGCGCAGCCGCGACATCCGCGCGCCCAACCTGGCGGAATTGTTCGCGCCCGGCACCGCCCGCACCAACACGGTGAACGTGCTGCAACCCGGCGGCGGCCAGCGCGCCGATCAGTTCACCGAACAGACCACCGGCAATCTTGCGCTGCAACCGGAAGTGGCGATGACCTGGGGCGTGGGCGGCGTGTTCACCCCCAGCTTCCTGCCCGGCTTTGCCGCGTCGGTCGATTATTTCGATATCAATCTGTCCGGCGCCATCGGCACGATTTCGGCGCAGACCATCACCACCTTGTGCCTGGAACAGAACCGCGCCGACATCTGCCCGTTCATCACCTTCAACGGCCCGGTGGCCGCCAGCAGCGTGATCACCGGCATCCGGCTGGTGCCGTTCAACTTTGCCAATGTGAAGGTGCGCGGCGTCGATATCGAAGCCAGCTATCGCTTTGATCTGGGTGGCGGCAAGGCCACGCTGCGCGCGCTGGCCAGCCATTATATCGACAATATCCTCAACAACGGCATCGACGTGCCGGAGGATATTGCCGGCAAGAACCAGGGGGACGGCGTGCCGGCCTGGAACTATCGCCTGACCGCCAATTACGAGCTGGACAGCTGGAGCTTCAACCTCACCGGCCGCGGCTTCAGCGATGGGGTGTACAACAACAACTTCTTCGAATGCACCACCGGCTGCCCGGCCTCCACCGCCGCCAATCGCACCATCAACACCAACCGCATTTCCGGCCAATGGTATATGGACGCGTCGGTCACCAAGAAGATCAAGGTCGGCGGCTCCAAGGCGGATCTGTTCCTTTATGTGCGCAACCTGCTCAACAGCGATCCGGTGCTGGTCGGCAACGGGCCGACGGGCAACAACACGCCGGCTTATCCTATGACCAATCGCGGGCTGTATGATGTGCTGGGCCGGGTCTATCGTATGGGCGTGCGGTTCGAATATTGATCGGCCAAACAGGGGGGCAGAGACATGAAGGTGAAGGCAATCGCGGCGCTGATGGCCGCAACGATGCTGGCCGGGCCGGCCTTGGCGCTGGCCACGCCGGCGCAGAAGAAGGAAACCGCCACGCTGATCGATGCGCAGGCCAAGCTGGCGCAGGAAATGGTCGACACGGTGTTCAGCTTTGCCGAACCCGGCTTCCAGGAGCACAAGACCAGCGAATATCTCACCGGCATCCTGGAAAAGAACGGCTTCACCGTGGTGCGCGGCGCCGCCGGCATCCCCACCGCCTTCACGGCCACGTGGAGCAACGGCCCCGGCCCCAAGATCGCCCTGGGCAGTGACATCGATGGCCTGCTCGGCCTGTCGCAATATCCCGGCGTGGTTGAGATGAAGCCCATGGTGGAAGGCGGCCCCGGCCATGGCGAAGGCCACAACAGCGGCATGCCGATGATGATCGTCGCCGCGCTGGCCGCCAAGCAGATCATGGAAAAGAACGGCATCAAGGGCACGCTGATGCTGTGGCCCGGCGTGGCCGAGGAACTGCTGGCCACCAAGGCCTATTATGTGCGCGCCGGCATGTTCAAGGATGTCGATGCCAGCATCTTCGCCCACGTTGGCCGCGATCTGGGCACGCAATGGGGCCCGGCCGGCAACAATGGCATGGTCAGCGTTGAATATACGTTCAAGGGCAAGACCGCCCACGCCGCCGGCCAGCCCTGGGATGGCCGCTCCGCACTGGACGGCGTTGAGCTGATGAACGCCGCCTGGAACATGCGGCGCGAGCATCTGCCCGTCACCCAGCGCAGCCATTATGTCATCACCGAAGGCGGCGGCCAGCCCAACATCGTGCCGGAAAAGGCAAGTGTCTGGTATTATTTCCGCGAGAACAAATTCTCCAGCATCCGCGGCCTCTATGAAATCGGCAACCGCATCGCCAAGGCCGCCGCCATGGCCACCGACACCACGGTGACCCAGCGCACCCTGGGCTATGCCGCGCCAAATTATGGCAACAAGCCACTGGCCGAAGCGCTCTATGCCAACATCAAGGCCGTCGGCCTGCCCACCTGGGATGCCGCCGATCAGGGCTTTGCCAAGGCGATGCAGACCGCCAATGGCGTGAAGGTCGAACCACTCACCACCACACTCGCCCCGCTGTCCACGCCCGAAACCCGCGGCCAATCGATGGGCGGCGGTTCGGATGACATTGGCGACATCATGTGGACAGTGCCCACCGTCACCATCCGTTACCCGTCCAACATCCCCAACGCCATCGGCCACAACCGCCAATCGGCGATCGCCATGGCCACCCCCATTGCCCACAAGGGCGTGATGGTGGGCGCCAAGGCCGTGGCGATGACCGTGCTCGATCTGCTGACCACGCCCAAGATCATCGCCGACGCCAAGGCCTATCAACAGGATGTGCAGTTCAAGACCGACAAATATGATCCGCTGCTCACCCCTGAGGACAAGCCGGCGATCTGGCTGAACGAGGATATCATGGCCAAGATGCGGCCCAAGCAGATGCCGTTCTATTATGATGCCACCAAGTACAAGAGCTACCTGGAACAGCTGGGCATCAACTACGAGGATTTCGCCAAGGTGAAGTGAGCCTGGGCGATTTGAGAAGGAAGGGGCCGGCGCCGCAGGGTGCCGGCCTTTTTTACAGACGGCGATCCAACCTCGGGTCGTAGAGCCATTTGCGCGATTTTCGTGCGGTGATGCGCGCAGCGTCGGGGTGGCAAGGGTTGATTAGAATGTTGCGTTCTTCCGGAACGACGATCGATGGGACAAGCAGCATCGCGGTGCGGCCACCGCCGGCCCATGCCGTTCCAAAGGCAACGCTTGCCTTTCCCGCCGGTTCTGCATCCCATCCCACCAGCGAATCCGGATCAATCTGCTCGGCAGCAGCAGCAATGTCGTCCGGAATTTCGATCTGGACGAGGTAACGATTGAGCGGAAGGCCCCCTGCATTGAGATGCACCAGCGTCTCCAGACATGCGAGCGAACGTGTGGTGGATGCATAGACCATTGCAACGCCAACATCATTCCAGCGGCCACCCGAGAGTTTGGCACCCGTGCCCGACATGTCATCAGCAGAATAGGACTTTGCTTCGGTACCGATCCGCCAAGCCGATTGGCTCACGCATAGGCTCCCGTCTGGATTTGAGACAGCGCCCTTGAAACGAGCGATTGTCCTTCAATCGTATCCAGAAAGTCGATTGGCTTGGCACCGCCAAGTGCAGGCAGTGGTTCACGCAGCCAGTGCGAGAGCCATGTTGCTGCGTCAAATGCCTCGGTGCTTCCAGAATCCTCCACTATGGCCTCGACCTGACCAACAAGCTTGGCCAGCCCAACCACCCGCTCACTGTCGTCAGTTGCAAGACATTCATCCTGCGAAGCCTTGCGATTGATGGTTGCCGTCTTGAGGCAAAGGGCCCGGTACATGACCTTTTGATCCAGGCGCAAATGCTCGGACAGCAACTTGACCTGGCGTGCCGATACACCGGACTTGATAAGCGCGATTCGCGTTACCGGTGTCGCGCGAAAGACCTCTATATACGACAAGGACTTACCACGTGATGCGGCTGCTGTCTTCCGTGGGGGTGCGGCTTGCGACATGAGTTCGCTCCTTTGAGCATTACGATTGCTCAAATGAACACACAGCGCAACATGATATCGCTGGTTGAACGAGCGGCCCGGCTTACAACGGCGGCCCCGGCGGCTGCGGGAAGCGGCTGCGGGGGCCCTTGCCCCAGGGCAGCGAAACCGCCTTGGGCGCCTTGCCCGCCGGATCGGCCAGATAGGCGGTGATATCCGCCGCTGTCTGCCGATTGAACGCCGTGCCCAGCGCATCGCCTTGCCTGCCGGGCAGTGCCTTGGCCAGATCGCCAAGCGTCTGCAACGCCAGCGCGCGGGCTTCCGGGGCGGTGGTGGCGCTGGCGCCCAGGATCATCAGGCCATCCAGCACCACCTTCTGCACCACGCGCAGCAGCGGGCCGTCGCCGGCCTTGGCGTTCCAACTCGCCGCCATCAGCGCGTCGATCAGCTCAGGCAGCATCACGCCGTCCAGCCCGCGCGCCTGCAGCCCCACCAGCCGCGCGGCGCGATCGGGCGCCAGCAACGGCTCCACCACCAGGGCGGCGGCAATGCGGGCGGCGCGCAGCTGATCGAACACCGGATCGTCCGACAGATCTTCCAGATTGCGGCCCGGATCGGGCGTCAGCTCGGCCAGCAACTTCTCCGGCAAGGCCAGTTCCGCCGGGCTCAGTGCGGCCAGCAACTGCCCCAGCGTGTCCCGCTGCAGCCTGGCCGGAATGGCGCTGGTGGCCGGCCCGGGCTCGCCTTTCACCTTGATGTCGGTATACAGGCCGCCGATATATTTCACCGCCGATTCAACCTGATAACGGTGGTGCAGATAGGCCATCCACAGCCGCAGGTTCCCGAGTTCGCCCACCGGCTCGCCCGGCAGCAAAACATTGTCTGGCCCATAAGTGGCCAGCATGATCCGCCGCGCTGCCAGCGCCTCGCCCAGGCCCTCTGCCGGCGTCGCCCGGTCATCATACCAGGTCCAGCGCGGATCGGTCTCGGGCACATAGATCAGGCCCTGGCGGCGCATGTCGGCAATGATGGCGTTCAGCCCGGCCGCCTCGTCCTTCAGGGGCGTATAACTGTATCGCACCATCATCGTGTCATAAGCGCCGATTTCCTTCTGGAAACTCTCGCTCAAATCCAGCCGGCCCTTCACGATCTTCACCCGCGGCGTGGGATATTCCATCACGCTGGCCCGGTTGTTCAGGCTGCTGGCAAAATTATGCCCAAAGCCCAGGGCATGGCCATATTCATGCGCCGTCAGCAGCGCCTGGCGCAGCAGCACCATGTCGCGCTGGCCCTTGGGCATCGCGTCAAACGTCCCGTTCACCAACGACGGGTCCGCCACCGTCACCCCGCTGCCATCCTTTGGCAGGCCGCCGGCATAGGCATCAAAATAATTGGCCACTGTGCGGATGCGGTGCGAATCCATGCGCACCTTGGCGCCCAAAATCTCCCCGGTGCGCGGATCGCGATAGGGCCCGCCCGACGAGAATCCGCGCTCATCCCGGTTGATCCACTGCATGAAATTGTAACGGATATCCTGGGGGTCCATGTCCGCCGGGGCATCCAGCGCGACGATGGCGTTCTTGAACCCGGCCGCTTCATAGGCCTTGTTCCACCAGAGCAAGCCCTGCTTCATGGCGTGGCGCACCGGGGCGGGGATGGCCAGATCGAAATAGACGGTGATGGGCTTCACCGGTTCCGACAGCGCCGAGTTCGGGTCTTTCTTCTCCAGCCGCCAGCGCGTCACCCATTCCGTATCGATGCCGTTCGAAAAGGGCGCGCTGAAATCCTTGAAACGCAACGTCGAAACGCCAATGCGCGGATCGGCGACGCGCGGGGTGTAGCCAGTCGGCGCCTTGATGAAGCTGTGGTGCAGCCGCAGCGTCAGGGTTTCGGCCGACGGCGCCACCCCGCGCACCAGCGGCCCTGGCGTTTCCGCGGTGAAATTGGCGCTGATCTCCACCTCGCTGTTCAATGGGAAGGCCTTGGCCATCACCACCGCCGAACGGCCGGCATCAAAGCGATAATTGCCCTGGTTCATCCGGCGCATGATCGCCTCGATCCCCACCGCATCGCGCAGGATCATCGGCGTCGCATCCACCACGATCTTGCCGCCCGCCTCACTCTCGATGGCCAGGCTGGCCAGCGTCGCCGTCGGGAAACTCGCCGCCACGCCCGCCTTGTGCGCCGCATCGCCGGTCAGGGAGCGGAAGGCCAGATTCTGCTCCTCCACCACGATTCGATTGCCCACCCGGCGAAAGCGCACCACGGCCGAATCCATGATGCCCCGGTCCAGCGGCAGCTCCACCGAACCGCCGCCCGATGCCAGGCTGGTGTAATAGAGCACATCCGTGTCCAGCGCCGGGATGGTGAGCATCACACGGCCTTTTGCGGCATCCAGCACCACCGGCGCAAACGCCGCCTCCTGCGCCAGCCCCGGGGTTGCCCCCGCTGCCGCCAATGCCGCCGCCAACGCCGTGCCGATCAAAAACCGCTGCATGCCTGCCCCCTGTTTTGCAGCAACAGAGTGGCACCCCAGCGCCCATCCCGAAAGCCGGCTTTTGACGCAGGCCGGGCCCTGCGCCACACTCGCCCACCATGACCACGCCCGAACCACTGGCCCGCTGCATTGCCGATGTGCGCCGCGCGCTGGCCCAGCCCACACCGCACGCAGCCGTGGGCGCCGCGCTGGCCCGGCTGGTGGCGCGCGATGATTGGCTGCCCCCCGCCTATGCCAGGCCGCACCCGGTGCATTACCAACAATATCTGCTGCACGCCGATCCCGCCGGCCGGTTCAGCATCGTCAGCTTCGTCTGGGGCCCAGGCCAGGCGACACCCATCCACGATCACGGCGTCTGGGGCGCCGTCGGCCTGCTGCGCGGCGCGGAGGCCAGCCAGCCCTACACCGCAGACGGCACCACCCCACCCCGCCCCCTCGGCCCAGCCCACACATTGCTGCCCGGCGCCGTGGAACTGATCGGGCCAGAACTGGGCGACATCCACAAGGTCAGCAACGCCCACGCGGGCGTTTCGGTGAGCATCCACATCTACGGCACCAACATCGGCACCCACCCCCGCCACGTTTACCCAGCCGAAGGCGGCGTGAAGCCCTTCATCTCCGGCTATGCCAATGGAGCGGAGACGCCGGTTTTTGGTGGCTGACAGGCAATTTCGGTCGCACCCACAGCAGAGGGACTGGCGCTTCAAACCGTACAATTTGCTCCGTCGGCAGTCGAAATGAAGGGACAAGCAAAACTGGGTCGAAAGCAAAAAAGCCTCCGGCGGCCAGGGTCGCGGACCCTGGACCCGTTGCTTTGGGGCAGCCCAAACCCCCGCACGCCAGACCTGATCCGGGGTTCGGCTGAGCGCCGCACCAATATTCGCCCCGCGCCTCGACCGGCGCTGCTTGACATTCAATGTCTGCGCTCTTGATATCGGTGGAAATAGTTTTTTTCAGCGCCGGGCGATGTTCACACCATGGTCAAGACGGTCACCGAATATCGCATCTTCATCGGCTCGCCCGGCGGACTTGAAGCTGAACGCACGGCCTTTCGCAACACAATTGACCGCTTCAATCGCGCGCACGCCCGGCATCATGGGGTGCGATTCGAACCGGTGGGCTGGGAAGACACGCTGCCCGGCGCAGGCCGCCCGCAGGCCAAGATCAATGAAGATCTGGAACAATGTGATTATGCCGTCTTCCTGTTTCATGATCGGTGGGGATCGCCGGCCTCAACCGATGGTGGCAAGGTCGGCACGGAGGAGGAATGGGAACTGGCCGAGCATCTGCACAGCAAGGACGGCGGCTACCGGCTGCGGCAGATTGCCATTTATTTCAAGGATGTGCCGCAAGACCGGATCAACGACCCCGGCCCACAATTGCATAAGGTGCTTGATTTCAAGAGGAAAATCTTTGGCGAGAAACAGCATCTGTGTGGCCGCTTTCCAGAGTCTGTCGATTTTGCCCATCACCTGAATGACCATCTGGGCGAATGGCTGGCCCTGCATGTGAACAGTGCCAGCCAAACCAAGCCCAGCGATCTGGCGCAGCAACCCAGCCCCAAGCCGCGAGGGCGCAAGAAGGGCCAGACTGAAGCGGCCAGTTTCGATGCCTTTGCCTTCTGGAATCAGCAGGGCGTCGATGAATATGCCAGGCAGCCTGTCGATCAGGCTGCCGCGCTGATCTTCTTTGATCGCGCCGTGCAGGCTGCGACCGCTGACAGTCAAATTGCTCAGGCCTTGTTCAACAAGGGCGTCACGCTGGGCGCGCTTGGGCGGAGCGAGGACGAACTGGCGGTCTATGATGACCTGCTTGTGCGCTTTGGCGACAGCAGCGCCCCGGCGATTCAGGAGCAGGTGGCAATGGCGCTGCGCAACAAGGGCGTCACGCTGGGCGCGCTTGGGCGGAGCGAGGACGCACTGGCGGTCTGCGATGACCTGCTTGCGCGCTTTGGCGACAGCAGCGCACCGGCAATGCAGGAATCCACCCAACGCGCGATGCAGCTACGCGATGCCCTTCGCGGCGGTGGAACTGCCGCCTGAACTTCTGGCACCGCCCTCGCCCTATCCCCTCGCGTTGCCCGGCACCGCCCCATGCTGCGGCTTGGGCGGATTCGGCGGGATGCACCGTCCCAAACAGTCGGGTCCAGGGTCTGCGACCCTGGCCGCCGGAAGGTCCGCTTTTTCCTGCCCTCACGCCGTCACTTGCCGCCAAGTCTGTTCCGACACTGGCGGGGGGGGGCGTCATCTCCGGCTGTGCCAATGGGTCTGACGCGCCTGCGTCCTGATTATGGTGTCGGTGTTGTCAGCTTGAACGCAACATCTTCTTCCAGAAAGGCTTTGACTGGCGCGCCGATGGGAATGAGCGCGCTGGTGCCTGTCATGAAAAAGCCGGCGGGCAGGAACACGATGCCGGAAACCAGGGCCGCGCCAACGCCGCCAGCCACGCCCTTGTCGTCGAAGGTGCCGCTCATGCGGATGGTGCGGTCGGCCAGGCGCATGGACAATATGCGGGCACTGATGAAGCCTGATTTGCCCCACATGCCCTTGTTCCTCACCTCGGTCACTTCGCCAACAACGGGCGTGCCGCCGGGGATGACGATCGCCCCGCCCGCCGTGATGTTGGATGCCACCTGCAGCTGGAACCGCTGACCAACCCGCAGCTTCTTCTTCTTGGTGGTCAGCTCCTCGCTCGTGGTGAGCGCAATTTCGGTGCCGG
>CAZHTW010000113.1:0-8909 GCA_964535865.1 uncultured Sandarakinorhabdus sp. | reverse complement strand
CGATCCGCATGATCGCCGGGCCTGGTGCCTGTATCTCACGGCGCGGGCGACCGATCTGCTGCATGATCTGGAACCGGTGGCCAACGATGTGCGCGCCGAAATGCTGGCGGGCCTGTCAGACGCGGAGCAAGCCCAGCTGCGCGCCCTGTTGCAGCGCGTGCGCAGCAATCTGTCGCAGGAGGGTTGAGGCCATGCACGCGCGTGTTGAAACCGCCGCTGGCACCACTGCCAGCACCAGCCGCTGGCGCACCCGGATCCTGATGGCGCTGGTGCCGGTGCTGGTGATCGGCGCCGGGCTCTATCTGTGGTGGCAGGGCCAGGGCCAGGTGACGACGGACAATGCCTATGTCCGCATGGACAAGGTGGCGCTTTCGGTCGACGTGTCGGGCCGCGTGGCCGAAGTGCTGGTGACGGAAAACATGGCCGTGAAGGCCGGGCAGGTGCTGGTGCGGCTGGGCGAACGGCCGTTCCGCATCGCGCTGAACCAGGCCGAAGCCGAACTGGCCAGCGCCCGCCTGCAGGTGCAGCAGCTGAAAAGCGGCACCGGCGGCAGCGCGGCGGATGTGACCGGCAAGCGCGAGGCGGTGACGCTGGCCGAAGGCGAACTGACCCGCCAGCAGGAGCTGATCAAGCGCGGCTTTGCCACGCGGGCCCGGCTGCAGCAGGCGCAATATGATGCCGCCAATGCAAGGGCCGAACTGGCGCGGGCACTGGCCGATGATGCCCGCGCCCGCGAAGCCGCCGGTCGCAGCATCGCGGTGGAAAGCCACCCGCTGGTGCTGGCCGCCAAGGCGGCGCGCGATCGCGCCGCGCTCGATCTGGAACGCAGCGTGATCCGCGCCCCGCCGCCAAGGCGGCGCGCGCTCGCGCCGCGCTCGATCTGGAACGCAGCGTGATCCGCGCCCCGGCCGATGGCATCGTCACCCAGACCAGCCGGGTGTTGCGCGGCCAGGCCATTGTGCAGGGCATCGCCACCATGAGCCTGATGGTCACCGGCAGCGCCTTTGTCGAAGCCAATTTCAAGGAAACCGAATTGCAGGAGATGCGGGTGGGCCAGCGCGCCGAAGTGCGGCTGGATGCCTTCCCGGATCGGCCGATCGCTGGCCATATCGACAGCATCGGCGCCGGCACCGGAGCGGAGTTTTCGGTGCTGCCGGCGCAGAATGCCACCGGCAACTGGGTGAAGGTGGTGCAGCGCGTGCCGGTGCGCATCACGCTGGACAAGGTCCCCGCCGGGCTGCCGTTGATCGCCGGCCTGTCGGCCGAGGTGAAGGTGCTGACCAAGTGAGCACAGCGGCGGCGGCCCCGGTGCCGGCCCCGGCACCCGCCATTGGCAGCACCACCTCGCCGCTGGTGGTGACGTTGGTGGTGATGTTGGGCAGCTTCATGACCATCCTGGATTCCACCATCGCCAACGTGGCGCTGCCGCACATGCAGCCCAGCCTGAACGCCGCGGCCGACAGTGTGACCTGGGTGCTGACCAGCTATATCGTCGCCACTGCCGTTGCCACCCCGCTCACCGGCTGGCTGGCGGCCCGCTTTGGCCGGCGCACCCTGTTCCTGTGGTCGGTGGCGGGCTTCACCCTCACCTCCGTGCTGTGCGGCCTGGCCGGCAGCCTCACGGAAATGGTGATCTGGCGCATGTTGCAGGGTGCAGCCGGCGCATTTCTGGCGCCGCTGGGCCAGGCCTATGTGCTGGATGTCTGGCCACCGGCCAAGCATGGCCCGGCCATGGCCTGGTGGGGTGTGGGCGTGATGGTGGGGCCGATCCTGGGCCCGGTGGTGGGCGGCTGGCTGACCGACAGTTTCGATTGGCGCTGGGTGTTCCTGATCAACCTGCCCTTTGGTCTGATCTGTTTTGCCTGGGCGGCGGCCGTGCTGCCCGAACCCAAATTGCCGTCCCGCCGGTTTGACATGATCGGTTTTGCCATGCTGGCGCTGGGCATGGCTGCGCTGCAACTGGCGCTGGATCGTGGCCAGCAGCTGGATTGGCTGGAAAGCTGGGAGGTGCGCATCGAACTGGGGCTGGCCATCATTGGCCTGTGGGTGTTTGGCGTGCACGCGCTCAGCGTGCCGGGCGCGATCATTGACCGGCAACTGCTCACCAACCGCAACGCCATGACCGGCATGCTGTTCATCACCATGGTCGGCTTTCTGCTGGTCGCCACCACCGCGCTGCTGCCCACCATGGTGCAGACGATGTTTGGCTATCCGGTGGTGGCGGCGGGCGAGCTGATGATGCCGCGCGGCATCGGCATGATGATCGCCATGATGTCGGCCGGGCAATTGCTGGGCCGCGGCGTTGATCCGCGCGCCATGCTGGCGGTGGGCTTCACCCTCACCGGCAGCGCGCTGTGGGGGATGAGCCTGTTTTCGCCGCAGCAGGGGGCCTGGCCGTTCATTTCCACCGGATTCGTGCAGGGCCTTGGCCTTGGGCTGGTGTTCGTGCCGCTCAACACCGTGGCCTTTTCCAGCCTGCCAATGGCGCTGCGCACCGATGCCTCGGCCATCTTCATGCTGCTGCGCAACATCGGCGGATCAATCGGCATCAGCGTTGCCGTCGCCCTGCTGGAACGCCAGTCCCAGGTGAGCCACGCCGATCTGGGCAGCGGCCTCACCCCGTTCAGTGTGCCGTGGGCCGATCCCGCCACGCTGGGTGCCGCCGGGCTGGGCGGCGTGGTCGCGGCGCTGGACGGCGCGGTGAGCAAGCAGGCGGTGATGATCGCCTATCTCGACGTGTTCCGCGCCATGGCGATCATGGCCTTTGCCATGCTGCTGCTGCTGCCGCTGCTGAAGCGACCCAAGCCCGCGCCGCCGGTGCATTTGCCCGAATGAAAGCTCCTTCCCCCCGCAGGGGCTCTTAGACGGGCGGCGGCGTCAGGCCGATCAGGCGCATCACCACGGCCTGCACCAGCATCACCGCCAGCCACCACAGGCAGGCCATGGCAATGCGGTTCCAGCGTTGGCCGGCCAGGTGCAGCGAGGTGGCCAGCGTGGGCAGCACAAAGCCGGCCCAGATCACCACTGCCGATCCCACCGTCATCACCCAAACCGGTGCCTTGGGCGGCGCGAGGATAAGCGCGCCGGCCAGGATCGCCCCCAGCCAGGCCGCGCTGATCAACGCCACTGCCCAGCCGCCCAGCCCCTTGGGCCGATCGATGAACTGCGCCAGCAACAGGCCCAGCAGGGTGGCAATGCCGATCGGAACGGCGTTGATGACAATGTAGATCATGTTGGCAGCTTGCCGGCTTTTGCTGGCCATGCAAGGGGCGGCGGCGATCCAATCGGGAGGATATGATGAGCGAATTGCCGGAATTGTTGCTGGGCCGCCTGAACCATGTGGGCATTGCCTGCCCGTCGATCGACGACGCGGTGGCGATGTATGGCCGGCTGTTTGGCGCCACACTTGCGGCGCCCGCCTTCGATCTGCCGGCGCAGGGCGTGCGGGTGGCCTTCATCAATGTCGCCAACAGCCAGCTGGAACTGATCGAGCCGCTGGGCGCGGATTCGCCGATCCATGGCTTTCTGAAGAAAAATCCCAGTGGCGGGCAGCATCATGTGTGTTTCGAAGTGGCGGACATCATCGCGGCGCGCGACGCGATGCGGGCCCGGGGCGCCACGGTGCTGGGCACGGGCGAGCCGCGCATGGGCGCGCACGGCGTGCCGGTGATCTTCGTGCACCCGCGCGACACCGGCGGCGTGCTGATCGAGCTGATGCAGGAGCCCGACGGGGCGCACTGAGGTTGGGCAGTTCCTCCCCAGCCGCAGGATGGGGAGGAAATTTTCGATCAATCCTTGCGGCGGCCGCTGATCAGCCAGCCGACCACAAAGCCCAGTGCAATGCCGGCGCCCAGGGCGGCCAGTGGCTGTTCCTGCACGGTGTGGCGCACCTTGGCAGTGCCCTCTTCGGCCACCTTCTGGGCGCGTTCCTTCACTTCGCGGGCCTTTTCCGGCGCGATGTCAGCCAGTTCCCTGGCCTTGGCGGCGGCCTTGTCATAGGCGGCGGTGGCGGCATCCTTGGCCTTGCCGATGGCCTTGTCAGCCTGATCCTTCAGGTCGGTCTTGATCTTGTCCAGCTTGCCTTCGGCGGCTTCGGCAGCTTCGGTGACGGCAATTGCGGTTTCGTCCGACATGGCAGATCCTTTCAAGATGGGTTCAACACACATAAGGTAGGCACAGATGCAGCAGATTTGAAGTGCGTCTTATACTGACAACTCACTCATCGGTCTGAACCTTGCCACGGCCTGCCTTGATATCGCTGCGCACCGCCTTGCCGTCCAGCCGCCGCCGCTTTGATCCCAGCGTGGGGCGGGTGGCCCGGCGGACGATGGGCCGGATGCTGGCCTTGGCCACCATCTCGGCCAGGCGGGCGCGGGCATCGGCGCGGTTCTGCGGCTGATCACGGAAGCGGTTGGCGGTGATGACGATCACGCCATCCGATGTTGCCTTGCGGCCGGCCAGGCGCAGCAGCCGTTCGCGCACATCATCGGGCAGGCTGGGCGAATGGGCGGCATCAAAGCGCAGTTGCACCGCCGATGAGACCTTGTTGACATTCTGGCCGCCCGGTCCGCTGGCGCGAACGAACGTTTCTTCCAGTTCGTCTTCGGGAATGAAAAGCGCCATGATGAGCGCCATAACCGATTCGCCGGGGGAATATCCATGATCATCGTGCACCATCTGAACAACAGCCGTTCGCAGCGCATCCTGTGGCTGCTGGAAGAACTGGGCACGCCTTATGAGATCAAGGCGTACAGCCGCGATGCCGTGACCAGCCTGGCCCCGCCCGCATTGAAGGCCGTGCACCCGCTGGGCAAATCGCCGGTGCTGGAAGCCGATGGCAAGATCATCTTTGAAAGCGCCGCCATCACCGATTGGATCATCCGCCATCATGGCGGCGGCCGCTTTGCCCCGGCACCGGGCACATCGGCGCATGAGGATTATCTGATGTGGCTGCATTTTGCCGAAGGGTCGGCGATGACGCCCTTCCTGCTGGCGCTCTACACCGCCCGGCTGGGCGAAGCCGCCGCGCCGCTCACCCCGCGCATCCAGGAACAGATTGGCGCGCATGTCGCCTATGTCAGCCAGTGCCTGGGGGACAACGACTGGCTGGTGAACAACGAGCTTTCGGGCGCCGACGTGATGATGAGCTTCATTGCCGAAATCGCCACCATGCAGGGCCTGGGCGCGCATTTCCCCAACGTGGCCGCCTATGCCCGCCGCATCCAGTCCCGCCCGGCGTGGATTGCCGCGGCGGACAAGACCGAGCCCTACAACTTCCGTTTGCCGCCGGCTTGACGGCCCGACAGCAGGTTGAGCGCCAGCCCGCCGATGATCAGCGCGGCGGCCAGCAGCTTCCAAGCCGGCAGCGCTTCGCCCAGGAACAGCGCGGTTGAGGCCATGCCGAACACCGGCACCAGCAGCGAGGTGGGCGCCACGCTGCTGGCCGGATAGCGGGTGAGCAGCCAGCCCCAGACGCCATAGCCGAACAGCGTGTTGCCCACCGCCTGCCAGGCCACCGCCGCCCAGATCGCCGGGGTGGTGGCGGCCAGCGCCGCGTTGATCGCCGGCCAGCCTTCGAACCACAGCGCGAGGCCCGCCAATGGCGGCACCGCAAACAGCGATGACCAGGTGATGAAGCCCAGCATGTCCACCTGGCCGGCGGCACGCTGGGCCATGTTGCCCAGCGCCCAGCCCATGGCGGCGCCCAGCACCAGCGCGATGCCCGTCACCGTCACCTCCCCGCCGGTGTTGCCGGCGATCACCGCAACGCCGCCCAGCGCCAGCGCCAGCGCGCCATATTGCAGGGGTTTCAGCCGCTCGCCGCTGGTGACCATCGCCATGGCGATGGTGAACACCACCTGGGATTGCACCAGCAGGCTGGCCAGCCCGGCCGCGATATAGCCATCGATGGCGATGAACAGCAGGCCGAACTGGCCAACGCCGATGGCGAGGCCATAGCCCGCCACGATGCGCCACGGCACCGATGGCCGGCGCACGAAGAAGATCAGCGGGAACACCACGGCGGCAAAGCGCAAGGTGGCGAACAGCAGGGGCGGCAGCGCCTGCAGGGTGGCACCGATGATGGCGAAATTGCTGCCCCACACGGTCACCACCGCCAGCGCCAGCAACAGCGCACGGGGGGAGAGGCTGGCGCTGCTGCTCATCTTGGCTTTGCCAGGCCGTGATAGGCCGCCGCCGCCACCAGCAGCGCGACGCAGATATTGGCCGCCATCGGCCGCGCCGTGCCATCGTGCAGGGCGGCGGCAACGGCCGAGGCCAGGGCACCGACGGTGAAATTCACGCCGCCCATCAGGCCGGAAATCGCCCCGGCGCGCAACGGATCGACATTCAGCGCCCCGGCCGACGCATTGGCAGCAATGAGCCCGTTGGACGACAGCGCCACGAACAGCGCCGCGAACATGATGAACAGCGGCGCATCCGCCAGCGCGCAGGCCAGCAGCACCACGCCGGCCACCGCCGCGCCAAGGCTGGCCGCGCCCAGCACCTGATCCGGCGTCGCCCGGCGCAGCAGCAGACGGTTGACCTGGCTGGCCCCGATGACGCCCACGGCAATGACGGCAAAGATCAGGCCGAACTGCTGATCGCTGTAGCCCCAGATGTTGATCACCAGATCGGCCGATCCGGCGATATAGGAGAACAGCGTGGCGCCATTGGCGGCACCGACCAGCAGATAGCCGATCAAGCGGCGATGGCGCAGCAGCACGGCATAGCCGGCAAGCACCGATGTGGTGGCCGCCGTGGCCGCCGTGGCGGCAGAGCGGCTTTCATCCAGCCGAAAGAACACCGCCAGCCCGACAACAAGGCCGATGCCAACAAACACCAGAAACACCGCATGCCAGCCCGCCGCCGCCGCAATCCAGCCACCGATGGTGGGGGCGAGCAGCGGGGCCACCGCCAGCACCAGCATCAACAGGCTGAAAATGCGGGCCGAATCGCGATGGTCATACCGATCGCGCACGATGGCGCGGCAGGTGACCATGGCGGCACAACAGCCCAGCGCCTGGAAGAAACGCCCGGCGACCAGCACCTCGATGCTGGGTGCCAGCGCACAGACGATGCTGGCCAGCAGATAGACGCCGCAGCCCATCAGGATGGTTGGCCGCCGGCCGATGCGATCCGACAGCGGCCCGAAAAACAACTGCCCCACCGCCATGCCGACAAAGAAGGTGGAAAGGGTGAGCTGCACCGCTGCATCGCTGGTGCCATAATCGCGGGCAATGGCCGGCAAGGTGGGCAGATACAGATCGATGGTGACCGCGCCAAACGCCGTCAGGCTGCCCAGCAGCAGGATTTCGCCCAGCGACGGGCTGCGCGAGATGGCAATGGATGACACGCAGGCCGTGTAGGCGGGCCACTGTGAGAAGGAAAGCGCGCGTTTGGCGCAGGGCGTCAGGCGAAGGGGTTGCGGATGGTGAGGCCGTTATCGATGACCATGCCGTCAGACAGATCTTCACTGTAGAAGATTGCACAACCGGCCGACAGCGCGGCAGCGAGCAGCATGGCATCATAAATTGGCAGTTGATAGCGCTCGGCGATCCGCACACCCTCCAGATGCACATCCAGCGTGAGCGGCACCGGCACGTCGTACCGCATGCGCAGCAGCATCAGCGCCTCGTTGACCGCCGGCCAGGGCAGCTTGAACCGCCGGCGCAGGACGTTGGCAAACTCGTTCAAGCTTTGCACAGCGATGTGATTGCCGGCACTGATGAGCTTGCCGGCACAGTCAGCCTTTGGATCATCGCCAAAGGCATAAATCAGTATATTGGTATCAAGGAAGCCGTTCACAGCAACCTGTCAGCGCCGTTCATTTCCTCGCGCGTCAACTTCCAGCTGCCGTCGGCGGGGAGGCGCAGGCCAACAGCCTTCATGCGCACCACCAATTCCTCAGGGGTCAATCGACGGGCCAGTTCGGCGCGGTGATCATCAACCGCCCGAAGCTCCACCTCGTCGCCTACCTTCAGGCCCAAGGCACGCGCAACGTCAACCGGGATGCGGATGGCGAGGCTGTTGCCCCACTTTGAAACCTGCATGGTGACACCTTCATGGATATCCGCAATTGCTCACGGATATCATTCTGGCCACCGGATATCAACGGAAGCGGCTCACGCCCGCGCCGCATCCTCATCCACCGCATTCACGCTGTTGTGGCGCAGCGCATCCAGCACGGTGCGCACGATGCCGGCGGCATCCAGGCCGGCTTCGGCATATTGCTTGGCCGGGTTGTCATGATCCTGATAAATGTCAGGCAGGCGCAGGGTGCGCAGCTTCAGGCCGGCATCAAGCAGGCCTTCGTCGCTGGCCAGCGTGAGCACATGGCCGCCAAAGCCGCCGATGGCGCCTTCCTCGATCGTCACCAGCACCTCGTGGGTGGCGGCGAGCTTGCGAATCAGGGCCATGTCCAGCGGCTTGGCAAAGCGCATGTCCGCCACCGTGGTTGACAGGCCGCGCGCGTCCAGCGTGTCGGCGGCGGCCAGCGCTTCGGCCAGGCGGGTGCCGAGCGACAGGATGGCGACCTTCTGGCCATGCCGCACGATGCGGCCCTTGCCGATCTCCAGCCGGGTGCGGGTGGCCGGAATGGCGACACCGGTGCCTTCGCCACGCGGATAGCGCAGCGCAATCGGGCCATCGTCATACAAGGCGGCCGTGTGCACCATGTCGGCCAGTTCGGCTTCGTCGCTGGCGGCCATCACCACCATGTTGGGCAGGGTGGACAGATAGGTGATGTCAAACGAACCGGCATGGGTCGCGCCATCGGCGCCGACCAGACCGGCGCGATCGATGGCAAAGCGGACGGGGAGATTCTGCAGCGCCACATCATGCACCACCTGGTCATAGGCGCGCTGCAGGAAGGTCGAATAAATCGCGCAGAACGGCCGCATGCCTTGCGC
>CAZHTW010000112.1:0-8910 GCA_964535865.1 uncultured Sandarakinorhabdus sp. | reverse complement strand
CAACTTGCTGAAAATCTTGGCATTGCGCAAATACCACATGGCGTTCAGATCGGCACCAGCCTGATCATCACGATCCCCAATGGCCAGCGCGCTGTAATAAAAATCCATCTTGCCCTGGGGCCCACGCGGATCGTTCATCTGCAGGAGCAACTGGCCGACGCTGCTGCCCTTCTGCGCGGCCTCGAATGATGTGATCCAGGCGGCCGTTTCCGCATTCAATGACTGGAGCAGCGGCGTCTTGCCCAACCGGGCCGCTGTGGCTTCCAGCTTGTCATAGGGGAAATAATCCGGCTCATCATCCCCCGGCTGTTCATCGATGCCTTGCACCGCGGACAAGCCGGCGCGGCGGGCCGTGCGATAGCCGACCTGCACGATCTCGTTGGCGTCGCTGGCCAGCATCTGCCCATCGAAACGGCGATACTCGGCAATCGCCAGATCGGGTGACTTGCTCTGCATTTCCACCATCACATGGGTGGGACGAAATTTCACCAGGGCGTCAGCCACGCGCTCCAGCTCGCGCTGTCGTTGCGGCGTGAGCACCGAATCCGCCTTCATATTGTTGATATCAAGTCCGGGATTGCCAAAGTGATAGCTGCCAAGCACCATCACCTGTACCGGTTGCGGGATGGGCGTCGGTTTTGGTGCGGCTTGGGCCATCACGGCGCTCAGGCAAAAGGCCATGCCCACTGCGTTCATCGAACCGCGCACGTCAAACCTCCGTATTGCAGTTGCAATACAGTGGCCGCTTTCGCATGGATCGTCAATCGGTTGAATTCAGATACCGGTTCACCAACCAAAAACGGGGCCAAAGGCCTTCACCCCGGCCGCAGGCCCGCCCTCATGCTCCCACACCGCGCGGACAACGGCGATGAAATCCGCCCCGGCGTCCACCAGCGGCGCGGCATTGTGCGGGAAGATGCCGCCGATGGCGACACAGGGCAATTGGCTCAACGTCGTCCACCAGCCCAATATCTCCGGCTGCGGGCGATAATGGCTGGGCTTGGTGGTGGTGTCGTAGAACGCACCAAACGCCACATAATCCGCGCCCTGTTCACCGGCCTCCATCGCCAGATGCCGGCTGTCGTGGCAGGTGCGGCCGATCTGGGCGTCGCGGCCCAGCAGGGCGCGCGCGTCCGCGATGCTGCCATCGCCCTGCCCCAGATGCACGCCATCGGCCCCCGCCTTCGCGGCCAGATCGGCGCGATCGTTCAGGATGAAGGCGACGTCTGCCGCCTGCGCGATGGGCAGCAACGCTTCGCAGGCGCGCAGCACCTCGTCATCGCCCACGTCCTTCAGCCGCAACTGAAACGCCGCCACAGGGCCAGCGCCCAGCGCCGCCTTCAGGCTTTCGGCAAAGGCCGGAAGCAAGATGCGTGGCGGGGAGACGATGTAAAGCTGGCACGGCGGCCGGTCTTCCTGATCGAAGCGATCGGCAAATTCGGCGGGGAGTGGAACGAGTTCGTCTTCAGTCATGCCGGGGCTCTAGCCGGGCGCGGGCAATGATGCCAGAGGGCGCGCCTGCCAAAGACCTTGCCATGCTGGCGCAGGCCAGCATGGCAAGCAGGAGAGCGCGAGGGCGACTCCCCCGCGCTCTCACGCCTTGCCCAGATAGATATCGACGATCTTGTCCAGCATCGCCATCGCTTCGGCGCGGGGGCGCTGGAAGGTGTTGCGGCCGATGATGCTGCCGTTGCCGCCGCCATCGCGGATGGCGATGGCATCGTCGAACACCGCATCGGTGCCCTTGGTGGCGCCGCCCGAGAACACCACCAGACGGCGGCCGTTCAGGCAGGATTTCACCACATGGGACACGCGGTTGGCCTGCGTGGACCAGTCACCGCCGGCATAGGCCTTTTGCGCATCCTTCTGCTCGATATGGGCAGATGGCAGCTTCACCTTGATGATGTGCGCGCCCAGCAGCGCCGCCATGTGCGCGGCATAGGCGCCCACGTCGAGGGCCAGTTCGCCCTCCTTGGAGAGCATGCCGCCGCGCGGATAGCTCCACAGCACGGTGGCGAGGCCGACCGACTTGGCTTCGGCGGCGAGTTCGCGGAATTCTTCCATCATGTCGAACACATCATCGGCACCCGGATAGATGGTGAAACCGATGGCGGCACAGCCCAGGCGCAGCGCATCGTCCACGCCGCCGGTGACGGCCTGGTTGATGCCGGTGGCCCAGCTGTTGCTGCTGTTGACCTTCAGGATGGTCGGGATCTGGCCGGCGAACGTGTCGGCACCGGCTTCCAGCATGCCCAGCGGCGCGGCATAGGCCGACAGGCCGGCATCGATGGCGAGCTGATAATGATAGTGCGGGTCATAGGCGTCCGGATTGGGCGCAAAGCTGCGCGCCGGGCCATGTTCGAATCCCTGGTCAACGGGAAGGATCACCATCTTGCCGGTGCCGCCCAGCCGGCCCTGCATCAACATGCGGGCGATGTTGCCCTTGGTGCCGGGATTGTCGCTTTCGTAATTGGCCAAAATGGCTTTCACGGTTGGTGTGATCGACATGATATCCCCTTTTCAGTGCTGAAGTGCAACAACGCCGGGCAAGGCCTTGCCTTCCATCCATTCGAGGAAGGCGCCGCCGGCCGTGGAAATGAAGCTGAAATCCTTCGTCACGCCGGCATGGGCCAGCGCTGCCACCGTGTCACCGCCACCGGCAACGGTGAGCAGGGTGCCGCCTTGTGTCAGGGCGGCCGCCGTCCGGGCCAGTGCCACCGTGGCGGTATCGAACGGCGCGATTTCAAACGCACCCATCGGCCCGTTCCACACGCAGGTGGCGCAGGTTTTCAGGGCATCGCCCAAGGCCTCAACCGCGGCCGGGCCGATATCCAGCACCATCTCGTCCGCCGCAATATCGTGGATGTTGGCGACGCGGTTCGGGGCGTGCGCCTTGAAGTCCTTCGCCACCACCACGTCATAGGGCAGGTGGATGGTGCAGCCCGCCGCCTCGGCCCGCGCCATGATGGCCAGCGCCGTGTCCTTCAGATCATGCTCGCACAGCGATTTGCCGACATCGATGCCGCGCGCCGCCAGAAATGTGTTGGCCATGCCGCCACCGATCATCAAATGATCGACCTGCCCCACCAGATTGGTGAGCACATCAATCTTGCTCGACACCTTGGCACCGCCCACCACGGCGGCCACCGGCCGCTTCGGTGTGCCCAAGGCCGCCTGCAGCGCCTTCAACTCGGCCTCCATCGTCCGCCCGGCAAAGGCCGGCAGCTGGTGGGCCAGGCCTTCGGTGCTGGCATGGGCGCGGTGCGCGGCGGAAAAAGCATCGTTGACGTAAAAATCGCCCATCCTGGCAAGTTCCGCCACGAACGCCGGATCATTGGCCTCTTCACCGGCGTGGAAGCGGGTGTTTTCCAGAACGGCGACGCTGCCGGCCGGCAAGGCAGCCAACGCAGTTGCCGCCGTTTCGCCCACGCAATCATCGATGAACGCCACGTCGCGGCCCAGCACGCCGGCCAGTGCGGCCGCCACCGGCTTCAGGCTGTTCTTGGTGTCCCGCCCCTTGGGCCGGCCAAAGTGCGACAGCACCGCCACGCGGGCGCCTGCATCAGCCAGGCCTGCGATGGTGGCGACGGCAGCGCGCAGGCGGGTGGCATCGCCCACCACGCCATCAGCCATCGGCACGTTCAGATCGGCGCGGACCAGCACGGTCTTGCCGGCCAGGGCCGGCATGTCATCGATGGTGCGAAAGCCGGCCATGGCGATTACAGAAACTTGCCCATGGCAACGGCCGTATCGGCCATGCGGTTGGAAAAGCCCCATTCATTGTCATACCAGGTGAGCACGCGCACCAGATTGCCGCCGATCACCGCGGTTTCCAGGCTGTCCACGGTGGAACTGGCCGGGCTGTGGTTGAAATCGATCGACACCAGCGGCTCGACCGCGAAATCCAGCACGCCCTTCAACTCGCCATTGGCGGCGGCGGCCAGCGCCGCGTTGATCTCGTCCTTCGTGGTCGCACGCGCATTTTTTAATGATACGGCGACCACCGAGACATTCGGCGTCGGCACGCGGATGGCCGAACCATCCAGCTTGCCCTTCAACTGCGGCAGCACCTCACCCACGGCGCGGGCGGCGCCGGTGGTGGTGGGGATCATCGACAGGGCGGCAGCGCGGGCGCGGCGCGGATCATCGTGGATCTGATCGAGGATCTTCTGATCGTTGGTATAGGCGTGCACCGTCGTCATCAGGCCTTTCACGATGCCGAATTCGCGGTCCAGAATCATCGCCACCGGCGCCAGGCAGTTGGTGGTGCACGACGCGTTGGACACGATATTGTGCTCCGCCGTCAGCTTGTCGTGGTTCACACCAAAGACCACGGTGAGATCAACATTCTTGCCCGGTGCGGAGATCAGCACCTTCTTCGCGCCCGCCGTGATATGGCCAGCGGCCTTGGCGGCATCGGTGAAGAAACCGGTGCATTCCAGCGCGATGTCCACGCCCATGGCGGCGTGCGGCAGCTTGGCCGGGTCACGCTCGGCGGTCACGGCGATGCGCTGGCCGTTCACCACGATGGCATCACCGTCCACGCTCACCGTGCCGGGGAAGGCGCCGTGCACGCTGTCCCGCGCCAGCAGGCGGGCATTGGCCTGGGCGCTGGCCAGATCGTTGATCGCCACCACCACGATATCGGTGCGGCCCGATTCCACGATGGCGCGCAGCACGTTGCGGCCGATGCGCCCAAACCCGTTGATTGCAACCTTCACAGCCATGTTCTTCGTCCTTCCTCAGCGGCCCAGATGGGCCTTCACCCGCGCGGCAATCGCCGGCGCGGTCAAACCATATTCGGCATAAAGCCGCTCGGCCGGCGCCGAAGCACCGAAATGATCCACCCCGATATTCAACCCGTCACTGCCCGTCCAGCGTTCCCAGCCCATGGTGATCCCGGCTTCCACCGACGCTTTCAATACGTCTGCCGGCAACACATCGGCGCGGTATGCCGCATCCTGGGCGGCAAATGCCTCCCAGCACGGCATGGACACCACATCGCAGCCAAGGCCATCGGCCTCCAGGGCAGCGGCGGCCTGAGCGGCGATATGCACTTCCGAACCGCTGGCGATCAGCACGACAGCGCGCGGCGCGGTTGCAGCGATCAGGCGATAGGCCCCACGCGCCGACCGATTCTCCGACACGTCATCGCGCAGCGGCGGCAGATTCTGGCGCGACAGGGCGAGCACGGAGGGGCGCCTTTCGTGCCTGAGCGCACAGGCCCAGGCTTCCGCGGTCTCGATGGCGTCGGCCGGGCGCCACACCGCCAGATTGGGAATGGCCCGCAGGCTGGCCAGATGCTCGACCGGCTGGTGGGTGGGGCCATCCTCGCCCAGCCCAATGCTGTCGTGGGTGAGAACATGCACCACCCGCACCTGCTGGATCGCCGCCATGCGGATGGCGTTGCGCATATAATCGCTGAACACCAGGAAGGTGCCGCCATAGGGGATCACCCCGCCATGCAGCGCCATGCCGTTCATCGCAGCGGCCATGCCGAATTCGCGGATGCCGTAATGGACATAACGGCCGCTGTAATCATCGGCGCCAAACAGCGCCTGGCCCTTGGCCTTGGTGTTGTTCGATCCGGTCAGATCAGCCGAGCCGCCGAGCAGTTCGGGCAGCGCCGGCACCAGCGCATCCAGCGCCATCTCGCTGGATTTGCGCGTTGCCACCTTGGGCGGATTGGCCACAAGGCTGGCCAGATAGGCCGGCATCGGATCGGCGGCGGGCAGGCGGCCGTCCATGCGGCGGGTGAATTCGCCCGCGTCCGGGCTGGCGGCCAGCCGGGCGTCCCACAGCGCGCGCGCGGCGGCACCGCGGGCGCCCAGCCCTTCCCACCAGGCCTTGATGTCGGCCGGAATCTCGAACGGGCCGTGGGTCCAGCCCAGCGCAGCACGGGCGCCCTCGATCTCCTTGGTGCCCAGCGGGCTGCCGTGGCTGCCGCTGGTGCCGGCCTTGGTGGGTGCGCCCTTGCCGATGGTGGTGCGCGCCGCGATCAGGCTGGGGCGCGGATCGGCCTTCGCCGCGGCCAATGCTGCATCAATGCTGTCAAAATCATGGCCGTCACAGGCCAACACATGCCAGCCGGCCGCCGTGAAGCGCCCGGCCATGTCTTCCGAGGACGACAGCGAGACCGGGCCATCGATGCTGATCTTGTTGTCATCCCAGATCACGTTCAGCCGGCCCAGCTTGAGGTGCCCGGCCAGTGAAATCGCCTCCTGGCTGATGCCTTCCATCAGGCAGCCATCGCCGGCAATCACCCAGGTGTGGTGATCAACCAGCGCATCGCCGAACACGCCGTTCAGATGGCGTTCGGCCATGGCCATGCCCACCGCCATCGCCAGCCCCTGCCCCAGCGGCCCGGTGGTGCATTCCACGCCCGGCAGCTCGGTGTTTTCCGGGTGGCCGGCGCACGGGCTGTGCCACTGGCGGAAGCGCCTGATGTCGTCCAGCGTCGGGCTGGCATAGCCGGTCAGGTGCAGCAGGGCATAGATCAGCATCGAGCCATGGCCGGCCGACAGCACGAACCGGTCGCGATCCGGCCAGCGCGGCGCGGCGGGATCAAACTTCAGATGCTTGGCAAACAACATGGTCGCCACATCGGCCATGCCCATCGGCATGCCGGGATGGCCGGAATTGGCGGCTTCGACGGCATCCATCGCAAGCGCCCGGATGGCGTTGGCCCGGGTCGCCAGTGCATCGCGGGAAAGATCGGTCATCGCGGCCGTGCCTTTGGTGGCGCCACCAAAGGTGGTGCTGGTGATCGGTTGAGTTGCGCGGGCTTTGGCCGATGCACCGCATCATCGTCAACCTTTTGCTGCACTGCCGCGTATCATTGCTGCCAGCCGTTCTTGACCGTGGCTGACAATTCGCCTTATCACCACGCCGCAAGGTGTTGACGCGGCGGGGAGAGCGGCCATTTCCGAATTGGAAAGCCTGTTGGCGCGACTCGAAAGCGCAATTGGCGCCATCGAGCGGCGGCGCGTCACTGACATGATGGCCGTCACCGAATTGCGCACCCAGCAAGCCGGCGACCGTGCCCGCCTCGCCCGCATCGAAAGCGCGGCTGGCGAGGCAGTGGCGGCGCTGGATGCCCTGATTGCCGGAACGCCCTGATGGGCCAGGCGCTGCTCACCATCGCCGGGCGCAGTTATCGCATCCCGGCGCGCGATGGCGATGAAGCCCGGATCACCCGGCTGGGCGATGCCCTGTCGGTGCGCGCCCACCAGTTGACCAGCGCGCTGGGCACCATGCCCGAAACCCAGATGCTGGTGCTGATCGCGCTGACCATGGCCGACGAACTGGCCGACGTGCGCGGAACCGCACCGGGTGCACCGCCGGCGCCCGTTCTGCCCGCCGCCCCCGATCTGTCGCGGCTGGCAGCGCTGGTCGAACGGCTGGAGGCCATTGCCCGCACTTGAGGCCGGGGGCCATAGGGCCTATAGGTGATGGTGGCGGGCACTGCCCGGTACGAGCAAGCAAGCATCCCTGAGGCGATAATCATCCTATCGGGGGCTGGCCCTGGGTGGACCGTGGTCCACCACAACTGGTCCCCACCTGACGTTACTGGCGTCAGAGGATCTTCAAGTCCAACGGCCCATGGTGGTCCCGCCACATCACCATCTTCCCGAGACGCACGTGACCAAAACCGATCTGCGCCGCCAGTATCGCGCCGCCCGCAAGGCCTTTGTCGCCAGCCTTGACCCCGGCGCCCGCGAAGCCCTGGAACGGCAATTGGCCAGCGTGATCGCGCCGGCACTGGCCGGCGTTGCCATGGCCGGCAGCTATGCCGCCGTGGGCGACGAGATCGACCCGGTGTGGATCGAGAAGCGGCTGGGCCCGCACGCCTTCCCGCGCGTGTCTGGCCCGGACATCATTTTTCACCAGGCCGAATGGAGCAGCATGCGGCCCGGTTTCCAGGGCATAATGGAACCGCCCGCCACCGCCGCCATTGTCCAGCCCGATCTGCTGCTGGTGCCGCTGGTGGCCGTCACCCTGTCAGGCGTGCGGTTGGGCCAGGGCCGCGGCTATTATGATCGGGCGCTGGCGCGGCTGCGGCAAAAGCGGCCGGTGCGGGCCATCGGCATCGCCTGGGAATGCCAGATTGCCCCGGCGCTGGCCGCCGATGCGTGGGACATGCCGCTCGACATGATCGCGACACCGCAGCGTCTGGTGGATTGCCGCGAACATCGGTAAGGCGCGGGCCATGGCTCCGTCTCCCTTTCGCACTCCGCCCGAACCCACCTGGCGCAAGCCGGTCGGCGTGATCGGCATCATCCTCTACATCATCATCTATGCCTTGCTGATTGCCGCGCTGGCGGATTGGTTTCAGGCCCTGCCCCGCCTGGTCGAGATGCTGATCTATGCGGTGGCCGGCATCGTGTGGATTGCGCCACTCAAGCCGTTCCTGCTGTGGATGAACACCGGGCTGTGGAGGGTCAAATGAGCGTGCTGCCACCGGAAGCCTGCCAGACCATGCCGGACGTGCGCGCCGGCGTTGACGCGCTGGATGCCGAGCTGGTCGCCCTCCTCGCCCGGCGCTTCGGCTATATGAACGCGGCGGCCCGCATCAAGCCCACGCGCGGCGCCGTGCGCGACGAAGCCCGCAAGGCGCAGGTGATCGCCAACGCCGCTGCGGCCGCCACCGTGGCCGGCCTGCCGGCGGGCCTGGCCGAAGCCCTGTGGGAAACGCTGGTGGAAGCCAGCATCGCGCATGAACTGGGCGAATGGGACCGGCTGCGGCCAGAAACGACCCCGGCATCGACAAGCGCAGCCTGAACCGGCGGCCCCGAGAAGCGAAAAGCCCCGCTGCCATGGCTGGCAGCGGGGCTTTTTCGTGGCACCACCTGAAACAAGTGGCGCGAGTGACGGGGCTCGAACCCGCGACCTTCGGCGTGACAGGCCGAC
>CAZHTW010000111.1:0-8946 GCA_964535865.1 uncultured Sandarakinorhabdus sp. | reverse complement strand
TTGACACAATTGACGAATCCGGCGGGATTCAGCCTTGTAAACTGGAGATTTTTGTCAGCCGAACACCAGCAGAACCCATTTTGAGCATGGCAGATCCGGCCCGTGTAGGACAGGTGCGTCAGCTCTGGCTCTTCATCCGGCGTGACAGCTTGTCGAGCGCATCGGGCACGAATTGCTCGCCAAAGCCGGCCAGGAACGCCAGCACCAGCATCAGATAGAAGCTGCGCGCATCAGCCAGTTCCATCACGGCGGCCGATCGCTGGCCAAAGGATGGCTTGCAGGCCGGCGCCGTGGTGGTGCCGGTGGCGACACAGTCCTTTGCCTGGGCGGGCTTTGGGGCAAAGCTGGCCAGTTCGCCTTTCATGCGGGCGATATCGGCCGCCAGCCTGTTCACCTCGGTGCGTTTGGCGGCAACCTCGGCGGCAAGGCCGGCATCGTCCGGCGCTGCCTTCAGCTGTTCTTCGCGCTTGGCCAGTTCGGCCGTCGCACCGGCCAACAGGCTTTCGGTGGTCATCACGCTCACCGACAGGCCGGGCTGGTCATTCTGGGCCGGGATCAGGGCGGCAAAGGCCGAACTCAGCACCAGCCAATAGACGATGATGGCAAAGACGCCGCCCACCAACAGGGTGGACAGGGCGGTGATCCGGTTGTTGGCGATCATGTTGAGCTCTGACAGCCCATCGCCGGCCAGCGCATTATGCTCCACCGCGCCCTGCAGGCGGCGGACATAGGACACACAGGCCCCGAGCGTGCCCAGCACGAACAAGATGGCATAGAAATCGACCAGCCCCGGTGCCGGGTGCACGATCGCATAGGTCACCAGGCCCAGCAGCGCCGCCGAAAGACCCAGGGCGATGGCAAAGATCGCGCTCCGCAACATGTTGGTGAACCGTTCGCGTTCCAGATTGACCATCTGGGTGTTTTGCACTGTATCGATCAGGCTGAGCGCCTGGTGACGAACAAAATCGGCTTGGCTCCATTGGGGGTCGGTGGAGGCCGGCACGGTCTGGGCATAGGCGTTGCGCGAATGGGCCGACACCACCCGGTCAAAGCGATCCAGCACCGACCAGAAACGCGCCAGCACCGTGGCATCGGTGTAGTAGCTCCACAATTCGGCTTCGATGCTGTAGAGTTGGCCAAGCGTCCATGGGCCTGCGCCAGTCAATGTTGCACTGATCACCGCGATGCGTGCCTCTATCTCCGGCGTATCGTGGCGAGGCTGCAAGACATTGTCGAGCAGGGACTGGCGATAAATCTCGATGATCGCCGCGCTGGCCCGGTTGCGGCCGGACACGACTTCACCCAGCCAGGCGATGTTTTTCTTGAACCATTCCCACATCGCATGTCCCCCGCTGCGAATCTGGATATTTTTGATGCTGGCATGCTCGGTGCTGCACGGCCGATAGTCAATCGCGCCCGGCCGTGCATTTTCGCGGCCCGCGCATCGCCAACCCGCCGCGCCATTCGCCGCATCATATAAAGCAGTCTTTATGCTTGCCCGCAGGACATACCGGGCTTAGGGAGCGCGGGTCATTTCCCCTTGGTGCACAGGATCATCATCATGGCCGATCATGCAATTGCCGATCTCAGCCTGGCCGGCTTCGGCCGCCGCGAAATTGCCATTGCCGAAACCGAGATGCCCGGCCTGATGGCCCTGCGCGCCGAATTCGGTGCGGCCCAGCCGCTGAAGGGCGCGCGCATCACCGGCAGCTTGCACATGACGATCCAGACCGCGGTGCTGATGGAAACGCTGGTGGCGCTGGGTGCGGAGCTGCGCTGGGCCACCTGCAACATCTTCTCGACCCAGGATCACGCCGCCGCCGCCATGGTGGCAGCCGGCATCCCCACCTATGCGATCAAGGGCGAGAGCCTGGCCGATTACTGGGACTATGTCGGCCGCATCTTTGACTGGGGTGACGAGACGGCCAACATCATCCTGGACGATGGCGGCGATGCCACCATGTTCGCGCTGTGGGGCGCGCGGCTGGAAGCCGGCGAGACCATGGGCGAACCGGAAAACGCCGAGGAAGTGGAATTTCAGCGCGCGCTGAAGGCCTTTGTCGCCGCCCGCCCCGGTTACCTGACGCAGACGGTCAAGAATCTGAAGGGCGTTTCGGAAGAAACCACCACGGGCGTCCACCGGCTCTATGATCTGGCCAAGCAGGGCCGCCTGCCCTTCCCGGCGATCAACGTGAACGACAGCGTCACCAAATCCAAGTTCGACAATCTTTATGGCTGCAAGGAATCGCTGGTCGATGCCATCCGCCGCGCGACGGACGTGATGCTGGCCGGCAAGGTCGCCTGCGTCGCCGGCTTTGGCGATGTGGGCAAGGGTTCGGCGCACAGCTTGCGCAACGGCGGCGCCCGCGTGATGGTGACCGAGATTGACCCGATCTGCGCGCTGCAGGCCGCGATGGAAGGCTTTGAAGTCGTCACCATGGAAGATGCGGTGAAGCGCGCCGACATCTTCGTGACCGCCACCGGCAACATGGACGTCATCACCGCCGAGCACATGATGGCGATGCGGCCCAACGCCATTGTCTGCAACATCGGCCATTTCGACAGCGAGATCCAGATTTCCGCCCTGTCCAACTACAAGTGGACCGAGGTGAAGCCGGGCACCGACATTGTCGAATTCCCCGATGGCAACCAGATCATCGTGCTGGCCAAGGGCCGGCTGGTCAACCTGGGCTGCGCCACCGGCCACCCCAGCTTCGTCATGTCGGCCAGCTTCACCAACCAGGTGCTGGCCCAGATCGAGTTGTGGACCAAGCGCGAGCAGTATGAGAACCGCGTCTATGTGCTGCCCAAGCATCTGGATGAAAAGGTCGCCCGCCTGCATCTGGACAAGCTGGGCGTGAAGCTCACCACCCTGTCGGACAAGCAGGCCGCCTATATCGGTGTGGGTGAAGCCGGGCCGTTCAAGCCGGATCATTATCGTTATTGATTGCGAATGGTTCGCAACTGGATTGACGGCGGCGGCCGGCGCGGATAGGTCCGGCCACACCTTGTTGTGCCGGGGAGGTTGCGATGAAGCTGCGTGTCCTGCCGATCCTGGCATTGGCAGCGGCGCCGGCGGTGGCGCAGGAGGCTGGGCAACTGCCCGCCTCCACGCTGCCCGCGGCTGTCACCCAGCCGGCAGCCGGCAACCGGGCCGGCGAAAATGCCGTGCGCGGGGCGGGTGATGCCTTTGGCACGGTGATCGGCCGCGAGGAGATCGGCCTCTACAGCGCTGATGACATCCGCGGCTTTTCCCCGGTGGCGGCCGGCAATGTGCGCATCGAGGGCCTGTATTTCGATCCGGTTGGCCTGCCGAGTGACCGGATCAGCGGCGCCACCACCATCCGGGTGGGGCCATCGGCGCTGGGGAGCCCGTTTCCGGCCCCCACCGGCATCGTGGACATCGGGCTGCGCCTGCCCGAAGAGGATGCTGCCGGCTCCGCCCTGGCCAGTGTTGACAGCCTGGGCAGCCATGCCGCCGAGTTGGACATCGCACTGCCGTTGACCGACCGGCTGAGCATCGGCGTGGGCGCCGCCTTCAGCCAGCAGCGCTTCATCGATTCGACCCGGGAGGTGGCGCGCGATGCCGCCATCATCGCGCAATGGCGGCCCAGCGACCGCCTTGGCCTCATCGGCTTTTTCAGCCTGGAATATACGCCGCGCGAAGACGCCAGCCCGCTCTATCTGCCGGCCGGCACGGCGCTGCCGCCCGATCCGCCGCGCCGGCGCTTCATCGGCCCGGCCTGGGCCGCGGGGCGCAGCACCGAAACCACCGCCGGCACCGTGCTGGACTGGCAGTGGCAAGACGGCTGGCAGCTGAAGGCGGGGCTGTTCCGCTCCACCCTGTCCAGCCCGCGCGCCTTTTCCAACCTGCTGCTGGATGTTGAACCCGATGGCCGGGCGCAGCAACAGGTGCTGGCCGATCCGCCGCTGTTCTTTGCCAGTACCAGCGGGGAGGCGCGGGTGACGCGGGAATGGCGGGATGGCCCGCGCGCGCACCGGCTGCATCTGGCGCTGCGCGGCCGGCGCGCCTTCCGCCGCTTTGGCGGGGCGGACAGCATCGATCTTGGCCCCACCCGCATCGGCCAGCCCAGCACGGCACCACTGCCCACCCTTGCCTTTGGCGCGCAGGAGGAAGACCAGGTGCGCCAACTCACCCTGGCCGCCGGCTATGAGGGGGAATGGCAGGACCGTGGCAGTCTTTCGGTGGGCGTGCAGCGCAGCGATTATGCCAAGCGCATCGGCCTGCCGGGCCAGCAGGTGGATGTGAGGGCGCGGCCGTGGCTGATGAACCTGAATGCGGCGCTGGTGCTGGGGCCGCGCACCCGGCTTTATGGCGGCTATGTCACCGGATTGGAGGAAAGCGGCGTCGCGCCAGACAACGCCGCCAACCGCAACGAAGCGCTGCCGGCGATCATCACCCGCCAGTTCGATCTGGGCGTGCGGCAGCAACTGGGCCCACTGGTGCTGGTGGCGGGCGGCTTCCAGCTTTCCAAGCCCTATTTCAATCTTGGGCCGGGCAACCGCTTTGGCCGGCTGGGCGATGTGACCAACCGCGGGGTGGAATTGTCTGTGGCCGGGCCGCTGACCCAGCGGCTGTCGCTGGTGGCCGGCGGCGTGTTCAGCTGGCCGCGCGTTTCGGCCGCGGCCGTGGCGCTGGGGGTTTCGGGCGCATTGCCGGTCGGCCCGGTGCCGCAGCGGCTCAGCCTGTCGGCCGATTGGCGCCCGGCCTTCGCGCCCGGCCTGTCGTTCGATATCAGCCTGTTCCATGATGGCCGGCAAGTGACGACGGTGGACAATCTGGTGGCGCTGCCGGCGCGCAGCTTTGTCGATGCGGGCGCGCGCTATGCCTTTCGCCTGGCCGGCAAGCCAGCGGTGCTGCGCGCGCAGATCATCAACGCCGGCGGGGTGAACGGCGTGTTTCTGGAAGATGCCGGGGTGTATGGCCCATTGGATGGCCGGGTGGCGCAGTTGTATCTCACCATCGACTTCTGACACCGGGCGGGCAGCCACCGCATGAATATTGCATATTATATACAATTTTTGCGCTGGACTTGCCTGTCCGCTCTGGCCATGGATTGCGTATGACAGGGGAATTTGCATCTGGCCGGTCTGCGGCCTGGGCGGCCGTGCTGGTGGCTGCGGCAGCGCTGCCCGCAGCAGCGGCGCAGCCGGCCCCGCCGAATGACAGCACAGCGCCGCCGGCCGATCTGCCGGCAACCGACGAGCCTGAAACCGCCGCGCCCATCGTGGCCGCCACCGGCAGCCGATCGGCGGAAAACGCCGTGCGCCAGGCCGGCGATGCCTTTGGCACCAGCATCGGCCGCGAGGTTTCGGGCCTGTACAGCCGCGAACGCGTGCGCGGCTTTTCGCCGGTGGTGGCCGGCAATGTGCGGATCGACGGGCTGTATTTCGATCCCATCGTCACCCCGTCCAGCCGGCTGGTGCGCGCCACCACCATCCGCGTTGGCCCGTCCGCCCTGGGCAGCCCGTTCCCGGCGCCCACCGGCATCGTTGATCTGGGCCTGCGCCGGCCGGGGCAGGAGGCGGCGGCCAGCGTCTTGATCGGGTATAACACGTGGCACACGCCCACCGCCGAATTTGATGCCAGCCTGCCGGTGAGTTCCACGCTCAGCATCGGCTTTGGTGCCGGCCTGCAGCTGGAAAACGGCTTCAACAAGACTCGCGATCACAGTTACGAAGGCGCGTTCATCGCGCAATGGACGCCGTCGGCCAGCTTCAGCCTGTTGCCGTTCATCACCGCCAAGGACACGCTGATCGATGATCATGGCCCGATTTCGGTGCCGCAGGGCAATTTCCTGCCGCCGCGCCTGCCGCGCCGCCAGTTTTTCGGGCCCTGGTGGTCGCGCGGCGGTGACGTCGAACTCAACGCCGGCGTGATCGGTGACTGGACGATCGGCGGCGGCTGGTTGCTGCGCGCCGGCCTGTTCCGGTCGCAGCGCGTGATTGATGGCCAGTTCGCCAATGTGGTGCGCATCACCTCGCCCGATGGCACCGGCACCGAGCGTATCACCGGCGATCCCACACTGTACAACGCGTCGACCAGTGGCGAAGTGCGGCTGACCCGCCGCCTTGATGATGGCCCGCGCCGTCACCAGATCCACGCCACGCTGCGCGGTCGCCAGGGCTATCGCCGGTTCGATGGATCCCAGGTGATTGATCTGGGGGTGGTGAACATTCTGGGCAGGGCCCCGGATGTGCCGCCGCCCGTGTTGAATTTCGGCCCGCAGCAGGATGACAATGTGCGGCAATGGACCGGCGGCATCGCTTATGAAGGGCGGTGGGACGGCGTGGGCGAGCTTTCGGTGGGGGTGCAGAAAAGCGATTACAGCAAGCGCATCGGCTTCCCCGGCGCGCTCACCGCCACCGATGCGACGCCCTGGCTGTATAACATCACGGCCGCCGTGCAGTTGGCCGATGGCATCACCCTTTATGGTGGCGCGGTGACCGGGCTGGAGGAATCCGGCGTTGCCCCCAATTTCGCCGCCAACCGCAACGAGGCCCTGCCGGCGATCAGCACCCGCCAGATCGATGCCGGCGTGCGGCTGAATCTGGGCGGCGGCATGCGCATGGTCGCCGGCCTGTTCCAGGTGTCCAAGCCCTATTTCAACCTCGACACCAACGGCCGTTTCGACGTGCTGGGCGAAGTGATCAACCGCGGCATCGAGGCATCAGTGGCCGGGCCGCTCACCGACGAACTGTCGGTTGTGGCCGGTGCCGTGCTGCTGCGCCCGGAGGTGACCGGCGATGCGGTCACCCGCGGGCTGGTGGGCCGGCTGCCCGTGGGCGCGATTGCCGAGCGCATCGAATTGTCGGCCGATTGGCGGCCCGGCTTTGCCGCCGGCCTGTCATTGGACATGCGCCTGTCATACCGCTCACCCGAAGTCGCGACGGTGAACAATCTGGTCTATGTGCCCACCCGCACCCTGATCGATGTGGGCGGGCGTTACCGCTTCAAACTGGCTGGCAACGAAGCGGTGCTGCGCATCCAGACCACCAATGTCACCAACCAGCAGGGTTTTGATCTGCGCGGCGCCAATGCCTATACGGTGCTGCCCGGCCGGGTGACCCAGGCCTATCTCACCGTTGATTTCTGACTTGCAGTCGCGGGCCAAAGCGGCGAACGCGAATGGCATGACAGGGGATTCTCAATTGCGTGTTGCCGTGCTGGCCCTGCTGGTCGCGCACCCGGCCAGCGCCCAGCCGCAGCCGAACGACAGCACGCCGCTGCCGGCAGCCACAACGCCGGCCGACGAGCCCGATCTCACGCCGCCCGCCGCCGCCGCCGATGTGGCGGCCACTGGCAGCCGCGCTGCCGAAAATGCCGTGCGCCAGGTGGGCGATGCCTTTGGCAGCACCATCGGCCGCGAGGTGATCGGCATCTACAACCAGATGAATGTGCGCGGCTTTTCGCCGATCGCGGCCGGCAATGTGCGCATCGATGGCCTGTATTTCGATCCGGTGGTGCCGCCGTCCACACGGATCAGCCGCACCACCACCATCCGCGTTGGCCTGTCGGCATTGGGCAGCCCGTTTCCCGCTCCCACCGGCCTGGTGGATTTCGGCTTCCGCCGCCCCGGCGATCAGGCGGCGGCCAGTGCGCTGGTTCTGGCCGATGAATGGGGCACGTTGAATGCCGAGGTGGATGCGGTGCTGCCGGCCAGCGACGCGCTGAGCTTTGGCCTGGGGGCATCGCTGCGGCGGGAAAGCGGGCAGGATGCAACCCGGGAAAACAGCTTTGGCGGCACGCTGATCGCGCGCTGGAACCCGGCACCGGGCCTGACGCTGATGCCCTTTGCCAGCCTGCTGTACCAATCGCTGGATGATCACCGCCTGACCTTCCAGACCGCGAGCGAATTTCTGCCGCCGCTGCTGCCACGCCGGCAGCGTTTTGGTCCGGATTGGGTGAATGGCACCGGGCTGGATGCCAATATCGGCGTGTTGGGCGATTGGCGGATCGCGCCGCAATGGCTGTTGCGCGCCGGCCTGTTCCGATCCTCCCGCAATCGCGAACGGCAGATGACCAATCTGGTGCGCGGCCTGCAACCCGATCGCACCGGCACCCAGCGGGTGATCGTTGATCCGCGGCTGAATTTTGCGGCAGTGAGCGGCGAAGTGCGGCTGACCCGCCAGATTGATGAAGGCCCGCGCCGGCATCAGATCCACCTGGCCGTGCGCGGCCGCAGCGGTGACCGGCGCTTTGGCGGATCAGACACACTGGAACTCGGCCCGGTGCAGATCGACACACCCAGCCGGGTTCCCGAACCGGCCTTCCGCTTCAGCCAGCAGCAATTTGATGATGTGAAGCAGATCACCGGCGGCATCGCCTATGAAGGCCGCTGGCTGGGCGTGGGCGAACTGGCCGCCGGCCTGCAATGGACCGATTACAAGAAGCGCATCGACCTGCCAAATGGCGGCGTGCAGGCCACCGATGCCCGGCTGCTGCTGTACAATGTCACGCTGGCCGCCAACATCACGAACAGCCTCACGGTCTATGCCGGCACGGTGAACGGCCTGGAGGAAAGCGGCATCGCGCCGGGCAACGCCATCAACCGCAACGAAGCCCTGCCGGCCATCACCACCCGCCAGTTTGATGCCGGGCTGCGGCTGGCCATCACCGATCAGATCAAGCTGGTCGCCGGCGTGTTCGAGATCACCAAGCCCTATTTCAACCTCGATTCCAACGGGCGCTTCGACGTGCTGGGCGATGTCGCCAACCGCGGCGTGGAAGCCTCCATCGCCGGGCCGTTGACCCAGACGCTCAGCATCGTGGCCGGCGGCGTGTGGCTGTGGCCCAAGGTGAGCGCACCGGGCGCGCTGCCGGGCCGCATCGGCGAACGGCCGGTTGGCGCCATCGGCCAGCGGCTGGAGTTCAGCGCCGATTGGCGGCCGCCGTTCGCGCCCGGCCTGTCGGTGGACGCGCGG
>CAZHTW010000110.1:0-9011 GCA_964535865.1 uncultured Sandarakinorhabdus sp. | reverse complement strand
TCGGAAGAGCACACGTCTGACTGGAGTTCAGACGTGTGCTCTTCCGATCTCACCGATCCCGGCAAACCGGTGGGGGTGGGGGCCTATACCAGCGTGACGCACCATGTGCCGCTGCACGGGTGCCAGATTGGCGATCATTGCCTGATCGGCATCAACGCCACCGTCTACAACGGCGCCAGTGTTGGTGCCGGATCGATCGTGGGCCAACATGCCTATTGCAAGGATCGGTTCGAAGCGCCGGAGAACAGCATCATCGTCGGCAGCCCGGCCAAGGTGATCGCCACCCGCGACAACCGCCTGCCCAACCGCATCAACGCCGAATTCTATATGCGCAATGCCGGCTGTTACCGGCAGGGCAATCACCGCGCCTGGGACGGGCCCGAATTCGAAGCCTGGTTCGCCGCCACCATGCAGCGGTTGCAGGGCGAATATGCACAAAGCGCCACTGGCGCCTGAACCGCGCAGCGCCTACACGCGCGCCATGAGCAAATTGCACCTCGTGTTCGGCGGCCGCGTCGAGGACCCCCAGGGTCTGGATTTCACCAACCCCGATGATCTGCATGTCGTGGGCATTTTCCCCGATTATGCCAAGGCCGAAGCCGCCTGGCGCGCCAATGCGCAGCGCACGGTGGACGATGCCACGATGAAATATGTCGTCGTGCATCTGCACAAGCTGCTCCAGCCCGAAGACTGATTTTCCCCTTCCATAAGGGAGGCTGCACCGGCCCGGCCCCTGCCCTAGCATGACAGTTGGGGAGAGCTGATGATGCCGCAAGAGCTGAGCTTTGGTGCGATATTGGACAATGTGATTGCCGCCGTTGATCCGGGGCAATCGGCGTTGGTGCATGGCGACACCCGCCGCACCTGGGGCGAGGTGGGGTCGCGCACCGCCAGCCTGGCGGCGGCCATGCTTGGCGCAGGTTCAGTGGCTGGGGGCGCCGCCCCCGGCGATCGTTGCGCCCTGTTGATGCGCAACAGCACGGATTATGCCGAAAGCCTGATCGCCTGCCTGCGCGCCCGGCTGGTGCATGTGAACGTGAACTATCGTTATACCGGCGAAGAGCTGTGGTATATCCTCGACAACAGCGATGCCGCCGTGTGCGTGTTTGACGCCGAATTCGCGCCGCTGGTCGCCGCGATCCGTCACCGGCTGCCCACAAAGATGTGGGTGCAGGTGGGCGGCGACACGGCGGATTTTGCCGTTGATTTCGAAACCCTGGCCAGCGCCGGGCACGTGCTGCCGCCGCAGGACCACCAGCCGACCGACATGCTGTTCATCTATACCGGCGGCACCACCGGCCTGCCCAAGGGCGTGATGTGGGATCAGGCGGCGCTGTGGGGCCTGATGAACCCCGGCATCGATCCGGCGCAGGTGCATGACCTGGCCGCCCATGGTGCCGACGTCGCCGCCGGTGTGGGCCGCCGCCGCGCGCTGATCCTGCCGCCATTGATGCATGGCACCGGTCTGATCGTGGCGCTGGGCACGCTGTGCCGGGGCGGGGCGCTGGTCACCCTGCCCGGCGTCAACTTTGATCCGGGCGAGGCCGTGGCCACCTGCGCGCGCGAAGGCTGCGATTATGTCGTGATCGTCGGCGATGCCTTTGCCCGCCCGCTGCTGAAGGCGCTGGATGCCGGGATCGGCAGCATCAAGACGGTGGAGATCATGATTTCGTCCGGCACCATGTGGTCGCCAGAGGTGAAGGCCGGGCTGCTGGGCCATGCGCCCAATCTGATGATCGTCGATTCGCTGGGCAGTTCCGAGGGCCTGGGCCTGGGCGCGGCGGCGCAGACGAAAGACAATGCCGGCGCGCCGACCAAGTTCATGGCCGATGGCAACACGCTGATCATCGGGGACGACATGAAGCCCGTGCCCGCCGGCACCATGGGCCGCATCGCACGCGGCGGGCTGATCCCGCGGGGTTACTGGAAAGACCCGGTGAAGAGCGCCGCCACCTTCCCCGAGATCGACGGCAGGCGTTATTCCATCCCCGGCGATTTCGCCATCATCGAAGCCGATGGCAGCTTCACCCTGCTGGGCCGCGGCAGCCAGTGCATCAACAGCGGCGGCGAGAAGATCTTCCCCGAAGAGGTGGAAGAGGTGCTGAAAACCCACCCGGCCATCGATGATGCGCTGGTGTTTGGCGTGGCCGATGAAAAATGGGGCCAGTGCGTGACGGCGGTGGTGGAAGCCCATGCCGCTGTGGATCCCGAGGACTTGCGCGCCCATGTGCGCCAGCATCTGGCCGGATACAAGACGCCCAAGACGGTGCACATCGTGGCCAAGGTGCCGCGCGCGCCCAACGGCAAGGCGGATTATGCGGCGGCCAAGGCGATGGTGACGGGTTGAGCAACGGCCGGCGGCAAAGCCGCCGAGTCCGTTAAGTCCGAGGAATAAAGAAGCAGCGTGGCGGAGCCACGCCGTCGGACGAGTGAAAAAAGGCGGCCTGTTGGGGCCGCCTTTTTTGCTCGCCGTCCGCACTTGCGCGAGTCTGTGACCATCGCTGCGCGATGGTCACGAGCCGCGCTGCGCGTTATTTCTTGCCCAAACCAAAGCTGGCGAAACGCTTGTTGAAGCGCGCCACCTGGCCGCCGGCATCGAGCATGCGGCCGGTGCCGCCGGTCCAGGCCGGATGGCTGGTCGGATCGATTTCCAGGGTCATCACATCGCCTTCCTTGCCCCAGGTCGACCGGGTGACATAGGAGGTGCCGTCGGTCATCTTGACGGTGATGCTGTGATATTCGGGATGGATGCCGGACTTCATGATGGTTTTCCTTGTCTGCGGACCGGTTCCAACCGGCCCAAAGAAAATGCCTGAGAAAAGCGAAGGTGCCGCATAGCGACTTGTGCACCCCATTGCAACCGCCCGTGATCAGCCTGCGCCACTTGGCGACTGGCGCTGTGGTCTCTATACCCCAATCATGCCCCAGATTGGTCAACCCCTGCCGCCCTCCGCCAAAGCCATAGCCACGGCGATGGCCGATTTGTTGACCGATCTGCGCGAGACCGCCGCGCGCATATCGCTGGGAGGGCCCGCGGCATCCCGGGAAAAACATGTCGCGCGCGGCAAGCTGTTGCCCCGGCAACGGGTGGAAGCGCTGCTCGATCCGCACACTGCCTTTCTGGAAATCGGCCAATTCGCCGCCCATGACGTTTATGGCGAGGATGTGCCGGCCGCCGGGCTGATTGCCGGGGTGGGCCAGGTTTCCGGCCGGCTGTGCGTGATCCTCGCCAATGATGCCACGGTGAAGGGCGGCAGTTACTACCCGATCACGGTGAAGAAGCATCTGCGCGCCCAGGAAATCGCCGCACAAAACGGCCTGCCCTGCCTCTATCTGGTGGACAGCGGCGGCGCCAACCTGCCCCGGCAGGACGAGGTGTTCCCCGATCGCGATCATTTCGGCCGCATCTTCTTCAACCAGGCCAATATGAGCGCGCAGGGCATCGCACAGATTGCCGCCGTGATGGGCAGTTGCACCGCCGGCGGCGCCTATGTGCCGGCGATGGCGGATGAATCGATCATCGTGAAGAACCAGGGCACGATCTTTCTTGGCGGACCACCGCTGGTGAAGGCCGCAACGGGCGAGGAGGTCACGGCCGAAGATCTGGGCGGCGGCGATGTCCACACCCGCCTGTCTGGCGTGGCCGATCATCTGGCCGAAGATGATGAGGATGCGCTGCAGATCGCCCGCCGCATCGTTGCCACCCTGCCCGCCGCGCCGGCCGTGCTGCGCGGGGAATCGCGCCCGCCGTTGTTTGACGCCGCGGAATTGAACGCGCTGGCCCCGATCGACACGCGGGTGCCGGTGGACGTGCACGAGATCATTGCCCGGTTGGTCGACGCATCTGAACTGCACGAGTTCAAGCCGCGCTATGGCGAAACGCTGGTGACGGGCTTTGCCCAGATCGAAGGCTATAAGGTTGGCATCATCGCCAACAACGGCATATTGTTCAGCGAAAGCGCGCAAAAAGGCGCGCATTTCATCGAACTGGCCTGCCAGCGCCGCATCCCCCTCTTGTTCCTCCAGAATATCAGCGGGTTCATGGTCGGCCGCCGCTTCGAGAATGAGGGCATTGCCAAGCATGGCGCCAAGCTGGTGACGGCCGTGGCCTGCGCTGCCGTGCCCAAGATCACGGTGGTGACCGGCGGCAGCTTTGGCGCCGGCAATTATGGCATGTGCGGCCGCGCTTATTCCCCGCGCTTCCTGTGGATGTGGCCCAATGCGCGCATCAGCGTGATGGGCGGCGAACAGGCGGCCAGCGTGCTGGCCACGGTGAAAGGCGGCGGCTTCAAATCGCCGGCGGAGGAAGAGGCGTTCAAGGCGCCAATCCGCGCGCAATATGAGCGCCAGGGCCATCCTTATTATGCCAGCGCCCGGCTGTGGGACGATGGCATCATCGCGCCGGAAGACACGCGGGCCGTGGTGGCGTTGAGCTTGGCGGCCTCGTTGCAACAGCCGGTGCCGGAAACCCGCTTCGGCACGTTCCGGATGTGAAGGTCATGCTTGACGAAGCTCTTGATGATTATGGCACCGCCCGGCTCACGCTGAACCGGCCGGAGCGGCACAATGCCTTCAATGCCGATCTGATCGCCGCGTTGACAGAAGCCTTCACTCGGCTGGGCGAGGCGGACGAGGTGCGCGCCATCGTGCTGGCCGGCGCGGGCAAGAGTTTCTCTGCCGGGGCCGATCTCGATTGGATGCGCGCCGCCGCCGGCTGGAGTGCAGCGGAGAACGAAGCCGATGCGATGCAGCTTTCCAACATGCTGGCGGCCATCAATGATTGCCCCAAGCCGGTGATCGTGGTGGCGCACGGCCATGTGACGGGCGGCGGCGTTGGGCTGGTCGCCTGTGGCGATATGGCGGTGGCGGTCGAAACCACCCAGTTCCGCCTGTCGGAAGTGCGGCTGGGCCTCACGCCGGCCACCATTTCGCCGTTCGTTCTGGCAAAGATCGGCGCGCGCGCCCGGCGCTGGTTCCTCACCGCCGAAGCCTTTGATGCCGCAACGGCGCAAGCCATCGGGCTGGTGGACGAAGTCGCCATCGATGCCGATGCGGCAGAGGCCATCGTCTCCCATTGGCTCACCCACATCGGCCAGGCGGCGCCAGAGGCAGTGGCCGATGCCAAGCGGCTGGCGCTGGACTTTGCCGGGGCGGAAATCACCACCGAACTGCGTGAGGAAAGCGCCCGCCGCATCGCCGCCCGCCGGGTGAGCGCGGAAGGGCGCGAGGGCATCATGGCCTTCTTGAACAAGGGGAAACCGGGATGGATCGTCGAATGAAAGCCATGATCGCCGCCGCGCTGCTGCTGGCGGCCCCCGCCGCCGCCAATCCCAAGGCCGAAGTGCTGGCCGCCACCAATGCCTTCATGGCCGCACTCAACCGGGGCGATGCCAATGGCGCGGAGGCGATGACCCACCCCACGTTGACCATCCAGGTGCTGCGCTTTCCGCCCGAAGGCGGCAGCCGGTTCAGCGTGATGACGCGCCAGCAATTGTTCGACAATTTCCGCAATGCCCCGCCGCGCAAGTTTGAAGAGTTGATCGTGCGCAGCAAAATCCTCGTCACCCGCGATCATGCCCATGTCTGGGCGCCCTACACGCTGGATATCGACGGCAAGCGCATCCATTGCGGGGTGGACAGTTTCGGCTGGAGCAAGCTGGACGGCAAATGGGTGTTGACCACGTTCGGCTGGACCGCTGATCCCCAAGGATGTCCACCAAAATGACGGTGCCCGCCCAAGTGAAGAAAATCCTGATCGCCAATCGCGGCGAAATCGCCCGCCGCATCATCCGCACCGCGCACGCGATGGGCATTGCCACAGTGGCCGTGCACAGCGCTGCGGACGCCGATGCGCCCTTCGTGCGGGAGGCTGGCCAGGCCGTGCCGCTGGCCGGGGACCGGCCCTATCTCGACATGGATGCCATCATCGCCGCGGCGCAGCGCACCGGCGCCGATGCGATCCACCCCGGCTATGGCTTTCTGTCGGAGAATGCCGATTTTGCCCGCGCCCTAGCGACGGCCGGCATCATCTTCATCGGCCCGCCGGAAAGCGCCATGCGGGTGATGGCCCTGAAAGACACGGCCAAGGCCGCAATGAAGAAGGCCGGGGTGCCGATCACGCCGGGCTATCAGGGCAATGATCAATCGCTGGTGCGGCTGGAAAAGGCGGCCGAGGGCGTTGGCTATCCGCTGCTGATCAAGGCCGTGGCTGGCGGCGGCGGCAAGGGCATGCGCGCCGTGCACAGCGCCGATGGCTTTCAGGACGCCCTGATGGCCGCCCAGCGCGAGGGCGAAACCGCCTTTGGCAATCCATCGGTGATGCTGGAAAAGCTGATCCAGCGCCCCCGCCACGTGGAGGTGCAGCTGTTTGCCGATCATCACGGCAACGCCGTGCATCTGTTCGAGCGCGATTGTTCCCTGCAACGCCGCCACCAGAAGGTGATCGAGGAGGCCCCGGCCCCCGGCCTGTCAGACCGGTTGCGCCACACGCTGGGCGTCGCGGCGGTGACGGCCGCCCATGCCATCGGCTATGCCGGCGCCGGCACGGTGGAGTTCATCCTCGATCTTGACACGGTGGATGACGCCGGCGATCCCGCCTTCTATTTCATGGAAATGAACACCCGCCTGCAGGTGGAGCATCCGGTGACCGAATGCATCACCGGCGAGGATCTGGTGGCATGGCAGATCCGCGTGGCACGCGGCGAACCGCTGCCCAAGCGGCAGGACGAATTGACCATCAACGGCTGGGCCATGGAAGCGCGGCTTTATGCCGAAGATCCGGACAGCGGGTTCCTGCCCGCCACCGGCACGATTTCAACGCTGGAATTTGGCGATGGGCCGGGCGTGCGCATCGATACTGGCGTGGAAACCGGCAGCCGCATCGGGCTGGATTATGATCCGATGATCGCCAAGGTGATCGCCCATGGCGCGACCCGCGACGAGGCCATTGACCGGCTGGTCGGTGCGCTGGATGCCACCATCGTTTCCGGCCTGAAATCCAACCGCGCCTTCCTGGCCCGGCTTGCCGATCATCCTTCGTTCCGCGCGGCGCACGTGGACACCGGCTTCATCGCCCGCCATTCCGCCGATCTGGCCAGCCCCAGCCTGTGCCCGGCCCCGGTGCTGCTGGCAGCCGCACTTGGTCTGGGGTTGCCGCAGCCGGGCCATGCGAACGGCCTGTTTGGCGAACGGCCGTTCCGCATCAACCTGCCTGCGGAAACCCTGGTGCGGCTGTGGTGGGATGACGAGCGCCATGCCATCAGCCTGCGCCATGCCGGCGGACGGCGCTGGCGGATTGGCGGGCTGGCCGGGGTGGGCGAAGTCGCCGCCAGCCGCATCGGCCGGCATGGCCTGGCCATTGATCTGGCAGGGCAGACCATGCTCGCCACCGTGGTTCCGGGCACAGCGGCCGTGGATGTGCGCCTGGGCGGGCAAAGCTGGCTGATCGGCAGCCGCCCGCCGCGCGTGAAGGATGTGGGCGGCGGCCATGCCGATGTGATGGCCCCGATGCCGGGCCGCGTGCTCGCCGTGGATGTGGTGCCGGGCCAGGCGGTTGCCGAGGGCGAGCGCCTGCTGGTGCTGGAGGCGATGAAGATGGAACATCGCCTGGTGGCGCGCGTTGCTGGCACGGTGAAAGCGGTGCACATCGCCACGGGCGATCAGGTGGCCGATGGCATGATGCTGGTGGAATTTGCATGAACCCGGCCCGGCGCGGACTGTTGACGGCGCTGGCGCTGGGCGTGCCGGTGGTGGCCGCGGCCGCCCTGCCCGCCGCTGGGGTGGCGGTGGAGGAATGGACCTTTCTGAAGGCCAGTGCCTCTGACCCGGCAGCGCTGCTGCGGTTTCTGGAAGCCAATTGGCTGGCCATGGACCGGCTGGCGGTGGCGCAGGGTCTGTTCGCCCATGCCCGGCTGCACCGTGCCGATCCGGCCGATGGCGCCGCTTGGGATGTGGTGATGATTGTGGGTTACAAGACGCCGGCCGGCTATGACGGGGTGCGCGCGGCGTTCGAGGTGATCCGCGCGGCCCACCGCCCGGTGCAGCCCGATGGACAGCCGCTGGCCGCGTTGGGGCGCATCGTGGAATCGCGGCGGGTGCAACTGGTGGCCAGCGCCTGAAACGGCTTGGCCCGAACCGGCGGGGCTCTTGCCGGTTCGGGCCCCTGCCGCAGCGTGGACGCGGGCAAGGTCAGTCTTTCAGCAGCCTTGGCGCGATGCCCAGCACGGCCAGGGCAAAGATCAGCAGCGGGGTTTCCGGCGTCTGGCTGGGCGGGGCGGCCACGCCCAGCACCAGCACCGCCACGATCAGCAGCAGCTGGCTCATGCCTCGTCGTCCAGCTCTGCCGGCAACTCGCGCCAGGCCAGGATGATGCCGGGCAGCGCCATCGAACTGATGGCAAAGCCAGCCAGCAGATCCAGTGCCTGTTCCTGCCCCGGCATCCAGCCATCGATGAACTTGGCGAGGATCGACCAGATGAAGAAGGCAAACAGCGTGAGCACCATGATCTGGTGGGTGGCAACATAGGCCTTGTCGCGCAGATGGCGCTCACGTTCATCCAGCATGGCATCGCTGGATTGCGCCATCTGTCCGCGGCCTTCGATGAACAGCGCCACCGCGCTGAACAGGCCGATCAACCGCACGAACACATAGGCGATCGGGGCCGTGCCATCGGGTTCGGCCATGATGGCGCCGCCCAGATAGCCGATGCCGATACCGCCCAGCACGGCAATGGAGAGCAGCCGTGCGGTGCGCAGGCTCAGCTTGAGGAGCGGCTTGGGGGCCATGGTCATCGTCCTTTCCATCTCTCAATCCTCTTCATCATCGCGGCTGCGCCAGACCAGGATCAGCGAAGGCAACAATATGTGCAGCCAGAACAGATCGATCATCAGCAGCCCGGTCACAAGCGGGCGCGGGGCCGTCAGGCCGAAGCTATTTTCTTGCCTGGCCAGGTTGAACCACAGCGCGAAGGCCACCAGCAGCAGGCCCATGATGCGATAGCTGAGCGACAGCAC
>CAZHTW010000109.1:0-9129 GCA_964535865.1 uncultured Sandarakinorhabdus sp. | reverse complement strand
GCCGAAACCATCGTCGCCGTGACGGTGACGACCGTGCTGGTGGGCAATCTGGGCTTTGCTGCAGTGTCGCAGCTGGCACTGGGCCTGATCGGCGGCGCACTGCTGTCGGCCCCGCTGGCCGCCCGCCTGACCAAGAAACTGCCCACGACCGTGGCCATCATCGGCATCGGCCTGCTGGTTATTGTCACTAGCCTGACCAGGCTTGCACAACAGTTTTTGTGAACGAAAGGCGCTGAGCCCAAGGCCTGAGTTTGCCAATTGGAACCGGACCCAAATGGGTTGTCAGGGTGCGGGTCAGGCTGTTCCGCGCATAATCAGCCTTGGCGGCATGACCAGGCTCTCGGTGTTCTCGCCGCCCAGGCGCCGCATCAGCAAATCAACCAGCGCCCGCGCCCCGGCCGCGATATCCTGCCTTATGGTGGTGAGCGGTGGCGATGTCTGACTGGCGATCGGCAGATCGTCAAAGCCGACCAGACGCACCTGCCCGGGTACGGCACGGCCGGTATCGCGCAGCGCCTTGAGGCAGGCCACGGCGATGGTGTCAGTGGCGGCGAATATGCCATCAATGCCGCCCGCATTGCTGTGCAGGTGATGGGCAATTTCCCGGGCCATCGGCTCCACCGAAAGAGACGTGGGACAGGCGAGGATCGACACCCCGACCCGCGCCGCCACGTCGCTGGCCCCGGCAAAGCGGGCGGCAAACTCCATGGGCTCCGTATCGCCGAAGAACGCCAGCCGGGTGGCACCCGCCGCAATCAGCCGCTCCGCCGCCAGCCGTCCACCCAACCGGTTGTCCGTGCCCACCACGCAGTGGCGCTGCCCCTCCTGATGATTGCCCCACACCACCATGGGCAGATACTCAGCGGCCGCCGCCTCGATCCTTTCGAACTGGTCAGACTGGCCGATCACGATCAGTCCATCGACCATGCCCGAACCGCTGAAGCGGGACAGCCAATCCTCATCACGCTCGGGAAGCACGCGCCGCAGCATCAGATCATAGCCGCGCTGGGTGAGTTCATCCGCCAGATGGCCCAGCAGGGTCATGAAGAATCCATCGGAAATCTGCTGGCGGCGATCGTGGCCAAGCGGGATGGCCACGCCCACCACGCCGGTTTTCTGCCGGCGCAGATTGCTGGCCATCTGGTTGAGCTGAAACCCGTGGGTACGGGCCAGCTGCTGGATCCGTTCGCGTGTGCGGGTATTGACCAGAGTGTTGCCGGCGAGCGCGCGCGAAACCGTACCGGCCGACACGCCAGCGAGGCGGGCCAGATCGGTGATGGTGCGCACCTGGCCCTCGGCCCAAACGGAATCATCCTCGCCGGTGCCCGCCACCTCAGGCCACCTGCGGCCGCTGTGCACGATGCCCGGCATCGACCAGCAGGGTCGTCCCGGCACCCAGCAGCATCAGCACGCCGGCAAGACCCAGCACATTGCGCGGATCGCCGCCCAACAGCGGTTGATACAAAAGCGGCATGGTCAGGGTCTGGATCAGCATGGGAAGGACAATGAACATGTTGAAGATGCCCATGTAAATCCCATTGCGTTGCGGCGGGATGGAATCGGCCAGCATGACATAGAGATTTCCCATCATCCCGGCCCAGCCAAGGCCGACACCGATCATCAGACCAAACAGCATCAGCGCACTCGACGCTGCCGGTATCGAGAGCATGGCCAAGCCAGAAGCGAGCAGGCAGACGGCATGAACCCGCCGGGCCCCCAGCCGTGCCACAATCGGCATAAGTGCCAACGCGCCAAGAAAGGCCACCAGATTATACAGGGCGCCGGCCTGCTGGGCCGTGAGCGTGGCTGCCCGGAAGGCCGCGCTGTTCGGATCGGCCGTTCCATACAGCGAACGACCGATGGCGAAGCTTATATACTGCCAATAACAGAACATCGCATACCATTGGAACAGCATCGGCCAGGCCAACTGGCGCATCGGACGTGGCATTTCGCGCACGGCCACGGCAATGTCGTTCAGAGTTGCCCGCAGCGTCATGGGCCGGGCCACAAGCGCAGCGCGTTCAGCCGGCGCCATGTCCAGTTCGGGCACCCGCCACACCGACCAGACAATGGTGCTGATCGACAGGATCGCCCCGATCACGAACGCGATGCGAACGATCACGGGAATGCCGTTGGCATCCAGCACATCGCGTCCCACAAACCCGATCAGCAGGGTCGGCGCCAGATAGGACAGGCATTGCGCCAGCCCGGTGAAGGCGCTCTGGGTGAGGAAGCCCACCGCCCGCTGGTCGGGTGCCAACCGGTCGGCCACATAGGCGCGATAGGGTTCCATGGTGATGTTGTTGCCGGCATCCAATATCCACAGCAGCGATACCGCCATCCATAATGTGGAGGACTGCGGCATGGCCAGAAGTGCCAGCGAGCAGATCACCGCGCCGACCAGGAAATAGGGTGTGCGCCGGCCGAGGCGCGATGCGGTGCGGTCGCTCATCGCGCCGATCAACGGCTGGATGATCAACCCGGTCATCGGGCCGGCCAGCCACAGCAGCGGCATGGTCGCCTCATCGGCATTCAGAAAGCCATAGATCGGCCCCATATTGGCCTGCTGCAACCCGAAGCTGAACTGGAGGCCGAAGAAACCGATGTTCATCTCCACGATTCGCCACAGCGAAAGACGCTGTTTTTCTGATACTTGCATAGACTCCGCTCCCCACGCGCCACCTCTTGAGGGCACAGGCGCGTTGCAGGAGTGCCACAGAATCGCAAAAATTCAAACGTTTGCATTTTTGGGTTGCAAACGTTTGTAACGCCGTTATGCCTGTCGCCAACAATAAGGGAGAGGAGTGATATCGCATGAAGATTCGTGAAGCATTGGTGCTTGGCGTGGCATTTGCCGCCCTGTCGACCCCCACGATCGCCCAGACCGAGGCCGCCAAGGCTGAAGCGGCCGCCAAGCCGGACACGACCGAAGACGCGCTGGGCCTTGACGAGATTGTGGTCACGGCCAGCGCTCGACCGGCCAACCGCCTTGATTCCTCGGTGTCGGTCAGCGCTCTCAGCGGCCAGGCTGTGCTTGACGCCGCGCCGCGCACAACGGCTGAAATTTTCCGCCAGATCCCCGGCATCCGTTCCGAGTCCACCGGCGGTGATGGCAACGCCAACATCGCGGTGCGCGGTCTGCCAGTCGCCTCTGGCGGCGCCAAATTCCTGCAGCTGCAGGAAGACGGCCTGCCCGTGCTGCAATTCGGCGATATCGCGTTCGGCAACGCAGACATTTTCCTGCGCGCCGATCAGACAGTGCGCACCATCGAAGCCGTGCGCGGCGGCTCTGCCTCGACTCTGGCCTCCAACGCGCCAGGCGGGGTGATCAACTTCGTTTCCAAGGATGGCAGCGACGAAGGCGGCACCGTCATCGGCACGGCCGGCGTGGACTTCGACGAATATCGCCTTGACTTCAACTATGGCGCCAGCATCGGTGAAAAGACCCGCTTCAACATCGGCGGCTTCTGGCGCGAAGGCGAAGGCCCGCGGCGCGCGGGCTACAATGGCAACAGCGGTTATCAGGTGAAGGCCAACCTCACCCAGGAGTTTGACGGCGGTTATGTCCGCCTGTCAGCCAAGCATCTGAATGACCGGGCGATCGGCTATCTGCCAATGCCCATGTTGGTCACCGGATCGAACAGCAATCCGGATTTCCGGTCCATCACCAATTTCGACATATTGCGCGACACGCCGCACAGCGCCTTCTTCACCACGGCAGCTGGTCTTGATGGCAACAACAACCGCCGGGTCACTGATATCCGCGACGGCATGCGCGCCATGGTGACCACCCTGGGCCTGGAAGCCCAGTTCGAGCTGGCCGATGGGCTGACCGTTGAGGAACGCTTCCGTTGGTCCAGCGTGAAGGGCCGTTTTGTGTCGCCTTTCCCATCGGAAGTGGGCGCCGCCGCCGGCATCGGCAATTCGGTCGGGCAGCTGCTCACCGGTGCCGCCGGTGCCTATAACCTTGTCTATGCCAACGGCCCAAATGCCGGTAGGGCCTTCAACAACGCCAACGGCCTGTTGATGCGCACCCACTTGTTCAACACCGAGATCAATGATTTCGGCGGCTTCACCAATGATCTGAAGCTGATCAAGGATTTCGGCCAGGTCACTGCCACGCTGGGCTTTTACAAGGCCCGCCAGAATATCAACATGGACTGGACATGGGACAGCTTCCTGATGGAGGTGCAGGGCAACAACGCAGCGCTGGTCGATGTCGTCAACCCGGCCAATGGCGCCGTGCTCACGCGCAATGGCCTTTATGCCTATGGTGTGCCGTTCTGGGGCAATTGCTGCCAGCGCAGCTATGATGTCAGCTATGATTTCAACGCGCCCTATCTGGCCGTCAACGCCGATCTGGGTGCGCTGACGCTGGACGGCTCCATCCGGTGGGACAATGTCTCGGCACGCGGCAGCTATGCCGGCACGCTTCAGGCCAGCAACTTTGATGTTGATGGCAATGGCTCGATCCAGCCGGTGGAACGGTCGGTCTCGCTGATTGCCAACGGCACCCCCAGCCCGGTCAATTATGATGTCGGCTATTTCTCGTGGTCATTCGGTGCCAACTATCGTCTGAACGATGATACGGCCGTGTTTGGCCGGGCCAGCCGCGGCGGCCGCGCCAATGCCGATCGTCTGCTGTTCGGCGTGGTGCTGCCCAATGGCGGGGTGCGCAAGCAGGATGCAGTCGATCATGTCGATCAATATGAAATCGGCGTGAAGTATCGCACGCGCGGGTTCGGCCTGTTCGTCACCGGCTTTTTTGCCCGCACGCAGGAACAGAATTTCGAAGCCACCACGCAGCGCTTCTTTGACCGCACCTATGAAGCCAAAGGCATCGAACTGGAGGCAGCCTATCGCACCGGCCCGTTTGATCTGCGCGCTGGCGCAACCTGGACGGATGCCACCATCGCAAATGATGCCATCACCCCGGCAAACCAAGGCAATACTCCGCGCCGCCAGGCCAGCTTCATCTACCAGGTCACGCCGTCGGTCGATCTGGACGTGGCGCGCTTCGGCCTGAACATCGTCGGCACCACCCGCGCGTTTGCGCAGGACAACAATGATCTGGTCTTCCCGGCTTTCGCCCAGGTCAATGCCTTCGTGAATGTCCGTCCGGCTGATCGGGTGGAGCTTTCGCTCAACGCCAACAACCTGTTCAACGCCGTCGGCATCACCGAGGCTGAGGAAGGTTCCATCACCCAGGGCGCCAACAACTTCCTGCGCGCCCGCGGGATCAACGGCCGCACCGTCACCGCTTCGGTGCGTTTCGACTTCTGATCACCTCCCCCGGCCGGGGCTGCCGATCGGCAGTTCCGGCCACCCCCTCCTGCCGCACCGAGCCTTTGTTCATGACCAGCCGCTGGACCGCCGCCGCCGCCGGGACCGCAGATCCCGTATGGGCTGATACGGTTCCCCTTATCGACCGGATCGACCGGCAAGGCCTGGCGCCGGACCGGCTGTACTGGGACATGTGGCCCATCCAGGATCGCAGCGGCCACATTGCCAGACTGGTCGGGCGCGAACTGTGGATGGCGCTCACCGCGCCGGATCGTGGCGATCCCGGCCTGCGCCACTTCGAGGCCAAGATCCATCTGATCGAACATGTCGGCGGCCGCTGGGTCGATCTTGGCCCGGTGCTGCCGGACCAGACCCAACCCTATGAACGCGAATGGGCCGGCTCGGCCGTCAGCGATGGCAGTTTGGTCACCCTGTATTTCACCGCCGCCGGCACGGCGGCCCGCCCCGGCGGCTATCAGCAGCAACTTTTCGAGGCCCGTGCCACCATCGGCCCGGATGGCCTGCCCTCAGGCTGGACGACACCCCGTCCATCCATTACCCGCTTTCACCCCGCCTATATGCTGGCTGACGCGCATGAGGGCGAAGCCGGGAAGATCAAGGCCTTCCGCGATCCGGCCTGGTTTTGCGATCCGGCCGACGGCGCTGAATATCTGATCTTCACCGCCTCACTGGCGGATGCCGGCAGTGCCTTCAACGGCGCGGTCGGCATCGCCCGCAAGGCAGATGATGGCTGGCACCTGCTGCCGCCGCTGGTTCAGGCCGATGGCGTCAACAACGAGCTGGAACGCGCCCATGTCGTGTTCCACGCCGGCCGCTATCACGTGTTCTGGGCCACCCAGTCGTCCACGTTCGCGCCAGGCCTTCGCCATGCCCCGGGGGGCCTTTATGGCATGGTAGCCGATCATCTCCATGGGCCCTACACGCCCTTGAATGGCTCTGGCCTGGTGCTGTGCAATCCGGCGCAGGAGCCGTTGCAAAGCTATAGCTGGACGGTCAGCGCCGAGCTGGTGGTTGCCAGTTTCGTCGATTTCATTGGCCTGCATGGCCAGCCCTTGCCCGCCGATCCGGCCGAGGCCCGGCGCCATTTTGGCGGGGTGCCGGCACCACTTCTGCACTTGTCCCTGCTTGCCGACCGCGCCGGCCTGATGCAGCCTGAACCGGCATGAACAACCCGGCCCATCCGCCCCTCCTTGCTGCCGTCGAAGCTGGCGGCACCAAGTTCGTGCTGGCCGTTGGCCCTGCCGTTGGCCAGATCACGGCCAAGCATGTCATCCCCACCCGGATGCCAGCCGAAACCCTGGCCGAAGCCAGCGCCTGGTTGGCAGCGCAGGGACCCATCAGCGCCATCGGCATCGCAAGCTTTGGCCCTGTCGAACTCGACACTGGTTCCCCGCGCTGGGGCCGGATCACCAACACGCCCAAACCCGGCTGGGCCGATTGCGATCTGGCCGGCCATTTCGGCCGCGCGCTGGGTGCACCCGTGGGCTTTGATACTGATGTGAACGGGGCGGCGCTGGCCGAATACAAGCTGGGCGCTGGGCGCGGCACCTCCTCGCTTGCTTATATAACCGTCGGCACCGGTCTGGGCGGTGGCCTGATCTTTGAAGACCATCTTGTCCACGGCGCCGCTCATCCTGAAATCGGCCATCTGCTGCCACGCCGGCCAGCCAGCGACCTGGCTTTTCCCGGCACCTGTCCACATCATGGTGATTGCATGGAAGGGCTGATATGCGGCCCGGCGATCATCGCCCGTTGGGGCAAGCCGCTGTCCGACTTGCCAGCCGACCATCCCGGTCATGACATCATTGCCGAATATATCGCCCAGCTTTGCCACAGCCTGATTGCGGCCACGGCCGTGGAAATCATGGTGCTGGGCGGCGGTGTGATGAAGACACCTGGCCTGTTGGAGCGCAGCCGCGCCCGCACCGCTGCATTGGGCAACGGCTATTTCCCCGGCACGGCGCGGCACCGCATCGTGGCGCCTGCTCTGGGAGAGATGAGCGGGATCAATGGCGCTTTGATGCTGGCCTCCAACGCTTCGCAAGGGACCTGAAGTTCCGATTTGCGGCGGGGACATGGCGACCGCCGAGGTCGGCCGGTGGCAAGGGATCAGCATGGCGCCATCCGCGCGGAAACGCACCTGCAACAAGACCAGGCCCGCTTGTGTCAGAGCTTCCTCATCTCAATTGTGAGTTGCCGGTGCGAAGGCGCTGATCAGATCGGCGCGCGGTGGGCCCGGCCGGTGCCAGACCAGGGCGGACAAGGCCAGCCAGGCGGTGAACATCAGCAGATAGGGCCAGCGACGGGGCCATAGCCCAACAACAATCAAAGTGCTTCCCGCCGTGCCAGCAAGAGCGAACAGCGCCGCACTTGCTGCCCGCGTGCCGCTGCCGGTCAGTGCCGTCTGGATCGCCGTGCTGGCCCATTGCGCCGGCAGCAGGGCCGGCAGCCAGGCTGGCAAGGCCGCAGCGGTGATCAGCATTGCGGCTTCCCCCGCAACCACCAGCACCGCGAGCAGCCAACCCTTCCCGGGATAGGCACGGGCAAACAGCGCGCCGCGGGCGGCAAAGCTGATGCTGGCAATGATCACCGCCAGCCCGGTTGAAAACGGGTGCGGCAAGGCTGGCAGTGCCAACGCCCGCCCCAACAGGATCAGGCCCACACCGGCCAGCAAGGCCAGCAGCACGCCAACCCAAAGGCGCCCGGCGGCAGCCGCAGCGATCATGCCACTGCCCATCAGGCCAATCGCCACGATCGTGCCGCTCACCGGGGCCAGCACCGCTGGTGCCAGCCACAGCATCGCCAGCAACGGCACAAAGGCCCCAGCCACAACCACGGCCAGCCAGCCGAAATGGCAATGGTGCGAACGTTCCTTCATCATCAGCACAGTGGGCGACCGGCCCGGCCGTGTCGAGCCGTCGTCTGCAACAACCTGCCGACGGGCCCATTTTGCCGGTGCATGGCAGCGGCGGTTTACAGCCAGAAGCGCACGCCGGTGCGGATTGACCAGCCGCCAGGGTTCTCGCCGGCGGCACGGGCCAGCCGGCTCGATTCGCCCAGTCGGCGTTCGAACATCAGCGCGACATAGGGCGCGACGCGGCGGCTGATTTCATAACGGGTGAGCACGCCAGCTTCGATGATGGCCGGGCCGGGTGCGATCAGCCGTTCGGGCACGCGGGTGAGATAGAGATCGGTTTCGAGCAGCGGCTGCACCACCAGCCGGTTGCTGATCCTGAGATCGAAGCTCTGGCGCAGCCGCAGCAGCACATCGCCTTTGAAACCAAAAAATGCGTGGGCCTCGGTTTCAAAGAACAATGGCGCCAGCCCCTGCACGCCCAGCACGGCATAGCTGCGGGCATCGGGCTGGATATCGTGGCGCAGGCCAGCCTGCAGATCGAAGAAGGTCGCGATGTTGCGGCTGTACAGCGCCTGGAATTCGCTCTGCTCCAGCCGCGGCCCCTTGGTTTCGCCTTCGGTGCGCCACCAGAATTTGTTGATATCCCCACCGATCCAGCCCTGCGCCTCCCAATTGGCGACCCATTTGCCGTCAAAGCGGGTGAGATCGGCTTCTTCCACCAAAGTGAAATTGTTGACGGCATCGCCGTGCCCGTGTCCGGTTTGCGCAGCAACGGGCGCAGCGACCAGGGCCGCCATGATCAGGCTGGCGCGCATCAATGCTGGTGCACTGGCGGCAGGCTGCCATCGGCGCTGGCCACCACCAGCTTGGCCATCATGCCGCTGTTCATGTGATAGAGGAGATGGCAATGCAGCGGCCATTCGCCAGCTTCGTTGGCGGTGAGGATGATCGACTGCGTCCGCCCCGGC
>CAZHTW010000108.1:0-9217 GCA_964535865.1 uncultured Sandarakinorhabdus sp. | reverse complement strand
TCCGGCAGCGCAATGTGCTGAACCTGAAGGTGCAGGGCATCGATGCCGATGCGCGGTACAGCCACAACACCAGCTGGGGCAGCTTCTCGCTGGGTGCGGCCATGTCGCTGAAAACCAAGTTCGATCAGAATTTCGGTGGCGGCCCTACCTTCTCGGTGCTGAACACCACCGGTTTCAACGGCACCTTCCCGTCGGTCCGGCTTGATCTGCGCGCTGATGCCGGCGTGACGGTTGGCGATTTCGCCGCCAACCTGTTCCTCAACCATACTGGCAGCTATCGCAACTGGAGCGCCAATGCGGTGAACCCTGTGGTTTCGGTGGGCGGCGTGCCCACCGGTGCCGGCGGCGATCCGGTGAAGCCTTACACAACTGCGGATGTGCACATCGCCTACACCCTGCCCGAAAGCTGGACCAAGGATGGCGAAGTCTTCCTGGACGTGCAGAACCTGTTCAACACCAAACCGTCCTTCTATAACAATGCCCAAGGCTATGACACATTCGCCGGCAACCCGATCCTGCGGGTGATCAGCGTCGGCGTCAGGACGCGCTTCTAAGGGCCATGGGGGCGAATGCGACGCCGATGCAGGAGATTGGAGTGACCGGAAGCGCCTTTCTGGTGGGTCTGATCGGCCGTGACATCGGCGCTTCGCGTTCGCCTTGGCTGCACGAGCATGAGGCCAGCGCCCAGGGGTTGCGCCTCCTCTACATGCTGTTCGATTTCGCCCAGCGCGGCTGGGATGCGGCCGAACTGCCGCGGCTGCTCGCGGCGCTGCGCACGGTCGGCGCGGCCGGCTGCAACGTCACCTATCCCTACAAGCAGGCGGTGATCCCGCTTCTCGACGGCCTGTCACCGCAGGCGGCGGCGGTGGGCGCGGTCAACACCATCGTGTTCGGCGATGGGCGCGCCATCGGGCACAACACCGATGTGCTTGGCTTTGCCGAGGCGCTGGCCGGCGGCATAGGCAACCGCCGCTTCCGGTCGGTGGTGCAGGTGGGGGCCGGCGGCGCGGGCGCCGCCACCGCCCATGCCCTGCTCCACCACGGCACTGAGGAACTGGCACTGTTCGATGTCGATCACGATCGGGCCGCCGCCTTGTGCGTGCGCCTGCAGGATCGCTTTCCCGATCGCAACATCCATGTCGGCGCGCCGCTTGCCGCGGCGCTGGCTGCGGCCGATGGCCTGGTCAATGCCACCCCGATGGGGATGGACAAGCTGCCCGGCCTGCCGGTGCAGGCCGAATGCCTGGGGCCGCATCTGTGGGTGGCCGATATCGTCTATTTCCCGCTGGAAACGGCACTGATCGCCGAAAGCCGCCGGCGCGGCTGCACGGTGATCGATGGCAGCGCCATGGCCATCGGCCAGGCCGCCGCCGCCTTCACCCTGTTCACCGGCCGCCCGGCCGACCGGGCGCGGATGCGCGCCAGCTTTGATCTGTACGCGGCGGCACGGGCGGCATGACCCCGCGGCCATGAAACGCTCGATCGCCACCGTCTCGCTCAGCGGCACGCTGGAACAGAAACTGGCCGCCGTGGCCGCCGCCGGTTTCGAAGGGGTGGAAATTTTCGAAACCGATTTGATCACCTTCCCCGGCCGCCCGCGCGACGTGGCGGCGATTGCCGCCGACCTGGGCCTGGCCATCACCCTGTTCCAGCCCTTCCGCGATCTGGAGGGCATGCCGGAACCCCAGCGCAGCCGCGCCTTTGAACGCATGGAGCGCAAGTTCGACGTGATGGCCGAACTGGGCGCGCCGCTGCTGCTGCTCTGTTCGAACTGCTCGCCGCTGGCCCTGCCCGACCGGCCGCGCATCATCGCCGATCTGCACGAACTGGGCGAACGCGCCGCCGCCCGTGGCCTCAAGGTGGGTTATGAGGCGCTGGCCTGGGGCCTGCACGTGCATGATCACCGCGAGGCCTGGGCCCTGGTGCGGGACACCGATCACCCGGCCATCGGCCTGATCCTCGACACATTCCATTCGCTGGCCCGCCGCATCCCCGCCAGCAGCATTGGCGATATCCGGCCTGAAAAACTCTTCCTCGTCCAGGTCGCCGACGCCCCGCTGCTCGATATGGACCTGCTGCAGTGGAGCCGCCATTTCCGCTGCATGCCCGGCCAGGGCGATTTCGCCGTGGCCGATTGGGCCGAGGCGATCTGGCGCACTGGCTATGATGGCTGGTGGAGCCTGGAAATCTTCAACGATCGCTTCCGCGCCGGATCAGCCAGCGGCGTCGCCCAGGATGGCAACCGGTCGCTGCTGGCCCTGCACGATGCCGTCGCCCGCCGGCCGCGCAGCCCGCTTGCCTCCGCAATGCCGCCGCCGGTGGTAGCAGAACGCATGGCCTTCATCGAATTTGCCGCCAGCCACGAAGAGGCCGCAGCGCTGGGCGAGATGCTGGCCGCGTTGGGTTTCCGCCCCACCGCCCGCCATCGCCGCAAGGATGTCGTGCGCTGGACGCAAGGCGCCATCAACATCGTCGTCAATTCCGAACCCGAAGGCTTTGCCCACAGTTTCGACATCATGCACGGCGCCTCGGTGTGCGCGCTGGGGCTGGTGGTGGATGATGTGCCGGCAGCCCTGGGCCGGGCCCAGGCGCTGGCCGTGCCGCTGTTCGAACAATCGGTCGGCCCCGACGAGATGGAGATTGCCGGCGTGCGCGCCGTGGGCGGCAGCCTGATCCACATGATCGCCGCCAGCCAGGAAGACGCCGTGTGGGCGCACGAATTCCCCCTGCCGCTTGCCGATGCCGCCGCCGGCCAGCCGCTTGGCCTCACCGCCATCGATCATGTCGCCCAGACCATGGCGCACGAGGAATTTCTGAGCTGGCAGCTCTTCTATGTCACGCTGTTCGCCATGACCAAGACGCCCCAGGTCCAGATCGCCGACACGCTGGGCCTGGTCCACAGCCAGGCCGTGGAATCGCCGGGCAAGGGCATCCGCATCACGCTGAATGGCAGCCAAAGCGGGCAGACGCTGTCCTCCCGCTTCGTCCAGCATTATTTCGGTGCCGGCGTGCAACATATCGCCTTTGCCTGCCCCGACATCTTTGCCGCCGCCCAGGCCGCCGCCGCCAACGGCCTGCCAGTGCTGCCCATCCCGCCCAATTATTATGACGATATCGAAGCCCGCTTCGGCCTCGATCCGGCGCTGGTAAACCGGTTGCGCGCCCACAATATCCTCTATGATCGCGACGGCGAGGCCGAATATTTCCAGCTTTACAGCCGCGCCTTCGCCCGCCGCGTCTTCTTCGAAATCGTCGAACGCCGCGCCTATGGCGGCTATGGCGCTGCCAATGCCGTGGTGCGGCTGGCGGCGCAGGCGCGCTTCAAGCCGCCGCCGGCCTGATCCTCATTTCGGGGCCGGGGTCATCGGGTGCGGGCGCGGGGCCTGGCCGCCATTGATCGCCCATTTGATGCCTTCCAGAAACAGCGTCTGCACGCGTGGATCGTCCCAGGCGGCATCGGGATGGCCCAGGCCGGAATAGAACACCCGCCCCTTCCCGCATGACTTGATCCACGCCACCGGAAAATCGCCATCCTTGCGGTGCACACCGGGCAAGGTCAGATCCAGCCCGCGCGTGTCCAGCCGGGCCAGCACATCCACATCGGCCCGGCTGTAGGGCGTGGGCAGCATCTGATAATGTTCATCCTCCAGCACGCTGCCGGTCTTCAGCTTCTTCATCGCCGGAAAGTCCGGCCGCTCGACGATGATCCGGGCCTTGGTGATGCCCCAGGGGTGATTGTCGAAACTGCCGCCCACCATCTGCTGATACTCCGGCCAGCTTGCCGCGGTGGCCGTGGCGGTGTGCACCCCGATGAAGCCCTTGCCGTCCTTTGCGACAAAATCCAGCAGATCCTGCTTCTGCGCCGGCGTCAGCCTGGTCTCGCCGTTGGTATAGAACAGTACGGCATCGAAATAGTCCAGATTGCGCCCGCGCGCCTGGCGCTGCCCGCCCTTGGCATAGGCGCCGGTGCCCCACACCTCGCCCTTGGTCACCAGATCGGTGTCGGTGCGGATGATGGTGATATAGGCCCCGGCCTTGCGGCCCAACTGCTCGATCACCGACACGGCATGGCTGGACCCGATATGCGCCGATTGGTTGCCGGTCGACAGATCGGCAATGATCAACAGACGCTTCTTGTCGGCATAGGGATCACGATAGCCGCGCGATGGGCCAGCAGCCGCACCGCCCACCACGGGCCCCGCAGGCGCCTGCGCCTTGGCAGGCGTACCCGCCAGTACCATGCCACCCAGCAGGCAAAGCATCAGCCATTGCATGATCATTCCCCCCAGACCCGACTTCCGAATGTACCAGTTCGTACAACGGAGCGCGGCAGGGCGCAATGGACGGCTGCAAAGGCTCGCCCACTTGCATGACAAACGGGACGACGAAAAAGCCGCAGATTTACACCGGGCAATGACCGCAATTGGACGCGCCGTTTGAAGCTTTGTTGAAACAATCAAAAAAGGGTCTGAGATGCGTCATCAATGGATCGGGAAATTGGCGCACTCGACAGGATTCAAATCTGCCGCCCCTGACAACAGAGAGCAGCGGCCCTGATGACCGCTCTTGTGAACGTCCAAGCTAACGATGAATGTCGGTAGCGAGCGCAAACTTGCCGCCAGAATTCCTGTGCCAATGATCAAGCGTCTGCCAGCACTTTCGAGTTGCCGGTCTCATGGTCGGCCATGAGACCGGCCTAGAGCGCTTTCCGATCAAGTTGCATCACCGTCATCGCCCTTTGGGCGACCCCTTCGGGGCGGGGCGATATTGGCTCAGGGCGGCGTCGCTCGTCAGTTACGATGCTCGCCGCATCGCGCCCTCCTCGCTTCTTGCCCTGAACCAATATCGCTCCCGTGCCGATGACCCAACTTGATCGGAAAACGCTCCAAGGTGAGGCCCGGATAAACCTTATCATCTCACCCTGCTGGCCCTGCCGCGCGGGCTGCTGCGCATTGCAGGGAGGTGGTGCACCAGAAAGGACAAAGCTGGGCACTGGAATCATTGGGAAATCTACGTACCAAATCCCTTCCACGGTCGGTTTCAGGGCTTACGAACTGCCGCGTGATGACTATTGGACCGATAGAGGACGCATCTGTTGTGGGGAACTGATCTCCCGCGGCCGCTGTTCAACGCCACTTGCTGAACTTCACGACGAGGGCAGTGCCGATCCCCATCGCTGCCATGGCAAAAGTGGACAACAAGAAAATCGTGTTGGCGGAACCGGAGACGTTGAGGAGCAACATGCCACCACCAAGGATGATCGCCGTGCGCAGGGCTTGGGCCATGATGACGCCGCCAACCCGGCCGGCCCCTTGCGACGCAAAATAGAGGCACAGCCCCATGCCGAACAGGCCATAGCCAAATCCGGCGATCGATAAATAGGCACAGGCCGCCTGGCGCACCGTTGAGACATCGGTGAACAGATCGACCCAAAGCCCCGGCAGCGCCACCGCCAGCAGCCCGATGGTGCCGACACCGGCGAAGGCGAGCCCGCCCGAGGTCCAGGCCACGCGGCGCGCTCGCGCAATGTCGCGCGATCCAATCGCGGTCCCAACCATGGGCACGGCGGCCACGCCAACCGAAAAGGCAATCGGGATCAACAGAAACTCCAGCCGCACCCCGATGCCATAGCCCGCCAGCACATCAGGCCCAAAGCGCGCGACCATCCCGGTCAGCATCAGCACCGACCCCACCGACAGAAGCGGCGACAACATGGCGATTGCGCCAATGCGCAGCAAGGCGGCGACATGCTCCGCCCGTGCGGCACCGGTTGCAAAGCGCAGGGTGACGGCGCTCCTCCCAGCGCGGATGTAGAGGAACAGGACAGTCGCAGCCGTCCAGAAGGCCGCGACCTGCCCGAGGGCCACGCCAGCGATGCCCAGCGCCGGGAACGGCCCGACGCCAAGCCCGAAGGCCCCGCCAATCAGCACCTGCCCGATGCCGGCGCACAAGAGGATGTTGGCCGGCACAGCCATGTTGCCAGAGCCCCGGAGCATCGAAGCCAGTGTGTTGGCCAGCCAGATGGCGGGAATCCCCCAGGCCGCGGTGTTGGCAAAGGCCAGCGCCTGATCGAGCACGGCGCCGCTGCCCCCGAGCACTGCAAACAAATCCCGGCCAAAGCCGCGTACAACGAGAGCAAGGACGAGCCCAAACACCACGGCGATGGCAAAGGCGGAAAGGGCCAGCGCTTGCGCCAGCTGGCGATTGCCGGCGCCCATCGCCCGGCTGATGGCGCCGGAGATGGTGCCGCCCATGGCACCGGCCGACAGCATCTGCATCAGCATGAACACCGGGAAGGCCAGGGCGATGCCGCCCAATGCGGCCACGCCGATCCGGCCGACATAGGCCGTCTCGGCAATGGAGACGATCGCTGCCGAACCAAGCGCAACCAGATTGGGCAGCGTCAGCCGCAGCAATGTGGGCAGCACCGGGCCAGACCTGAGCAGTTCGGCACGCTGGGCGGCTGGCGAGGCGGTGGCCGATGGCTCGATCCTGTCCACAGAGACCTACCAGGGCCTGGTGGCGAGACAGAGCGCGGCATCGCGGCCTTCGCGGACCAGGCGGTCCACCGCGGCATCATCGGTTTCGATGCGCATCAGCTGCAGCACGCCCATCATTGCCGCGAACACGGTTCGGGCCCGCATTTCACGCTGGTCTGGCGTGCCGCCTGGGGGCAAATGGTCGGCAATCAACTGCACCAGGCGCCCGGTCTGCGCGGCAAAGCGATCGCGGGTCTCGGCCGGCTCGCGGGCGATCTCGGGCGCCAGCGCAGCGGCGGCACAGCCCAGATCCATGTGCACACGGTGGCGGGGCCGCAGATAGGTGGCAATCAGCGTTTCCAGTTTGCGGTCGGCCGGTGCGGCGGCCAGTACCTCCTCGAAATAGCCCAGCGTGCTTTGCGCCGCTGTTTCCACCGCCGCTGCCACCAGATCGGTTCGCGACGGGAAATGGGCATAAAAGCCGCCATGGGTCAGGCCGGCATCGGCCATCAGCGCCCGCACGCCCACGGCCGCGATGCCATCGCGCCGGAACCGTTCGGCCGCGTTCTTCAATATGGCCTCGCGTGCCGCCTGCTTGTGATCCCTGGAATATCGCGCCACGCCCCGCCGCCCTTCAAACGCGCTGATAGCGGGCGGCGATCGCCCCGCCCATCACATCGCGCATGAAGGCCATGCGCGCCGCTTCAAATTCATCCCAATGGCGTTCGGATGCAAGCGAGGGCACGATCACCTCGTCGCCCCGCTCGGCGGCAACCAGCACGGCATCGGCCAGCGCATCGGCAGTGACATAGCTGGAGTCCGGGAAGATGCTGTCGCTCATGCCCTGCGCGGAGAAGAACTCGGTCTTCACCGGCCCCGGCAGCACGACATGGATGCCAATGCCGCTGCCGGCCAGTTCCAGCCGCAGTGAGCGGGTGAAATTGAGCACATAGGCCTTGGAGCCACTATAGGCGCCGCCTCCCGCACTCGGCATCAATGCCATCACCGACGCGATGTTGATGAGGCTGCCGCGCCCCGCCGCGCGGAACTGCGCCACGGCCGCCAGCGACAGGCGGGTGAGCGCCAGCACGTTGATCCGCAGCAGCGCGTCCTGAACATCGGCGGCAACCGTCGATGTGGCGCCAAGCGCGCCCACCCCGGCATTGTTGACGAGCAAGGTGACCGGGATTGCGGCCAGCCGCGCTTCCAGTCGGGCCACATCATCAGCAGTGCCAAGATCCGCCGCAATCGTCTCCACCCCCACGCCGGTTTCGGCCCGCAACTGCGCGGCCAGCGATTCCAGCCGGTCGGCCCGGCGGGCGACCAGCAGCAGATCATGGCCACGCCGGGCCAGACGCGCGGCGAAGGCGGCGCCGATACCGGAAGAGGCGCCGGTGACGACAGCGGTTCCCATGCTCATGCGGCTTGTCCTTCAATCATGGGTGCGGGGCGATGCGCGGTTTTCCGCGCGCCAGCGGATCTCGTCCGGCGTGCCGGCCCGCGGCGGGTAGAAGCCATTGATCGACCAGTAATCAAACGGGGTTTCGTCGACATGCAGCTCCCAGTCGAACCCGCGATCGGCGACATAAGGCTTCAGGATGGCGTTGATGCGATCGATGAAGCGGCGGCTCACCTCAACCGACGGGAAGCTGCGGGCGATATGCTCCATCACGATGCGCACGAAGCGGTCAGCCGGCTTGCCGCCCACGAAAAACTGCGCCGGATCAATCGGATGAAAGACAATCCCGACATAGAAGCGCGGCATCACTGCGCCATAGACATCGGTGATCTTCTCCGCCAGCGCCGCCTTGTCTTCCGGCGAAAAGGCATCGGCGGGATGGAATATCTGCCAGAGCGGCATGGCAATCTCCTGAGGCATGCGAGTCGCAATGAAATGACAATCGTCATCTATTTGGCTCGGCTATATATGTCAATCGTCATTCAAAACGATCACAGGCCACCACCGGGCAAGGTGCAGGACGTCAGACGGGCTCAGGCGGCGCGGCGGCGGCGCAGGCTGTCAACAAGCAGGGCAAAGGCCGGGGTCAACTGGCGCCGATCCGGATAATAGAGGTGATAGCCGGGAAATGGCGGGCACCAGTCCTCAAGCACACGCTCCAGCCTGCCGGCTGCCAGCAGGGCACTGGACTGGTCTTCCAGCACGCAGGCAAGGCCAATGCCTTCGGCCGCTGCGCGCAGGATCATCGGCACATCGTTGATCACCAGCGGCCCTTCGACCCGCACGTTCAGATCACGCCCATCCTTGCCGAATTCCCAGGCATAGAGCCCACCCTTCGATGGCATGCGGATATTGATGCAGGCATGTCCGGTCAGATCCTGCGGTGTCATCGGCCGGCCCCGCCTGGCGAAGTATTCGGGCGCTCCCACCACCGCCATCCGCAGTTCTGGGCCGATTGGCACCGCGATCATGTCCTTGGCGACCTGTTCGCCCAGCCTGATGCCGGCATCAAAGCGATCGGCAATGATGTCAGTCAACTGCCCGTCGATGGAGATTTCCACGCTGAGATCGGGATGGTCCTGAAGCATTTGGCTGACCACCGGCCACAGGATGGTTTCGGCGGCATGGCGGCTGGTGGTGATGCGCAGCCGGCCCGATGGCCGCTCGCGCAGCGCGCTCAGCGCCGCCAGCCGGGCATCAATCTCGTTAAACGCCGGGCGCAGCGTGGCGATCAACTGTTCGCCCGCCTGTGTGGGCGCAACGTTGCGCGTGTTGCGCG
>CAZHTW010000107.1:0-9412 GCA_964535865.1 uncultured Sandarakinorhabdus sp. | reverse complement strand
TTAAGATCACGGCCAGATCTACCGTTACCAAAACGGACCTGCTGGCCTAGCCTCGCGGGCTGCTGCGCATTGCAGGGAGGTGGTGCCGCTTACGTGACTCGAACACGTGACCCCCGCATTACGAATGCGGTGCTCTACCGGCTGAGCTAAAGCGGCGCCTCGGTGAGTGGGCGGCGATTAACAGGGGGCGGGGCGGCTGGCAAGGGGATTGCTGAGCGGTGCGCCACCCTTGGCTTTCCGGCAAGGTTCAACCCACTGTCGTCCCAGCCGTTACTGGTTTCATGAGCCAGCCGATCATTCACCCGCAAGCGCTGTTGCCGCCATCTGGAACAAATGGTTCGGCCGGACAAATCGCACATTTCGGCCAATTGCCGCGCAGCGTCGTGGTGGAACGGCGGTTGACCAACCGGGCCCTGATCGCCTGGCAGACCGCTAGTGATGGCGACACGGCGGTCGCGCTTGCCCCGTTCTTCGATCACAGCCTGGTGGTTCGCGATCCGGCCGGGCGGGCGATCATCGAAAGCGTGGGCGGCCCGCTGGCGGCACGATTTGGCCTGATGGCGGGCTTGCCCTTGTTGCGTGATCCCGGGCTGGGAGAGGAATTGGTGGCGGCCTGCGAGTTGGTGGCTCTGCAGCCCATGCCGATCAACTTCGAAGCCAGTGTGCACGATCCCATGGGCGCCCAGATCCTGGTTCGCGCCCTGGCGTTGCCGCTGCCGGAAGGCGATGATCCGGCCGCGCTGGTGCAGGTGATCATCAGCTGGCGCGACGTGTTGTCGAACAGCGCGGCCCGGCGCCTGCGGGCGGAACTGGCGACGGCCTTTGCCGAAATGCGCCCAATGCCAACCGCCGTGGATCCGTTTCCAGCCCGCAAACCGGTTGGCGATGTTATCGATATAACAAAAAAATCCCGCTGATTGCCACATCACGCTTTTCAATTGCGGCGCCGGGGCGCATAGGCTGGCAACGTTTTGACGCGGGAGCGATTGACGTGTCTGCCACCATTGCCAACAAAACCAACCACAACGCCGTTGAACTGGCCCTGCAAACCGCCTTGTTTGCACATGCCCTGCCGGGGGAAGTGGATGATCTGGATTCCACGCAGCGCGGTGCGATCGCGGCTTTTGTGGCACAAGCGGCCGGGCAGCGCTTGCCTGGCGAGCCCTTGGTGCGGATCGAAACGCTGGCGGATGATGGGCCCGTGGGGCAACGCCGGTTGCGGCTGGCGATCATAGGCGACGACCGGCCGTTTCTGGTCGATTCGGCTGCGGCGGCCGTTACGGCGGCTGGCATCGATATCCATCGCCTGATTCATCCGATCATCGATGTCGAACGTGGCAACGATGGCCATCTGATTGCCGTGGGGGGTGATGGCCAGGGCCGTCCGGCGCCGCTGGGCGCCATCCGCGAATCGATGATCTACATGGAAATCGAACGGGTTGGCGCAAAGGGCCGGGCCGCGTTGATTGAAGATCTGCACCTGGTTCTGGCCGATGTGCGGGCTGCCGTGGGCGATTGGCAGGCGATGCTGGCGCTGTTGCGCGACAGCATCCGCGCCCTGAGCGACAATCCCCCGCCACAGGCCCCCCACCGCACCGCCGAGGCCATGGCCTTTCTGGAATGGCTGGCGGCAGACAATTTCACCCTGTTGGGTGCCCGGCGATATCAGTTGGCAAGTGATGGGGAAGCGGTGGGCGAAGCCGGCCTGGGCCTGCTGCGCGATCCCGATTATCCGGTTTGGACCGGCACGCGCGGCGCCAGCGACACGCCGCGCGCCCTGAAGGCCTTGATGGCCAGTCCGGAACCGCTGCTGATCACCCGCGCCGGTGCGGTGGTGACGGTGCACCGGCGGGTGAATGGCGATCTGATCAGCGTGAAGGGCTTTGATCGCGAAGGCCGGGTGGTGTCTGAAACCCGCTTTCTGGGGCTCTACACCTCGGCGGCGCTCAACACCTCCCCGCGTCAGGTGCCGCTGCTGCGGCGCAAGGTGGGCGAGATCATTGACACGCTCGGCTTTGGCGAGGCTGGCCACACCGGCAAGGCGCTGGTGCATGTGTTGGAAAGCTTTCCGCGGATGGAGTTGTTCGAAGCCAGCCCCGGTGAGTTGAAGCAGATGGCACTTGGCCTGTTGTCGCTGCTCGATCGACCGCGGCCCAAGCTGTTTGCCCGTCCCGATCCGTTTGGCCGCTTCATCTCGGTGCTCGTGTTCGTGCCGCGCGACACTTATACCAGCCGCCAGCGTGAGGCGGTGGGCCAGATGCTGGCACAGGAACTGAAGGGCAGGATTGCCCGGTTCGAGGTGGAATTGCGGGCCGAGGGCCTGGCCCGGGTGCATTATGTGGTGGATGTGGCCGATGCCGCCGGCTTTGGCCCCGATCAGGCCGGGGCGCTGGATCGCCGCCTGCGCCAACTGGTGCGCGGTTGGGACGAGGAGCTGGAAACGGTGCTGGCCGATCTGGCCGGCGCAACAAGAGCTGCCCGGCTGACGATCAGCCATGGGCGCAGCTTTTCCGCCAGTTATCGCGCCCAGCACAATGCCGCCGAAGCCGCAGCCGACATCGTGGCCCTGTCTCACCTGAGCACCGAGGCTGATCGCGGTGTGCGGCTGCTGCCGGCCGCCGGCGGTGCAGCAGGTCAGGTGCGGCTGAAGATCTATCGGCTGGGCCGGATCATTCCATTGTCTGAAGCCGTGCCGGTGCTGGAAAATTTCGGCCTGAAGGTGGTGGAGGAATATCCCTTCGATCTGGCCGGCGGGACCCTGGGCTGGATCCATGATTTCATGGCCGAGGTGCCGGATGCCGCGGTGCTGGCCGATTGGCCGGCGTTGGTGGCGCGGGTGGAACCGGCGTTGATGGCCGTGCTCACCGGCATGGCCGAGAATGATGGCTTCAATGCCCTGATCCTCGATTGCGGGCTGGATGCGCGTGAGGCTGGCTGGCTGCGCGCCTGGTTCCGCTATCTGCGGCAAACCGGGGTGACCTATGGCGTGATGACGGTGGTTGACGCGCTGAAGCGTTATCCGGCGATCACCCGCGATCTGGTGGCCCTGTTTGCCGTGCGGTTCGGGCCGGGCGTGGCTGATCGCATGACTGCCCAGAGCGAGGTGCTGGCGCGGATCGATGCGGCGCTTGCCGATGTGGCCAGCATCGATGATGACCGCATTTTGCGCCTGTATCGCGCCGCCATGCTGGCCACCTTGCGCACCAACGCCTTCGTGGCCGGCGGCCCGGAAGCCCTGGCCTGCAAGATCGACAGCGCGGCCATGCCTGGCCTGCCGGCACCGATCCCCTATCGCGAAATCTGGGTGTATTCGCCGCGGGTTGAGGGCATTCATCTGCGCGGCGGCCCGATCGCACGTGGTGGCCTGCGCTGGTCTGACCGGCGCGACGATTTCCGCACCGAAGTGCTCAGCCTGGTGAAGGCGCAAAAGGTGAAGAACACGGTGATCGTGCCCACCGGTGCCAAGGGCGGCTTTTATCCCAAGCAGTTGCCGCCGGCATCCAACCGTGATGCCTGGTTCGCCGAAGGCACCGAAGCCTATCGCGTGTTCATCCGCGCCCTGCTGTCTGTGACCGACAATCTGGCAATTGATGGTGCGGTGATCCCGCCCGAAGGCGTGGTGTGCCATGATGCGCCGGATCCCTATCTGGTGGTCGCGGCTGACAAGGGCACGGCCACGTTTTCCGATACCGCCAACGCCATCGCACAGGCGCATGGCTTCTGGCTGGGCGATGCCTTCGCCAGCGGGGGCGGCAATGGGTATGACCACAAGGCCATGGGGATCACCGCCAAGGGCGCGTGGATTTCGGTGCAGCGCCATTTCCGCGAGATGGGCATCGACGTGCAGACGCAAAGCGTGCGCGTTGCCGGCGTGGGTGACATGTCGGGCGATGTGTTCGGCAACGGGCTTTTGCTGTCCCCGGCGGTGGCGCTGGTGGCGGCCTTTGATCACCGCCACATCTTCCTTGATCCAACACCCGACGTGGCAGCCGCCTTTGCCGAGCGGCAACGCCTGTTCGCGCTGCCGCGATCGAGCTGGGATGATTACGGCAAAGCGTTGATTTCAAAGGGCGGCGGCGTGTTTTCCCGCAGCCTGAAGTCCATCCCGCTCAGCCCCGAAATCAAGGCCATGCTGGGCACTGCGGCAGACAGCCTGTCACCCACCGACCTGATCACCGCCATCCTGAAGATGCCGGTGGATCTGATGTGGTTTGGCGGCATCGGCACCTATGTGAAGGCCACCGCCGAAAGCCATGCCGATGCCGGGGATCGCGCCAGCGATGCCGTGCGGGTGAACGCAGCCGAACTGGGTGCGCGGGTGGTGGGTGAAGGCGCCAATCTGGGCCTCACCCAGGCGGCGCGCATCGAATTTGCCCGTCACGGTGGGCGCATCAACACCGATTTCATCGACAACTCGGCCGGCGTTGATTGTTCGGATCATGAGGTGAACATCAAGATCGCGCTGAACGGCGAGGTGGCCGCCGGCCGGCTGGGCCAGGCGGACCGTGATGCGCTGTTGAAGGTGATGACCGACGATGTCGCCATATTGGTGTTGAAAGACAACCACTTGCAAACCCAGGCCATCAGCCTGGCGCAAGCCGGTGGCGCCGCCGCCGTCCCGGTGTTCCAGCGCTTGATCCATGTGCTGGAAGGCCGCGCCGGGTTGGATCGCCGGGTGGAAGGCCTGCCGGGCGATGATGCGCTGGGCCAACGGGCGCAGGCTGGTGAAGGCCTGACCCGGCCGGAGCTTGCGGTGATCATGGCCTATGCCAAGATGGCCACCTATGACGTGCTGGTGGGCAGCCCGGTGGTGGATGATCCGCTGCTGGAAGCCGATCTGATCGCGGCCTTCCCGACCGCCATGCAGGCCGCCCATGGCGAAGCCATACGCCAGCACCGGTTGCGCCGCGAACTGGTGGCGACCAAGTTGACCAACGAGATGATCAACCGCGCCGGCCTGGCGGCCCCGTTCGAGCTGGCCGAGGAATTGGGTGCCGGCCTGGCCGATGTGGCGGGCGCCTTCCTGGCGGCACGTGAACTCTTTGGTTTTACAGGGCTTTGGCAGGCGATTGATGCTGCGCATGTGTCGGCCGATGGCGCCCGCCACCTGCACATGGCCGCCCAGCACGCCTTGCGCGGCCAGATGGCCGATCTGTTGCGGCTGGGCGGGGGCCGGGGCCCCAGCGATCTGGTAGCGGCCATCCAGCCGGGCCTCAAGGCGCTGGGCCAAAGCATTGATCGGGTTGTGAAATCCGAAGTGCGCAGCCAGCTTGACCGGCTCACGTCCAGCCTCACTTCGGCCGGTGCACCGGCCGAACTGGTGGCCGGCATCGTTGCCATCGAAGCCCTGGATGGCGCCATCGGCGTGTCGCTGCTGGCCACCGAGCGCCAACTGGATGTGGCCGCCACGGCCCAGGCCTATACCCAGTTGGGCGAGGTTGCCGGGCTGGATTGGGCGCGCGGGGCGGCCGGCGCGCTGGTGTCGGCAGACCCGTGGGAGCGGTTGCTGACAGCGGCGCTGGTGCGTGATTTCGAGCAGATAAGGCTGGACCTGTTGCGCCGGGTGGTGCCGGAAAGTGGCGATCCGGTGGCGGCTTTGGCGACATGGGTGGCGGCAAACCAGCCGCGGGTGGCGCGCATCGCAGGCAGCGCCGCGCGGGCCCGGGACAGCGGCAGCATCAGCGCCGCCATGCTGGCCCATATTGCCGGCCAAGCCCGCGCCGCCCTGTCGTAACGGCCCTTCGCCCCCTTGTTGCGCAGCCTTTGGCCTGCTAGCGGCAGGCCATGTCTGTTGATAGCGAAACCGTGCGAAAGATCGCGCGCCTGGCGCGCATTGCCGTGACCGATGACGAGGTGCCGGGCCTGACCGGGCAGCTGAACGGCATCCTTGGCTGGATCGAGCAGCTGGGCGAGGTGGACACCGCCGGCGTCGAGCCGATGGCCAGCGTGATGCCCGGTGCGCTGCGCTGGCGCAGCGATGTCGTGACCGATGGCGGCATTCAGGACAAGGTGCTGGCCAATGCGCCCGATGCCACCAGCGGCTTCTTCGCGGTGCCCAAGGTGATCGAATGAGCACGCTGACCGATCTGTCCCTCACCGAAATGAAGGCCGGCCTGGCCGCGCGCATGTTCAGCGCGGTCGAGCTGACGCAGGCGCACCTGGATGCCATGGCGGCCAACCGCCACCTGAACGCCTTCATCGTTGAAACGCCGGAACTGGCGCTGGCCCAGGCGAGGGGCGTGGACGATGGCACGCGCGGCGGGCCGTTGGCCGGCATTCCGCTGGGCATCAAGGATCTGTTTGCCACCGAAGGCGTGCAGACCACGGCCGGTTCCAACATGCTCAAGGGCTTTGTTCCGCGCTATGAATCCGGCGTCACCGCCAATCTGCTGCGCGATGGCGCGGTGTTTCTGGGCAAGCTCAACATGGACGAATTCGCCATGGGCTCGTCCAACGAAACCAGCGCCTTCGGCAAGGTGATCAGCCCTTGGAAAGCCCGCGGGTCGGATGCCGAGCTGGTGCCCGGTGGGTCATCGGGCGGTTCGGCCGCTGCCGTTGCGGCCCGGCTGTGCGCCGGGGCCACCGGCACCGATACCGGCGGTTCCATCCGCCAGCCCGCCGCCTTCGTCGGCATTTCCGGCATCAAGCCAACCTATGGCCGGGCCAGCCGCTGGGGCACCATCGCCTTTGCCTCCAGTCTGGATCAGGCCGGGCCGATGGCCCGCACAGTCAGCGATTGTGCCCATCTGCTCACCGCCATGTGCGGCTTTGATGCGCGCGATTCGACCAGCCTTGATCTGCCGGTGCCGGATTATGCCGCGGGCCTGACCGGCGCCATGAAGGGCAAGCGCGTCGGCATCCCGGCCGAGTATCGGCTTGACGGGATGGACCCGGAAATTGCAGCGCTGTGGGATCAGGGGATCGCCTGGCTGCGGTCCGAAGGGGCGGAGATCGTCTCCGTCTCCCTGCCGCACACCAAATATGCGCTGCCGACCTATTATATTGTCGCCCCGGCCGAGGCCTCGTCCAACCTCGCCCGTTATGATGGCGTGCGTTATGGCAACCGCATCACCCCGCCCGGCGGCAATGTGCATGACATGTATGCCGCCACCCGCGCTGCCGGGTTCGGCAAGGAAGTCAAACGCCGCATCATGATCGGCACCTATGTGCTGTCGGCCGGGTTTTACGACGCCTATTACACCCAGGCCCAGAAGGTGCGCGCGCTGATTGCCCGCGATTTCGAGCAGGCGTTCGAACAGTGCGATGTGCTGCTCACCCCCACCGCGCCCAGCCCGGCCTTTGCCTTCGGCGCCAAGGCCGATCCCATCGCCATGTATCTGAACGATGTCTTCACCGTGCCGGCCAGCCTGGCCGGGCTGCCGGCGATGAGCGTGCCGGCCGGCCTGTCCGCCTCTGGCCTGCCCTTGGGCTTGCAGATCATTGGCCGGCCGCTGGACGAGATGGGCGTGCTCGATGCCGGCCTGGCCATCGAGCGGGCAGCGGGCTTTACGGCGCGGCCCTGACGGCGGCACGGGCGCGCGGGTGCCAGCGCCGCCGCGCCGCATCGCGCACCGGATCCTCCACCCAGCGCCCGGCAAGCTGCGCCGCCGCCAGCACCAGCACCAGCATGAGGCCGGTGATGGCCAGCCCCTGCCCGGTGCTGTGGCCAAAGACTTCGCCGCCGGCCCCGTGCTGCATCAGCTGCGGCGCCCCCGGCCACAGCCGCGGCAACAGATCCAGCGCATCGCCCAGCCGCGCCTGCACAAAGCCATGGACGAGATAAATCGCACTGGAACTGAGCCCCAGCCATTGCAGCCATGGCCGCGCCAGCCCCCGGCTCACCGGCCCGGCGTCGCTGGCCAGCACATGCACCACCAGCGCAAACAACGGCGGCGCCAGCAGGCTGGTTGGCCCGGTTGGCCCCCAGGCGATGAAGCCCAGCGCCAGCACCACCGCACCGGTTTCGCTTGCTGCCGCGCCGGCCGCGCTGCCGGGCTGCCAGCGCGGCAGGCTGTGCACCACCACCCCGGCAAAGAAGCCGGCCAGCGCCCGCCACAGCCCGCCATCCCAACTGCGATTGAGACCGCCGCCATCGGCCAGCATCGCGCCCCACGCCAGCACTGCCAGCAACAGGATCAGCCATGGCCGATCACGCCCACCCCACACCCAGGCCAGGCCAAAGATCACCCAGCTCCAATATTCCGCCGCAATGCTCCACGCCGGCACATTCCATGCCGGGCCGGCGGTGAGGCCAAAGCAGTTGAGCAGCAGGGCGGATGCCAGCCAATCATCCCAGCCATGGCCGGGGCCAAACAGCGGCCGGTGGGAGATACCCGCGCCAGCCCCGGAAACACTGGCCAACGCCGCGCCGGCCAGTTCCATGGCCAGAAACAGCAACAGCATCACCATGTGCAGCGGCCACACCCGCGCCAGCCGCAAGGCCAGAAAGCGCGGCAGGTCGGCCGGCCGCTCCAGCCGCCCGCCCCAGCCCGCCGCAATCACAAAGCCCGACAGCACGAAGAAGAAATCCACACACAGCCAGCCACCGCGCACCAGCGCCGCGGCGGCCAGTGGCCCGGCGGCCTTGAAGTGGAACAGGCAGACCAGCAGCGCGCACAGGCCCCGCGCGCCATCCAGCGCGCGAAACCTGTGGCCTGCGCCATCCAGCGCGCGAAAGCGACCCGGGTTCGCGGCGGCGGCGGTCATATGGACAGGCCGGTGGGCGGATGCCCGTCTTGCCAATTCCGGGGCTTGCCGCCAAAGGGGTTGGCATGAGCGACGTCGAATCCGCCACCCCGGCAGCATATACCGTCAAGGGCGCCACCGGCGATTGGGAAATCGTTGTCGGGCTGGAAGTCCATGCCCAGGTAACGGCCCATGCCAAGCTGTTTTCAGGCGCCAGCACAGTCTTTGGTGCGGAACCCAATGCCCAGGTGAGCCTGGTGGATGCCGCGATGCCGGGCATGTTGCCGGTGATCAACGGCGAATGCGTGCGCCAGGCCGTGCGCACCGGGCTGGCCATCGATGCCCAGATCAACAAATGGTCGCGGTTTGACCGCAAGAATTATTTCTACCCCGATCTGCCGCAGGGCTATCAGATCAGCCAGCTGTATCACCCGATCGTGGGCGAAGGGGCGCTGGAAATCACGCTGGACGATGGCAGCACCAAGACGATCGGGGTGGAGCGTATCCATCTGGAACAGGATGCCGGCAAGAGCGTGCATGATCTGCACCCCTCCATGTCGTACGTCGATTTGAACCGGTCGGGCTGTGCGCTGATGGAGATTGTCTCGCGACCCGATATCCGCTCGCCGGCCGAGGCCGGGGCCTATGTCGCGGCGCTGCGCCAGTTGCTGCGCTATGTTGGCAGCTGCGATGGCAACATGGATGAAGGCTCGATGCGGGCCGATGT
>CAZHTW010000106.1:0-9440 GCA_964535865.1 uncultured Sandarakinorhabdus sp. | reverse complement strand
TGGCCAGCGGCATACCAGCCCAGCAGTTCAGCCATGTTTTCCAGATGCAGCCTGGGTTCGGCCTGGGTGAACGCCCCCCAGAACACGCCAACAATGCTGGCGCCCTTGATCAGCGGCAGGTTCAGCGGCAGCGCCGGGATGTTGCCGGCGGCGAAACCGATCACCAGATACCGGCCATTCCAGGCAATGCCACGGAACGCCGGTTCGGCAAAACGGTCGCCGACCGGATCATAGATCACGTCCGCGCCGCGCCCGCCGGTGAGGGCTTTGATCCGATCCTTCAGATCTTCGGTGGCGTAATTGATCACCTCGTCGGCGCCCATCGCCTTGCACAATTCCAGCTTCTCATCGGAACTGGCCGCCGCGATCACCTTGGCACCCATCACCTTGCCAAGTTCCACCGCCGTGAGGCCCACGCCGCCGGCGGCGCCCAGCACCAGCAGCGTCTCGCCGGGCTTCAGCTGCCCACGCTGTTTCAGGGCGTGGTGGCTGGTGCCATAGGTCATGGTGAAACCGGCCGCGACATCGAACGGCATGCCGGGCGGCATCCGAACCACCTGGCCGCGATTGGCGATCGCCTCTTCGGCCATGGCGCCGTGCCCGATCATGGCGATCACATGATCGCCCACCGCCACATCGGTGACGCCGTCACCCACCGCGCTCACGATGCCGGCGCATTCGCCGCCGGGGCTGAACGGCAGCGCTGGCTTGAACTGATAGAGATTCTGGATGATCAGCGTGTCAGGGAAATTCACCCCCACGGCCTTCACGCTGATGCGCACCTGGCCCTTGCCCGGTTCCGGCACCGCCACATCCCGCACCACCAGCGCTTCGGGTGGCCCGTGTTCAACGCACAGCACGGCCTTCATTCGATGATCTCCCCAGAATGTTTGCGCGCAGCATAACGGCGGCTCATGACAGCGCCAACCCTGCCACTATTGTGTCGCCCAGCAAGCGGAATTCCGCCTCACGCGGGCTACCCTGCCGCCACACCAGCGCCAGCGTGCGCGAGGCTTCGCCCGACAGCGGCCGGGCAATCAGATTGGTGTGGGCGATGATGCCGGCATCCAGCGCCAGCTTGGGCACCAATGTCTGCCCCAGCCCACCAGCCACCATCTCCACCAATGTCACCAGGCTGGTGCCGCGATGCGCCGGATCGGCGCGCAATTCCGGCCGGCCGCAGGCCGAAAGCGCCTGATCCTTCAGGCAATGCCCATCCTCCAGCAACAGCAACTGGTGCACATCGATCGAATCGGGCGCCACCGATGGCGGCGGATCGGGCAGATCGCCAGGCGCAAACACCAGGAAGAACGGATCTTCGGCCAGCGGCATCACCGCCAGCCCCGCCGTGTCCCACGGCAAGGCCAGCAACACCGCATCCAGCATGCCGCGGCTGAGCGCCTCGCTGGCCGGGCCGCTCATCTCTTCGCGCAGATGGAGTTTCAGATCGGGATAATCGGCGCGGATGCGCGGCGCGACACGCGGCAACAGGAAGGGCGCGATGGTGGGGATCACCCCCAGCCGCAGCGGGCCGGCCAGCGGCTTGTCCCCGCCCACCGTCAGGCCCACCAGTTCATCCGCCTCGCGCAGCACGGCATAGGCCTTGGCCACCACCCGTTCGCCCATCGGCGTGAAGCGCACCACCCGGCGGTTCCGTTCCACCAGCCGCACGCCCAACAGCGATTCCAGTTCGGCCAGGCCAGCCGACAAGGTGGATTGCGTGACGAAACAGGCTTCGGCCGCCCGCCCGAAATGGCCGTGGATGTGCAGCGCTGCCAGATATTGCAGTTGCTTCAAGGTGGGCTGAAAGGCTGTCATCGAGAGATTCGATTTGTCACACCGACATTATCGATTGGATTTCTATCTCGGCAGGCGGCAATGGGCAAGGCGTCGGCACTGGCCGCACCAAGATTCAACCCCACAGACAAGGATCACCCCATGGCTCTCACCGTTGGCGATACCATCCCCTCCTTCGCTCTGCCCGTGCAGCAGGGCGTTGCCGCGCTGCCCGCCGGCGAAACGCTGGACATCACCACCGCCTATCCCGGCAAGTGGAAGATCCTGTTTTACTGGCCCAAGGATTTCACCTTCGTCTGCCCGACCGAAATCATCGGTTATGGTGAGCTGAAGGGCGATTTCGAAGACCGTGACGCCGTGCTGATCGGCGCGTCGACCGACACCGATTTCGTGCACTTCGCCTGGCGCAAGAGCGACGAGCGTCTGGCCGCCTGCGATTTCCCCTGGCTGGCCGACAACAGCAAGCTGCTGGCCGACGCGCTGGGCATCATCGTTGCCGGCGCCGGTGTGCCGCTGCGCGCCACCTTCATCATCGATCCGGAAAACGTGATCCAGCACATCACGGTCAACGGCCTCAACGTCGGCCGCAACCCGGCCGAAACCCTGCGCATCCTCGACGCGCTGCAGACCGACGAGCTGTGCCCGTGCAACTGGTCCGAAGGCCAGGACACGCTGAAGCCGGCCGCATGACGGCGCGTGGGCAGTGCGCAAGCACTGCCCACCGACTCGTCAAAGCCCGGCCGGCGGGGCAGCGGGCATAAAGCCCGCCGAGCCCGTTCGACGTCAGCCGCGGCTTTGCCGCGGCCCCTTCCCCTCTTCATCTAGCCCTCCCCCATCGAGGGGAAAGGAACCCCCATGCTTTTCTCCGAACTCGCCAAGACCCTGCCGGATTATGCCAAGGATCTGCGCCTCAACGTCTCCTCGCTGCTCACCGAACAACTGCTGAGCGATCAGCAGAAGTGGGGCACGATCGTTGCGGTCGCCCATGCCTGTTCGCACAAGCCGCTGATCGATGCGGTGGAGCTTGAGGCCGCCACCAAGCTGTCCCCCGAAGCGCTGAACGCCGCCAAGGCCGCTGCCAGCATCATGGCGATGAACAACATCTATTATCGCTTCACCTACATGGCCTCGCGCCCGGATTACAAAACCATGCCGGCCAAGCTGCGCATGAACGTGATCGGTGCGCCCGGCATCGAGAAGGCCGATTTCGAGCTGTACAGCCTGGCGGTTTCGGCCGTGAACGGCTGCGGCATGTGCATCGACGCGCACGACAAGGTGCTGGCCCAGCATGGCGTTGGCGCGGACAAGATCCAGGCCGCCGTGCGCATCGCCGCCGTGGTCCACGCCGTGACCCGCACACTCCAGGCCCTCTGACGGCCCGTCCCGCTTCGGTGCCAACATGAAAGGTCAGTCATCCCGGACGGGGTGGCTGGCCTTTTGGTGTGAAATGGCTTAAGTGGCGCTCAAATCGTTCGCCCATTTCCTCGGCGGCGGAGAACAGCCATGGGTTTGATCGCCTATCTCGATTCCGTGAAACAGCGCGACCCGGCGCCGCGCTCCAAGCTTGAAATCCTCACCTATCCCGGTGTCTGGGCGCTGGGCATGCACCGCATTGCCCATCTGCTGTTCCGCGCCCGCTTCTTCTTTCTGGCCCGGCTGGTGAATCACATCAGCCGCCTGCTCACCGCCATCGATATCCACCCCGGCGCCCGCATCGGCCGCAACTTCTTCATCGATCACGGCTTTGTGGTGATCGGGGAAACGGCCGAGATTGGCGACAATGTCACCATCTATCAGTGCGTCACGCTGGGCGGCACCGATCCGGCCGGCGGCATTGGCGGCAAGCGCCACCCCACCATCCTGGATGGCGCCATCATCGGTTCCGGCGCGCAGGTGCTGGGCCCGATCACGGTGGGCGCCAATGCCCGCGTCGGCGCCAACGCCGTGGTGACGCGCGATGTGCCGGAAGGCGCCACCATGGTTGGCATCCCGGCCAAGGCCGTGGTGGTGGCGGCAGAGGATTATGCCCGGCCGTTCATGCCCTATGGCACGCCATGCGCGCAGAAATTCGATCCCGAAACGCAGAAGCTGGAACTGCTGCGCTGCGAGATCGAGGTGCTGAAGGCCCGGCTGGACGATCTGACCCGCGAAGAGGCGCACAGAAAGGCCGGTTGACCGGCGTTCGCGCCCGCGCCAATCTGGCAGCGTGAGCAATGTCATCCCGTTTGCCGCCACCAGCGCCCAGCGCTTGCCGCAGGTGGCCTTCACCCGCGCCGAGCTTGATCGCATCATGTCGCTCTATGGCCGCATGGTCGCCGCCGGCCAGTGGCGCGATTATGCGCTGGAACTGGGCCCAAAGGTTGCCAGCTTCTCCGCCTTCCGCCGGGCCACCGAAAATCCCGATGTGCGGCTGGTGAAAGACCCGGCGCTGCGCAGCCGCCAGGGCGAATGGGTGCTCTATGGCGAAGCCGGCGTGATCCTGAAACGCGGCCACGAGCTGGCCAGCGTGCTGGCGGTGCTGGAACGGCGCCTGCTCAAGCTGCTGTAAGCCCCGGCACCCGCCCCAGACGTTCCGCCACCGGCCCCCACAAACTGGCCACCACAGGCGCGTTTCTGGCCACCAGCCTGGCCAATGCACCAGAAAATCCGGCGTTTTATCACGGCGCAAGGCCCGGCGAATCGGCCAAAACCACCCTCCACAGCACGAGACAGCGCAAATAATCCTTCATTCTCAGCACCTTGGAAGCGCGCTGTCCTACACCCCGGCCGATGCGATACCATCAGCCGTTCTTTGACATTCCAGCGAAAAAATTTTCCGGCAGGAGTTTTTCCGTCACCGCACCGGTGCGGGCAGTTTGGCCTGCAAGGCCAGCGGCAAGCGGTGGACCAGCAATGCCCGCGCCGATCGCCAGCCAGCCGACAGCAGCACCAGCATCAGGCCCACGATCAACAGGCCGACATTGGTGCTGATCGAAAGATCATTGCCCTGTTTCACCAGCGTCTGGATGGCAAAGATCGCATAGCCCAGCGCCGATACGATCAGGGCGCGGCGATCAATGGCCAGAGCCACCAGCGTGAGCAGCAGGAAGGCCAGCACCACCAGGGCGGCCGCCACCGGCTGGCCAGCGCTTTCCACCAGGCCGGTGCCGTTGAACAGCGGGTGCACCAGCATCGGCGCCGCCAGCAGGTGCAGCCAGAACGCCACGTCAGACCAGCGTGTGATGCGGGCCGGATCGCGGGCATCAAAGGCCATTGCCAGCGTGAAGACGCCCACGCCGCACATCAGCACCAGCAGGGTGAGGATATTGGTGCCAGCCAGGGCAAAGGCCGGGCCCAGCACGCCTCCGGCCAGGCTGATTGCGGCCAGGCTGATGGCGGCGGCACCGGCCGCGATGGTGATCGGCACCCGGAAGCGCCACCAATGGGCGGAGGCCGCCACCGCCGCCGCGCCGCCAACGATGGTCAATATGCTGCTGATCTGCAACGCCTGCCCGGCATCAGCCGCCACGCTCAGCCGGGCAAACCCGCCAAACAGGCTGAGCGCCGCCCACAGGCTGGCGCCCACAAAGGCCAGCAACAACACTATGCTGGGCAAGGCCATGCGGCGCTGGCGGGTGAAATATTCCGCCAGCAGCCAACTGGCACCGGCCACCACCAGCGCGGCGGCCAGTTCCGAAACCAGGCTGGCAATCCCGGCCAGTGCCACCAGCAACAGACCGATGGCGATGGCCACGAAGATATCGTTGAACCCGGTGAGCAGCCGGAAGCTTTCCTCGTCGCCGCCGGCCGTTCCCCGTTTCAGATCGCGGCTGAACTGCACCAGCCGCTCCCGCGTCGGCGCATCGATCACGCCGGCGGCAACAGCGGCATCCAGATCGCGCTCTTCGATCACCCGCGGATCAGCGGCCGCCCCCCAGCGCCATCGCCGCCTGCGCGCCGCCATTGTCCGGCGCGATTTCGCCGGTGCGGTCGCTGATTTCGGCAAAGCGGGCTGCCACGGTTTCGGCGGTCATTTCGTCCGCCGTCAGATGAATGCCGCGGGTGAGCGTCACATAAGCGCGCTCGATGCCGCCACCACCAGCGTTCAGGATCACGTTGGTCGGCGCTTCGTCCGAGACCAGATAGACGCTGGCCGGCACCACGGTTTCCGGGCCCATCTTTTCCAGCATGGCCGGCGGCATCAGATCTTCGGTCATGCGGGTCGCGGCCAGCGGCGCGATGGTGTTCACATGCACATTATATTTGGCACCTTCCAGCGCCAGCGTCTTCATCAGGCCCACCAGACCCAGCTTGGCCGCGCCATAATTGGCCTGGCCGAAATTGCCATACAGGCCAGTGGACGACGTGGTCATCAGGATGCGGCCATAGGCCTGCTCGCGCATGATTTCCCACACCGCCTTGGTGCAGTTGACGCTGCCCATCAGGTGCACATCCATCACCAGGCGGAAATCATCCACACTCATCTTCACGAACGTCTTGTCGCGCAGGATGCCGGCGTTGTTGATGAGGATATCGATGCGGCCCCAGCGTTCGCGCACATTGGCGACCATCTTTTCCACCGCGGCCATGTCAGTCACGCTGGCGCCATTGGCCATGGCTTCGCCGCCAAGGGCGGTGATCTCGTCCACCACCGCCTGCGCGGCCGACAGCGAGGCGCCCGAACCATCACGGGCACCGCCCAGATCGTTCACCACCACCTTGGCGCCGCGCCGCGCCAGATCAAGCGCATAGGCGCGACCCAGGCCACCACCAGCACCCGTGACAATGGCAACACGACCTTCAAACGAAATGGACATTGGTCAACAATCCCTGAACAGATGGAATCAACGCAGTGCTGCGGTTTAGCCAAGCCAAGCCGGCATGCAAAGCCAAATACGGTTCAGAGCGGTTGTCAGATGTGAGGCCGTGAACTGAGAAATATCACGCCCCGTGATGGCCCGGAGAAGCCAAATCGGCGTTAGCAGGCGGCGCAGGGCCCCATCGAAGCACCACTTCGATGGGGCCCAAGGCGGGGCAGAGCCCCCCGGCGAGGCGCCTGATGACGTTGATTCGGCTTCTCCGGGCCACCGCAGGCGGGCTTTTCAGCCCCGATGCAGCGCTCGCTGCGCTTGGGCGGGTGCGCCGCACCCGCCGCTGCGCTTGTTCACTCGCCTCGGGACTGAAATGCCCGTCACGGGGCGTGATGTTTCTCAGTTCGCGGCCTAGGCCGCCTGCGCTTCGGGCGATGTGTCCAGCGAGTAACCGGCGGAGCGGACGGTGCGGATGAAGTCCGGCAACTCCTCGCCGCCTGGCCCGGCGTTGACCGCCTTGCGCAGCCGGCGGATGTGCACATCGACCGTGCGCTGCTCCACATAAACATCGCGGCCCCACACCGCATCCAGCAGCTGTTCGCGGCTGAACACGCGGCCCGGATGCTCCAGGAAATGCCGCAGCAGGCGGAATTCGGTGGGGCCCAGCTGGACGGTGCGGCCATCGCGCGTCACCCGGTGGGCGGTGGTGTCCATGGCGATGCCGGCAAATTCCAGCTGGCCGCCCTGCAGGGCCGGGCGCAGGCGGCGCAGCACGGCGCGGATGCGGGCGATCAGTTCGCGCGGGCTGAACGGCTTGGTCATGTAATCATCGGCGCCGGTTTCCAGGCCGCGGATGCGATCCGCCTCATCACCGCGCGCCGTGAGCATGACGATCGGCAGATTGGCCGTGGCCGGCGATCGCCGCAACCGGCGGCACACTTCGATGCCGGACAGATTGGCGATCATCCAATCCAGGATCACCAGATCGGGCTTTTCCTCTTCGGCCAGGGTCAAGGCCTCCTCACCATCACCGGTGCGGACGACGTCAAAGCCTTCCTTTTCAAGATTATAGGTCACCAGCTCGATCAGGCTGGCATCATCTTCAACCAAAAGGATCTTGGCACGCATCAATCATTCTCCCGTGTTACTGGGGGGCATAAATAGTTGAAGTGAAATCATTTTTCGGCCGTTCACCCGGCCGTTCGCCCGTCGCGGTGAAATACACCATCTCGGCCACTGAAGTGGCATGATCGCCGATCCGCTCCAGATTCTTGGCAACGAACAACAAATGGCTGGATGGCGTTATATAGTGCGGATTTTCCATCATGAACGTCAGCAATGAACGGAAAAGCGCGTTGTAATATTCATCAACCTGCTGATCACGACTGAGGATTGCCTTGGCCTTTTCAGCATCGCGATCCACGAATGCATCAAGCGTGTCACGAATGATTTCAACCACGGCACGCGCCATTTCCGGGATGATCACCGCCGGCGCAATCGGATTGGATTGCGCCACCACGGTCGCGCGCTTGGCGATATTCTTGGCATAATCGCCGATGCGCTCCAGCACGCCGGCGATCTTCAGGGCGGCGACAATCTCGCGCAGATCACTCGCCAACGGCGCGCGCAGGGCGATGATGCGCAGCGCCTGCGCCTCGGCCTCGGCCTCCAGCGCATCCAGCCGCTTGTCATTCTCCACCACCACCGCCGCCGCTTCCAGATTGCGGTTCACCAGCGCATCGACAGCATCGGAAATCTGGGTTTCGCACAAGCCGCCCATGCGGGTGATCAACGCCCGCAACTGGGAGATATCCTCATCGAAGCTCTTGACAGTGTGGGCAGAAAATTCGGCCATGGGGGAGCCTTTCAGATGGGGGGTCAGCCGTAACGGCCGGTGATATAATCTTTGGTGCGGGTTTCGCGCGGGTTGGTGAAAATGGCCGAGGTGTCGTCATATTCCACCAGCGTGCCGAGGTGGAAAAACGCCGTCTTCTGGCTCACCCGCGCCGCCTGCTGCATGTTGTGGGTGACGATCACGATGGCATAACGGCCGCGCAATTCGTCGATCAGCTCTTCGATGCGGGCCGTGGCGATCGGGTCCAGCGCCGAACAGGGCTCATCCATCAGGATCACTTCTGGATCGACCGCAATGGCCCGCGCAATGCACAGCCGCTGCTGCTGCCCGCCCGACATGGCCGTGCCGCTTTCGTTCAGGCGATCCTTTGCCTCTTCCCACAGACCGGCGCGGCGCAGGGCGCTTTCCACGATATTGTCCATGTCGGCCTTGGCCTGGGCCAGGCCATGGATGCGCGGGCCATAGGCGACATTTTCATAGATGGATTTCGGAAACGGGTTGGGCTTTTGAAACACCATCCCCACCCGGGCGCGCAACTGCACCACATCCATGGCCGGCGCATAAATATCCTGCGCGTCCAATTCGATACGGCCTTCCACCCGGGCGCCATCCACCGTGTCGTTCATGCGGTTGAGGCAGCGCAGGAAGGTGGATTTGCCGCAGCCAGATGGGCCGATGAAGGCCGTGACATTGTCGCTGGTCACATCGATGGAGACGTTCCGGATGGCCTGCTTCTGGCCATAGAAAACATTCACGTCGCGCGCCGTCATCTTGGGCACATTGTTGTGGCCCATTGCCGGATTTGGGGCAGAGTTCGGGTTCACCAGCGCCTCTCGAAACGGTTGCGAAGATAGATGGCCAGGCTGTTCATCGTGATCAGCACGACCAGGAGCACGAGAATGGCGGCGGAGGTTTTCTCGACAAAGCCGCGCTGCACATCATCCGACCACAGGAACACCTGCATCGGCAGCACGGTGGCCGGTGAGGTGAAGCCCTGC
>CAZHTW010000105.1:8709-9500 GCA_964535865.1 uncultured Sandarakinorhabdus sp. | reverse complement strand
AGGCTGGGGGCGAAGCCGCCGGAGGTGAGCACCCCGATCTGGCGGTCTCCGCTCCACACGGTCGCGCCTTCCCGCGCCGGCATGCGGCCGGCCACGGCCAGGCCCACGCGCTTGCGGGGCGCGCCATTGAACAATTGATCCAGCACCCGCGCCGCGCCGGGAAAGCCGCCTTCGGCCTTGCGGCGCTTGGAAATGGCGAAGCTCAAATCGGCTTCCACCGGCGTGATCTCGGGGCCCAGATCATGGCCATAGAGCGGCAGTCCGGCTTCGAGCCGCAGCGAATCGCGGGCGCCAAGGCCGATGGGCTTCACCTCGGCATGGCCGAGCAGCGCTTCGGCCAGCGCTTCGGCGTGGGTGGCCGGCACCGAAATCTCGAAACCATCCTCACCGGTATAGCCCGAGCGGGTGATGCCCAGCGGCACCCCGTTCCACAGCCAGCGCGCGCCGGCCATGAACTTCAGATCGGCAAAGGCCGGCTGATCGGCGGTTTCGGGCACCAGATCGAACCGGCTCATCACCGTGACGGCCGCCGGCCCCTGCAGGGCGAGCAGGGCATGATCGTCCATGTGATGCAGGCTGATCCCGGCCGGCAGGCGCGCCTGCATATGGGCAATGTCAGCCGCCTTGGTGGCGCCATTGACCACCAGATAGAAACCACGGCCGGTGTTGGTGACCATCAGATCATCCAGGATACCGCCATCATCGGCCAGCAGCAGCGAATAGCGCACGCGGTGTTTCTGCAGGCCCAAGAAATCGCCGGGCGCCAAGCTTTCCAGCCAATCGGCCGCGCC
>CAZHTW010000105.1:0-8699 GCA_964535865.1 uncultured Sandarakinorhabdus sp. | reverse complement strand
AGCAGCGCATCCTGATATTTCGGCAGCAGCAACTGCCCCATGTGGGACACATCGAACAGGCCGGCGGCTTCGCGGGTCCACAGATGTTCGGCAATGATGCCCTCATACTGGATCGGCATGGCATAGCCGGCGAACGGCACCATGCGCGCGCCCAGACGGCGGTGCAGGCCATCCAGTGGCAGATTCTTCAGATCAGCAGCATCAGCCATGTGGCCCCCGGCAACAGTCGCGATCCGGCCTTGTGCCGAACCGGTTTCCCCCACTGTCGCCAAACCTGAGAGCTTTCGCCGGTGCAACACCGGCTTACCCCTTCGGTGGGGTGAAGGCATCTGCCCGCACCCGCTTTCCAGAGTGTCGCTGATACGCCGGCGCGGTCCTTGAGCCTGAGAGATTCCGGGGGCGGCTTGCTCCTTCGGCGGCTTTGGGTTGCCCCATCGCACTCTCCCGCGCGCGGCGCCGGGGTTGCCCCCGACGACAGCTGCCGATTGGGCGAAGCGGGCCGATGAGTCAATGGGCGCAAATGCGCAACAAATGGGGCGCTTCGGCGCAAGCTTCGCGCCGCGCTGCCGTTGCATGGGGCATGAAGCTGCCCCTTGCCCTCGCCTGCCTCGCCCTTGGTATGATCAGCACCGTGATGGTTGGCCAGCCCGATCCACGCCGCCCGCCGCCCGCCGGGCCCGATCTGCCCGGCCTGATCGGCAATGATGTGACATACGGTCGCGAAGCCGGTCTTGAGCGGCTGGAACCGCCGCCGCCGGCCTGGGGCACGCTGCCCATGCCGCAGCCCGATGCGCTGCGGCCGCGCCCGCTGCCACCAACCGCCACCACCCTTGGCCGCGATGATCCGCTGGCCCGGTTGCAGGCGGTGCCGGCCAATTATCAGCCGCTGCCCTTCCATCCAGACAGCAGTGACGCGCTGATCGGCATCAACACCGAGATGATGCGCGCCGACGTGCCGGAACCCGCCAGCTGGCTGATGATGGTGTCAGGCTTGGGCCTGGTGGGGCTGGGCGCGCGGCGCCGATCCAGCCGTCATTTGGCGACGTTGTAAGCCAGCGCCCGCTCATCCAGCTGGAAGCCGAGCAACACTTCGAACATCGCCGAACGCAGCGCGGCACGCACTTCCGGATCGGCCATCGGATCGGTGGCAGCGTCAATCTCGCCGGGGCGGCGATCGCGGTTGATGCGGGCCATCATCTCCTGCGGCACCGAGGCCGCCTTGCGCGACACCGCGGCATTGAACCGGCCCTGGCCAATGGCCCGCGCCTGCCCGGCCGGGAAATTGATCGTCACCTGGGTGATTTCCTTGGCGTTGATCACATTGCCGGCCTGCACCACGGCGGCAAACACCGGCAGCACCAGCTGGCGCGCTTCGGTCACATCCGTGCGCCGGGCCACCACATCGAAATTGATCCGCGTTGCCAGCTGGTCGCCGGCTTCGGTGCACGCATCGCGCACGTTGGTGATGGTGGCCGCCACGTCGATATTGGCCGCATCGGGCTCAACGCCCTTGAACAGAGTGACATCGCCAACATAGGCCGCCACCGCGACAGCCGGGCACGACGAGCGCCGCACCACCAGCGGGTTGCGATCACAACCGGCCAGCACCAGCGCACCCAGGATCAGGCTGGCAGACAGGATGCGGCGGGCCGACAATGTGGGGCGGACGATCATGGCCTTTCTCCTATGGGGCAAATGGCCGTTGGGCAAGCAGAGTATGGGCAGAGTATGGGCAGAGTATGGGCAAGCAGCGTTGCGGGCAGCGTTGCAGGCGGGGGGGCAATCGCGTATCAGGCCAGCCATGACGCCCGATGCCTCCGCCCCCGCCCCCGCTGCCGGCGAATTGCCTGCTGCTGATCGCCCTGCCTTGAAGGTGCTGGTCGCCGCCCCGCGCGGCTTCTGCGCCGGGGTGGACCGCGCCATTCACATCGTCGAACTGGCGCTCGAACGCTGGGGCGCGCCGGTTTATGTGCGCCACGAGATCGTGCACAACAAGTTCGTGGTGGACAGCCTGAAGGCCAAGGGCGCCATCTTCGTCGAGGAACTGGACGAAGTGCCCGATGGCGTGCCGGTGGTGTTTTCCGCCCATGGCGTGCCCAAGGCGGTGCCGGCCAAGGCCGAAGAGCGCGGCCTCACCTATGTTGATGCCACCTGCCCGCTGGTGTCCAAGGTGCACCGCCAGGCCGAACGGCTGGTGGCGCAGGGCTGCCACATCCTGTTCATCGGCCATGAGGGCCACCCGGAAGTGATCGGCACCTTCGGCCAGGTGCCCGACGGTGCCATGACCCTGATCGAAACGCTGGAAGACGCCCAGAATGTGCTGCCGCCCGATGCGGCCAAGCTGGGATTCCTCACCCAGACCACGCTGAGCGTGGATGACACCGCCGACATGGTGGCCGAACTCAAGCGCCGCTTCCCCGGCATCGAAGGCCCGCGCGGCGACGATATCTGCTATGCCACCTCCAACCGGCAACAGGCGGTGAAGGCCATGGCGCCGCGCTGCGAACTGGTGCTGGTGATCGGCGCCAGCAACAGCAGCAACAGCCAGCGCCTGCGCGAAGTCGCCGAACGCGAAGGCGCGGCCAGCTATCTGATCCAGCGCGCCGCCGAAATCGACTGGCGCTGGTTTGATGGCGTCGCGTCGGTGGGGATCACCGCCGGCGCGTCGGCCCCGGAACTGCTGGTGCAGGAAGTGCTGGCGGCACTGGCCCTGCGCTATAGGGTGACGTCGGAGAATATCACCACGGCGGTGGAAGAGGTGGTGTTCAAGCTGCCCCGCTCGCTCACCGCCTGAACGGGCGCGGCCATGGCGGTATACACGTCGGTCAGCGCCGATGAACTGGCGGCCTTTCTGGCCGGATATGACATTGGCCACGCGATCAGCTTCAAGGGCATCGCGGAAGGCGTGGAGAACAGCAATTATCTGCTGGAAACCAGCGGCGGGGCATCGGGCGGCGGCCGCTTCATCCTCACCCTGTATGAAAAGCGGGTCGCGGCCGGCGATCTGCCCTGGTTCCTGGGCCTGATTGCCCATCTGGCCGCCAAGGGCCTGCCGGTGCCTGGCCCGGTGGCCGATCGGACGGGCCACATGTTGCAGACGCTGAACGGCCGACCGGCCTGCCTGATCGAGTTTTCGCCCGGCGTCAGCCTCACCGAAGCCACGCCGGCCGCTGCGCACGAAGTGGGGCTGGCGCTGGGCCAGCTGCACCTGGCGGCGGCGGATTTTGCCCTGGTGCGCCCCAATGGCCTTGGGCCCGATGCCTGGGCGCCCTTGGCTGCCCGCTGCATCAATCCCGACGGCAACTGCCGGCTGGGCGAGATTGATGCCGATCTGCCCGGCCTGGTCGCGGCCGGGTTGGCCGCCTGCGCCGACTGGCCGGCGGGCCTGCCGGTCACCACCATCCATGCCGATCTGTTTCCCGACAATGTGTTGTTGCTGGATGGCAAGGTCACGGCGCTGATCGATTTCTATTTCGCCTGCACCGATGCCCGCGCTTATGATGTGGCCGTCACCCATGCGGCCTGGTGTTTTTCCGCCGATGGCTGGCAATTTTTTCCCGATCGTGCCGCCGCCCTGATGCAGGGATATGGCGAGGCCCTGGCGCTTGACGCACAGGAATTGGCCGCCCTGCCCCGGCTGGCGGCCGGCGCGGCGCTGCGCTTCACCCTCACCCGCGCCTATGATTGGCTCAACACGCCCGCCGATGCGCTGGTGACGCGCAAGGACCCGATGGCCTTTGCCCGCCGGCTGGCCTGGTATCTGGCCGCCACGCCGGAGGCGATGCATGGCGGATGAGGCCGAAGCCCGGCCGGCCGTGGCGATTTTCACCGATGGCGCCTGCAAGGGCAATCCCGGCATCGGCGGCTGGGGCGCCATCCTGCGCTTTGGCACGCGCGAACGGGAATTGAACGGGGCCGAAGCCCACACCACCAACAACCGCATGGAATTGATGGCGGCGATTGCCGCGCTCAACGCCCTCACCCGCCCCTGCGAGGTCGATCTGACGACCGACAGTGTCTATGTGCGCGACGGCATCAGCAAATGGGTGCACGGCTGGCAGCGCAACGGCTGGAAAACCGCCGACAAGAAGCCCGTGAAGAATGACGATCTGTGGCAGGCGCTACTGGCGGCCGCCAAGCCCCACACGGTGCGCTGGCACTGGGTGAAGGGCCACGCCGGCCACGCCGAAAATGAACGCGCCGATGCGCTGGCCAATGCGGCGATTGCCGCGATGCGCGCCAGTCGCGATTGAAACCATTGCCAAGCCGCCAACAATCCGCTTTGAAACAAGCCTATGTCTGCCGAACCCGCGCCAAAGGGCTTCAATGCCCAGATGATAAAAGTGTGGACGACATGGGGCGCGCGCTTCCTGCCGTTTGCCGATGTTGCCACGCCGGAATTGCCGCTGTCGCGCCTGCTGCGGCTGTCGCTGATCCAGGTCAGTGTGGGGATCAGCCTGGTGCTGCTGGTGGGCACGCTGAACCGCGTGATGATCGTGGAACTGGGCGTGCCGGCGTCGGTGGTTGGCGTGATGCTGGCGCTGCCGCTGCTGGCCGCGCCGTTTCGCGCCCTGGTGGGCCACAAATCCGATACCCACAAATCCGCCATGGGGTGGCGGCGGGTGCCCTATATCTACATGGGCACCATGGTGCAGTTTGGCGGCCTGGCGTTCATGCCGTTTGCCATATTGGTGCTGTCCGGGGCGCAGGAAGCCTATGACGAACGGGTGTGGCTGGGCATGCCCGCCGCGGCCATGGCCTTTCTGATGGTGGGTGCCGGCATCCATATCACCCAAACCGTCGGGCTGGCGCTGGCCACCGATCTCACCAAGCCGGAACAACAGCCCAATGTGGTTGGGCTGATGTATGTCATGCTGCTGCTGGGTTCGATCGGCGCGGCCCTGTTCTTTGGCTGGGTGCTTGAAGATTTCAGCCAGGGCCGGCTGATTCAGGTGATTCAAGGCTGTGCCGTGGTGACCGTCAGCCTGAATTTCGCGGCCTTGTGGAAACAGGAAACCCGGATCCCCAGCCGGCTGCGCACCGCACCGGTCGCGCCTGATCCAACCTTCCGCGAAAGCTGGGACCTGTTTGTTGCGAAAGACAAGACGCTGCTGCGCCTGATCGCTGTCGGGCTCGGCACGCTGGCCTTTTCCATGTCGGATATCGTGCTGGAGCCTTATGGCGGCGAAGTGCTCAACCTTGGCGTGGGCACCACCACCCTGCTTTCGGCCTTGACCGCCGGCGGCAGCCTGATCGGCTTTGCCTATGCCTCCTACATCCTGAGCCTTGGTGCCGATCCGTTCCGCATGGCCAGCCTGGGCGCATTGATCGGCGTGCCGGCCTATGGCCTGGTCATCTTCGCCGCCGCGTCCGACGCGCCGTCAATCTTCACCCTCGGGGTGCTGCTGGCCGGGCTTGGCACTGGCCTGTTTGGCCATGGCACCCTCACGGCGACCATGCAGCTAGCGCCAAAAAGCCAGGTGGGCATCGCCATGGGGGCGTGGGGGGCAGTGCAAGCGACGTCGCAGGGCGTTGGCGCCACCATCGGCGGCATTGTGCGCGATCTCACCCGCGGCGTTGATCTTGGGCTGGATCTGGCGCCCAAGGCCGATGGCTATGCGCTGATCTTCGGTCTTGAACTTGTCCTGATGCTGGCAACCTTGGTTGCCATGCTGCCCTTGCTGCAGCGCGAAACCGAAAGTTAACGCGCCGCACCAGAAGCGCCAGGGCCGGTTGCTGGCATCGCCAGGCCGAGATCAGCCACGCCCTGCAGCTTGATTCGTTGTCACCTGTCGCTGGCAGCAGAAGGCTCGCACGAAAAAGGCCGGCGCTCCCCATGGGAACGCCGGCCCGTTTCAGCCTGCCCGGCAAGGCCGGGCGCAAGACTTACTTGGCAGCTTCCGCCGGCGCGGCTTCAGCCGGAGCAGCTTCGGCCGGGGCTTCAGCAGCCGGAGCGGCTTCAGCCGGGGCAGCTTCCATCACCGGCGCAGCGGCGACAGCAGCGCCACCCTGCCAGAAGGCAGCGAACCAGGTGGTGTTGGTCAGGATGGCGAGGTGGATGGCGAAAGCGACCCCTGCGACCCAGACGAGGAAGAACAGCGGCAGACCGACGCTGGGGTTGACGTAAAGCCAAATGCGACCTTCGTTCATGTGCCAGACTCCCTTAAATTACTTCATCCAGGGCGTAAGTGCATACGCCAGGATATGGGCCAGGATCGCGCAGGCACCGTAAATACGGGTGCCCCACTTCAGACCCTCGTTGATTTCCATCGCTTCCTTCTCGGTCAGCCCTGTCGGATAGACCTTGGTATCATCTGCCATGATTATTCCCCTTCCCATTTGGTGAAGTCACTGTGCCACCCGGCCAATGAATTCCCGCCTGATTACCGAACCGGGCACCAACAAGGTTGCGACCCGGCCCAACCCCGACCTTCCACCAGCGGGCCGACCCGTTGGCGGGGTCGCGGCAGGAAGTCGCAGCTGATTCTCCCATATCCAATCTGTCGCATGTGTCAATGTGTCGCCAAACAAATGCGTATGGAGGCCTTGACAGTTTTGCAGTGCAGCATGGCATCTCGTTGCAATGCAACATCAAACAGCAACGAAGAGAAGCAGGTTTCACCCGTTTGGGTGGCGGTGTATTGTCCGGATTGCTTGACACTTTGGGGGGACCAGATGACCGATTTCAACCGCCGCAGCCTGCTGGCCAGCGCCGCCGCCATCGCCGCCATGCCGGCGCTGGCCGCCACTCCCAAAGCCCCGGCCGCCGATGCGCAGAAGAAGATCCGCGCCGCCATCGACCGGCAATTGCCCGAAAACATCGCCCGCATTCAGGATTGGATCCGCAACCCCGGCATCGCGGCCGAGAATTACCGCATGGAGGAAGCCTGCAGCTACACCATGGGGATGCTGAAGGATGCCGGCTTCCAGATGGTGAAGCGCATGCCCACCACAGGCCAGCCCGGCATTTTCGCCACGCTGGATGCCGGGGCAAAGCGCACTGTGGGCATCTATTTCATGTATGACGTGAAGCAGGTGAACCCGGCTGAATGGTCCAGCCCGCCCTTTGAAGCGCGCATCACCAACAAGCCGGGCTGGGGCCAGGTGATCGTGGGCCGCGGCGCCATCAACCAGAAGGGGCCGGAAGCCGCCTTCCTCGCCGCGCTGCATGCGTTTCGGGAGGCCGGGCAGAAATTGCCGGTCAACCTTGTGCTGCTGGCCGAAGGGGAGGAAGAAATCGCTTCGCCCAATTTCCACGAAATCGTGCAGGCGCCAGAGGTGCTGGCCGCCTTGAAAAAATGCGACGGCATCATCATCCCCACCGCCTGGCAAAGCCCGAATGGCAGCGTTTCGATCAACCTGGGATCGAAAGGCCCGCTGGAGTTTCAACTGATCGCCAGCGGTGAGCGTTGGGGCAAGGGACCAAAGGGCGACATTCATTCCAGCCAGCACGCGCATGTCGATTCGCCGGTGTGGCATCTGGTCCAGGCGTTGAACACGCTGGTGAAGGAGGATGGCTTCACGCCCGCCATTGAAGGCTGGTTCGACAATGTCCGCCCGCTCACCGCGCGCGAAAAGGAACTGATCGCCCAGACCGCCGCCAGCCAGAGCGAAGAGCAGGCCAAGGCCGCGATGGGCGTGAAGATGTGGATCAACAACGAGCCGTGGCAGCAAAGCCTGGAGCGCCTGGCCAGCCAGCCGACGGTGAACATCCAGGGCCTGGTGGCCGGCTATGGCGGCCCCGGCGGCAAGACGGTGCTGCCCGGCCGGGCCGAAGCCAAGCTGGAATGCCGGCTGGTGCCCAACCAGACGTTCCGCGAGGCCGAAACCAAGCTGAAGGCGCATCTGGCCAAGCGTGGCTTTGGCGATATCGAAGTGGTGGTGAGCGGTGGTTATGATCCCACCGAAACCGCGGAGGATGCCCGCGTGGTGCGCGCCCAGCAGGCCGTCTATGCCCGCTTTGGCGCGCCGGCCACGCTCTATCCGCGCAACGCCGGCAGCTGGCCGGGCAGCGTCTTCACCCAGCCGCCCGTCTCGCTGCCCGCCGGCCAGTTCGGCCTGGGCCACGGCAGCGGCGCGCACGCCCCCAACGAATATTTCGTCATCGAAAGCATCAATCCGGCCGTGCAGGGCCTGGCCGGCTGCACGGCCGGGTTTGTGGATTTTCTCTATGAGATGGCGGTGGCGCGATAAGCGGCGGTTGCGGCGATGTTCCAACCGATTGATGAGGGCGATCTGCAGGCCATCGTGGACTTGATGAACCGCGCCTATCGCGGCACCGGCAGCTGGAATTCCGAAGACGGCATCATTGCCGGGACACGAACCACGCTAGACCTGCTGCGCGCCCAGATCAGTGAAACGCCGGCTGGCCGTTTTCTGAAGTGGGTCGATCCCGGCGACACCATCCGCGGCTGCGTGTGGCTGGAACCGCTGGACGACGACATCTGGTATCTTGGTTCATTGGCTGCCGATCCCGATCAGCAGAACACCGGGCTGGGCCGGCAGTTGCTGGCCGGCGCCGAGCATTGGGCAGGGGCGCACGGCGCACGCCGGATCAGGATGAGCGTGGTCAATGTGCGCGACACGTTGATCGCCTGGTATGTGCGGCGGGGATATCACCTGACCGGCGCGACCGAGCCATTTCCATACGACGACCAGCGCTTTGGCACGCCGCTGCGCGACGATCTCCACTTTGTCGT
>CAZHTW010000104.1:0-9615 GCA_964535865.1 uncultured Sandarakinorhabdus sp. | reverse complement strand
CCCTCCGCCTCCGGCCCCTCCACCGCCTTCGGCGGTCCCCCTCCCCGCCCTTCGGGCAGGGAGGATCGTCGGCACCTCCCCCAGAGGGGGAGGATTTTGGCGTTGATCACCAGGGCAGGGTGGCGCCGCTATAGTCGAGATAGCGCTGGCCTGGCGGGCGGGCGCTTTCGATCACGGTGGCCAGGCCCTTGGCGCTGGTCGCCACATCGATATCGGCATTGTCGCCGCCCATCGCGGTGCGCACCCAGCCGGGGTGAAGGTTGAGCACCGCCACCGGCCGTTGGCCCACGTCCAGCGCGACGAAGCTGCGGGTCAGGCTGTTGAGTGCGGCCTTGGAGGCGCTGTAGAGTTCGGCATAGCCATGGCTGCGGCCGCCAACGCTGCCCAGTTGCGAGGTCATGAAGCCGATGCTGCCGCCATCCTTGATCAGCGGCAGCAGCAGGCGGGCGGCGCGGATCGGCGCGATGGCGTTGGTCCAGAACAATTGTTCCATGGCATCGCGGGTGACGTTGCTGGCCGTCACGGTGCGCGGCCCGGCGATGCCGGCGTTGATCAGCACATGATCGAAGCTTGCGCCGGCGTTGGCGGCGGCAAGCGCGGCCAGGCTGGCATCATCCTCCATGTCCACCACCGCCAACCGGGCGCCGGTGGCGGCAAGCTCAGGTGCGGCGCTGCGGTGCGTGGCGGTCACCTGCCAGCCGCGGCTGATCAGTTCGGCGGTGAGGCCCAGGCCAATGCCGCGCGACGCACCGAGGATGAGGGCGGATTTCATGGCCGTCATGTCCCTTAAAGATTGAAGCTCTGCTTGATCCCGTCGATCACGAACTGCGCCGCCAGCGCCGCCAGCACCACGCCCAGCAGGCGGGTGAGCGCGCCTTCGAACTTGGCGCCCATCAATTTCATGATCGGCCCGGCGGCGAGCAGGCACAACAGGGTGAGCAGCAGCACGGCGACGAGCGCGCCGAGCACCACGGCTTCCTGCGCCACGTCGCCGCCGGTGCGCGCCGACAGCAGCATCACCGACGCGATCGAGCCGGGCCCGGCGAGCATCGGGATGGCCATCGGGAACACCGAGATATCTTCCTGCTCCAGCGGCTTGCCGGCGGCATCGGCGGCGGATTTCACCCCTTCGGCGCGGGTTTCGCGGCGCTGGGTGCGCTTTTCGAACACCATGTCGATGGCGATCACGAACACCATCAGGCCGCCGGCGATCTTGAAGGCGGGCAGGGTGATGCCCAACGCCGAAAGAAAGGCTTCGCCGCCCAGCGCAAAGGCGATCAGCACGCCCGCCGCAATCAGGCTGGACCGCACCGCCATGTCGAACCGGTGCTTGGTGGTGGTGCCGGCGGTGAGGCTGGAAAAGATCGGCACGCAGCCGGGCGGATCGATCACCACGAACAGGGTGACGAACGCGGAAATGAACAGCTGAACCAGCGGATCGTTGAGGGTGACGCCCATCATGCCCGCGCGCGCGCCGCGCTGAGCGTGTTGGCCAGCAGGCACGCGATGGTCATCGGGCCGACGCCGCCGGGCACCGGGGTGATCCAGCCGGCGCGAGCGCTGGCGGCGGCGAAATCGACGTCGCCGATCAGCCGGCTCTTGCCATCCGGCAGCGCGACGCGGTTGATGCCCACATCGATGACGCAGGCGCCGGGCTTGATCCAATCACCCTGCACCATGTTGGGAATGCCGACGGCGGCCACCACGACATCGGCGCGGGCGACATGCGCGGCCAGATCGCGGGTGCGGCTGTGCGCGATTGTCACCGTGGCGCTCGCGTTGGTGAGCAGGGCGGCCATCGGCTTGCCGACCAGGATGGAGCGGCCGATCACCACCGCCTCGGCACCCGCAATGTTGCCCATCGCCTCCCCGATCAGCATCAGGCAGCCCGATGGCGTGCATGGCACCAGGCCGGGGCGGCCGCTGACCAGCAGGCCGGTGTTGATCGGGTGCAGGCCATCGACATCCTTGGCCGGATCGATGGCGGCGATCACCCGGTCGCTGTCGATATGCTTTGGCAGCGGCATCTGCACCAATATGCCGTCCACGGCCGGATCGGCGTTCAATCGGGCGATCAGGGCGAGCAGATCGGCCTCGGTGGTGTTGGCGGGCAGGCGGTGTTCGCCGGAGATCATGCCGGCTTCCACCGTGGCCTTGCCCTTGGAACCGACATAGACCGCGCTGGCCGGATCATCGCCCACCAGCACAACGGTCAGGCCGGGCGCGCGGCCATGGGTTGCCACGAAGGCGGCCACGCCCACTGCCACCTCCGCCCGCAGCGCGGCGGCGCGGGCCTTGCCGTCGATCAGCAGCGCGCTCATTGCAGCAGCAGCCCCGAATCCAGCACCACGGCCGGCACCAGTTGTTGCAGGCCGGCCAGCACCAGCCACAGCACCAGCGGCGACAGATCCACCCCGCCCAGATCGGGCAGCACACGGCGGATCGGCCGCACCAGCGGATCATAAATCCGGTCCAGCGTCGACAGGATTGCCCGCACCACCGGGTTATAGGTGTTGATCACGTTGAAGGCGACCAGCCAGCTGGAAATCGCCCACACCACCAAGCCCCAGATCAGCACCTGGGTGATCATGGTGAAGATATTCACCAGCGCGAGGGTCGTGTTTGCCATGGGCAGGCCCATACAGAGGGCGGCTGCTTCCCGCAATGCCGGGTGGCATATTGCCCGCCTGTCTGGCAATCTTGCCACGAGGAGAAGGGGAGGCACATGTTCAACACGCTGGCCGATATCACTGCCCATCATGCCGCCGCCACGCCCGGCAAGCCCGCGGTGCGCGCCGGCGGCGTTGCGTGGAGCTTTGCCGAACTGCATGACCGCGAAGGCCGGGCGGTCGCGGCGCTGAAGGCGCTGGGCGTGCAGGCCGGGGACCGGGTGGGCTGGCTGGCGCTCAACCACATCGACTATGCCACTTTGATGTGCGCCTGTTTCCGCATGGGTGCGGTGATGGTGGCGATCAATGCCCGGCTGGTGGCGCGCGAGATTGCCTATGTCCTGGGCGATGCCGGCATCAATGTGCTGGTGTCGGAAACCGCCTTCCTGCCGCTCGTCATCGAAGCCCAGGCCGCCACCGGGCTGGCCACCGTGCTGCTGCTCGACGCGCCGCATGATGGCCGGCCGGTCTTTGCCGAATTTGTGACGGGCCATGCGCCTGACACGGCGCCCATTGCCGCAGCGCCGGATGATATCGCCATCCAGATGTACACCAGCGGCACCACCGGCTTTCCCAAGGGCGCGCTGCTGTCGCATCGGCAATTGCTGGCGGCGATCGCCAAGCCGGATCGGGTTGAAGGCGCAGCGCGCAGCCAGTGGCGCGACGGCGATGTGTCGCTGGTGGCCATGCCGGTGTTCCATGTCAGCGGTGCGCTGTGGCTGTTGATGGGCATGGCCAATGGCGCGCCCTCGGTGATTCTGCCGCGGCCCGATATTGCCGGGATTGTTGCCGCCATCGTGGAACAGCGCGTGACGCATGTGGTGCTGGTGCCGGCGGTGATGCTGGCGATCAGCCTGTATCTGGAACAGGCGCCCGCTGATCTGGGCTGTGTGCGCGAGTTGATGTACGGGGCCTCGCCCATCCCGCTCGACGTGCTGCGCCGGTCGATCCTGGCCTTCCCGGGCGCGCGCTTCACCCAGGTCTATGGCGCCACCGAAACCTCGGCCAGCGTCACCTATCTGCCGCCCGAAGATCATGATCCGGCCGGCAATGAGCGCATGCGCAGTTGCGGCAAGCCCTATCCCGGCGATGTCATCCGCATTGTGGACGAACATGGCCATGATCTGCCGGCCCGCGCGGTGGGCGAAATATTGATCAGTTCACCCGGCAACATGACCGGTTATCACAACAAGCCCGAAGCCACCGCCAAGGCACTGATCGATGGCTGGTATCACAGCGGTGACGCCGGCTATCTCGATGAAGATGGCTATCTTTATATCCACGACCGCGTGAAGGACATGATCGTTTCAGGCGCGGAGAATATCTATCCGGCCGAGGTGGAAAACGCCCTGCACGAACATCCCGCCGTGGCCGATTGCGCCGTGATCGGCGTGCCCGATGACAAATGGGGGGAGGCGGTGAAGGCCATTGTGGTGGCCAAGGCGCCGGTGACGGCAGACGAGCTGATCGCCTTCGCGCGGGACCGCATCGCCGGCTATAAATTGCCCAAGAGCGTGGACTTCATCGACGTGCTGCCGCGCAACCCCAGCGGCAAGATATTGAAGAAGGACCTGCGTGAACCCTATTGGGCCGGACGGACGCGCAAGGTGAATTGAGGGCGGCTATGCCGGAGAGGCGGCCGAGCCGGCCAACAGGCCGCCATCAATATGAAATTCACTGCCAGTCACATAGGCGCTGTCATCGCTGGCCAGATAGGCGGCCATGGCGGCGACTTCATCGGCCGTGCCGAAGCGTTTCAGCGGCGTGTCGGCGACAAAGGCCTTGGTCGCGGCCTCCCGCTCCGCCGGCGTGGTGCCCAGCATCGGTTCCCACATCGGCGTGAGGATCGCCGCCGGGTGGATGGAGTTGCAGCGGATGGCGAGGCCCTGGCTCGCGCACCACAGGGCGACGGACTTGCTGTGGTTGCGTGACCCAGCCTTGGAACTGGCATAGGCCGCCGCCGCCGGGATGCCCACGATGCCGGAGCGCGACGAGATGTTGATGATGCTGCCTTTCCCTGCAGGCCGCATCGCCCGGATCGCGGCGCGGCAGCCAAGAAAGGTGCCATCGAGATTGACGGCATGGACAGCGCGCCAATCGGCCAGGCTGGCATGTTCCGGATCATGGGCGGCGGCTGCGCCTTCGAAGCCGGTGATGCCGGCATTGTTGACCAGCACATCAAGCGCGCCCACCTGAGCCATCACCCGATCCCACGCCGCCTCGTCGGCCACATCGAGCAGGGCAAAGCGCCCGCCGATGGCTGCGGCCACGGCCTGCCCGGCGGGATCGATATCGGTCACCCACACGGCGGCCCCTTCGGCGGCAAAGCGGCGGGCGATGGCTTCACCAATGCCGCGCGCGGCGCCGGTGATCAGGGCGGTCTTGCCTTCCAGTCTGGTCATGGCCCTGCTATCGCGCCGGGGAGACATGGGATCAAGGGAGCGCAAGCAGATGCAGACCATTGGGGTGATTGGCGCGGGCCTGATGGGCAATGGCATTGCGCATGTGGCGGCGCAGGCCGGATATGATGTGATCTTGTCGGACGTGGGAATCGCGCGCTGCGAGGCGGCCAAGGCGACGATTGCGAAGAACATGGCCCGTCAGGTGAGCAAGGGCGTGCTGAGCCAGGACCAGGCCGATGCCGCGCTGGCCCGCATCATGCTGACCACCGACACTGCCGCCTTCGCCGCTGCCGATCTGGTGATCGAAGCCGCGACCGAGAATGAGGGCGTAAAGGGCCAGATCTTCGCCGGCCTGAACGATCTGCTGAAAGCCGATGCGCTGCTGGCCAGCAACACCAGTTCCATCTCCATCACCCGGCTGGCGGCGATGACGGGCCGGGCAGACCGGTTCTGCGGGCTGCATTTCTTCAATCCGGTGCCGCTGATGGCGCTGGTGGAGATCATCCCCGGCCTGGCCACATCCGCCGCCACCACGGCCGCCATGCAGGGTTTTGCGGCGAAACTGGGCAAGACCGCGATTTTGGCGGGCGATGCGCCGGCCTTCATCGTCAACCGCGTGTTGTGCCCGATGCTGAACGAGGCGATCTTTGCGCTGGGCGATGGCGTGGGCAGCGTGGTGGATATCGATACCGGGCTGAAGCTGGGCGCCAATCACCCGATGGGGCCGTTGACGCTGGCGGATTTCATCGGGCTGGACACGCTGCTGAGCATCATGAAGGTGATGCAGGATGGCACCGGCGATCCCAAATATCGCCCGGCGCCGCTGCTGATCAAATATGTCGAGGCTGGCTGGCTGGGGCGCAAATCGGGCCGGGGCTTTTATGATTATACGGGCGCGGAGCCCGTGCCGACGCGATGAAACTGACCTTCACCAAGGGCGCCGGCAAATATGACCGGTTGGACATCGTGGCCCGCGACGGCCCGCGCCCGCCGATCGATTGCCCGAAACAGGGTATCATCCCGCACGACATGGTGCATTGGGCGGTTGAGGCCGAAGTGGCGGCGGCCGGTTTCCTGCGCAGAATCGCGGCTGGCGGCGACAGCGGCTTTCGCGCCGCAATCGGCATCGCGCCAGCCGAAAGCGTGGAGCGATTGGTGGAGATGTTCCAGGGCGAAGGCTGGAGCCAGACGGCGCTGCCCGATGCGGAGTTCATCGCGCTCTATGCCACCACCTGCGAGGAGCGCGGCGACACGCCGTTGGCCGTAACCGGCGCGCTGCTCGACCTGATCCGCAGCCGCATCGCCGACGTGACGGCGCAGTGGGCGGCCGTGCCGGTGGGCGGGCATTTGACACTGGAATTGCCGGACCATCCCCAATAAGGCGATTGGCCATGAGTCACGCCCCCCATCCCGACAGTCTGGCCAAGACCGAAACGCTGATCGAGGCCTTGCCCTATCTGCAGCGCTATGCCGGCAAGACCTTCGTGGTGAAATATGGCGGCCATGCCATGGGCGATGCGATGCGCGCCCGCGATTTTGCCGAGGATATCGTGCTGCTCAAAGCCGTGGGCATCAACCCGGTGGTGGTGCACGGCGGCGGGCCGCAGATTGGCAGCCTGCTGAAGCGGCTGGGGATTGAAAGCCGCTTCGTCGATGGCCTGCGCGTCACCGATGCCGCCACGGCGGAAGTGGCCGAGATGGTGCTGGCCGGCAGCATCAACAAGGAAATCGTCGCCCATATCGCCCAGGCCGGTGGCCGCGCGGTGGGGATCAGCGGCAAGGATGCCGGGCTGGTGACCGCCACCAAGGTGGAACGCACCACCAAGGATCCCGGCAGCGCCATCGAACAGGCGGTGGACCTGGGTTTCGTGGGCGAACCGGCCAGCGTTGACCGCAGCATCATCGACACGCTGACCGCCGCCGGCATCGTGCCGGTGATCGCGCCGGTGGCGGTGGGCGCCGATGGCCACACCTACAATATCAACGCCGACACCATGGCCGGCGCGATTGCCGGCGCGCTGGGTGCCGCGCGCCTGTTCCTGCTCACCGATGTTGCCGGGGTGCTCGACAAATCGGGCGCGTTGATGACCGATCTCACCCCCGCCAGCATCGCCGGCCTGATCGACGATGGCACCATCACCGGCGGCATGATCCCCAAGCTGGAAACCTGCGTGGCGGCCGTGGATGCCGGCGTGGATGCCGCCGTGATCCTGGATGGCCGCATCCCGCACGCCCTGCTGCTGGAGATTTTCACCCGCAAGGGGGCGGGCACGCTGGTGCGGGCCGACTGACCGCTTCACGCCGCATTTGCCAGCGCCGGGCGGCGGCTGAGCGGGCGGCTGGTCACGTCGCGGAAGATCTCGCGATAGCGCGGGTGTTCGGTGCCCATCAGCCGATCCCACACGGTGAAATACAGGCCGAAATTGTGATTGAAGCTGCCGTTGTGGTGCAGGTCATGGTGGGTGGTGGTGGCAAACAGGCCCCAGAACCAATGATCGGCAAAGCCCTTCGGCATCAGCTCCACGCCTGAGTGGCCCATCACGTTGCGCAGGATCATGATCCCGAGGAAGCTGAACATCGCGATGAAGGGCGTCGGCACGAAGGCCACCCACAAGGAGACAAACAGCGCTTCGAACACCGCTTCCAGCCAGTTGAAGCTGTAGGCGGCAAAGGGCGTGGGCGTGACGGATTTGTGGTGCAGCGCGTGGACGTGGCGGAACAGCCGGCGGTGGTGGATCGTGCGGTGCATCCAGTAAAACCAGCTGTCGTGCGCCACCAGCAGCGCGCCGACATAGGCCAGGGTTTCCGGCCAGGAGGGCACGCCCTGATAAAAGCCGACGGTATGGCCATTGGCGGTGAGCCACAGCGATGGCGTTGACACCAGCGCATAGATGACAACGCTGCGCAGCGATGCGAGCAGTTCGCGGCGGTAATCGGCGGCCTTGGCCTGCCGCGTTTGCAGGCGGCGCACCCGCCAGGGCGAGCGCATCACCAGCGCGATGATCGCGGTCATGAGCAGCGTGGCGACCACATAGCGGCCACCATCGAACAGGAAGATATTGGGAAACACGAGCACAGCAGCGTCGAGCAGGGAAAGCGGTTGATCGGGCATGGCGAAGTCCTTTGGGCAGCGTCCTCTGGTTGCTGCCCGTTGATCACGCGTTCCGGCACCGGCTGCGCCGCCATTTCACGGATTCAACCGGTCGAATTTGCAGATTCGATCAGTTGGCGCGGTTTCGCGCCCGATATTCGGTGGGGGTGCAGCCGGCATCAGCCCGAAACGCCCGGTTGAACGGGGCCAGGCTGCCGAAGCCGGCATCCAGCGCAATGGTCAGGATCGGCACCTCGCGCTGGGTGGGATCGGCCAGGGCGGCCTTGGCCTCGGCAATGCGGAACTCGTTCAGCCAGGCGTTGAAGTTGCGCGCCCCCAACCCCTGGTTGATCGCGCGGCGCAGGCGATATTCCGGCAAGCCCCGCCGCGCGGCGACGGCGGTGATGGTCAGCCCGTCCTGCCGATACAGGCGTTCCTGCACCATCAGTGCCGCCAGCCGGGCCAGCAACTGCGAATCATCGGCTTCCGGCGGCGCGGCGGCATTGGGCATGATCACCGGCTTGGCCGGCGGCAGCAGCAAGCTGGCGTCATTCCAGCCAAAGACGGTGAAGGCCACCGTCACATTCAGCATCAGCAGCGCCGCTGAATTGATCAGCCGCCATTCTCCCGGTGGTGGCCAGCCGGGTGCCGCCACCTCAGCGCCCACAATCACCATGATGGCCAATGCGATCGCCACGGCCAGCACCAGCCGCACCCGGCGACGCAACTCCACCAGATCATCGTCGCGCCCGCGCAGGGCAGCGACGAGGCCCAACACGGTGAAGACGATGCTGGGCACGGGCCAGCACAGCGCCAACAGCGGCCGCGGCCATCTGTCGGGCAAGCCCAGATAGGCGCTGGTCGCGCCCGACAGCACCAGGCCGGCCACCGCCAGCCCGTGGCGGGGCCTGAGTTCAAAATCATCATCGAACCAGCTGCTGGCAAACAACCAGAACAGGCCGGGCGCCGCCATGCCGGCCAGATGCAGCGGCACCCGCCACCTTGCATCATTGTAGGACACCGGCAGCGCCGGCAGATAGAGATAGCCCAAAGCCGAAACGCACAGCAGCACCCCCAGCCGCGCGGTGAGCGAGGCGCGCCAGCCCTTGCCGAAATTCCAGGCAAGCAGCGCCAGCAGCACCATCGTGCCGCCGCGCAACACGCCATCCCAGAAGCCGATGTCCATCACCCGCCACGCTATCAGCCGGCTTGCGGCTTGTCACATGCCAGCGGCCTTGCGTGGTGGACTTTTGGTGGCCGGCGCTTAAGCTTTGCGCACCCGGCGGTGGCCGGCCGTGAAGGGGGGCTTCAATGACGATGAATTTGGCATTTGGCGTGGCGGCGGCGATGATCGCACTGTCGGTGCCGGCTGGCGCACGGCCGTTTTCGGCGGATGATCTGCCCAGATTGGTGCGCATCGGCGACCCGCAGCTGTCGCCGGATGGCAAATCGG
>CAZHTW010000103.1:0-9653 GCA_964535865.1 uncultured Sandarakinorhabdus sp. | reverse complement strand
GCGTTTCGGTCAACAAGGTTTATCCCTATTACGATGACGTGCAGGAATATAGCGATCTGCCCAAGATCGTGCTGGATCAGATCGAACATTTCTTCAGCCATTACAAGGATCTGGAGCCCGGCAAATGGGTGAAGTGCCAGGGCTTTGAAGGCAAGGCCACGGCCGAACGGCTGATCCTGGAGTCCATCGAGCGTTACAAAGCCGAAAAGGCCGGCATGTTGGCCGTGGAGCCCAAGCAGCACCCCGGCGCACCGCGCTGATCAATTTCGGCCGGCGGCGTTAGCCAATCAGCTTTTGCAGATTGGCCATCGCCGCCATGGCTGTGGGCCTGAACTGCTGCAGCATGGCGATCCGGGCCGTTTCGTCGGGGCGCACTGCACTGATGGTCTTGGCAAAGCCATCAAGCCGGCAATCGTGGATCCACTTGGATAGCGCCCGGTTCTGGCTCCAAAGGCCCTGGTTGAACAGATTGACCAGGCTGGCGCGGGGAAAATCCTCGATGCTGTCGGGCAATGGCACCGCCATGGTCAGGGCGTTCTGCGCCGCCTCCCCTTCGACATTTGCTTCAACCCAGGCGATCATCGCCGCGCTGAAGGCCGGTTGTGGCACCCGGATCATCTGCGGCACGATCAGCCCCGGTTGAAACACCGGCACCGGCGGCCGGCGTTCCACGGCAGACGCGGTGCAATCGATGAACAATGTGCCCGGTGCGGTGGCGTGTTCCCCCTGTTCCAGCACCATCCGATCCGGTTCCAGCGCCAGCACGCGGCCCTTGCGGATGACATCGGAGATGCGGCGCAAAATGGTGATTTCCGGTTCGGACGCAATGGCATAGTGGAACATCGTTGGCATCGCGTCGGGATCGATGCGCAGCATGAAACCGCAGGCTTCCAGCCGCAGGAACAGGTCGCTCGCATCGGTTGCGCTGGCCAGTGCCTGCATCATGCCCAATTGGCCACCAATGCTGGCTTCGAAAAATTCAGGGCCTGGCTGCACGGCCCGGCGGTTGAAATACCATGAGGCGCGCGGTGCCACCCAGCTGATCAAGTCTGGCGTGGCACCGGCACCCAGCAGCCAGATCAGCGTGTCCATCGCCGTCTTGCCCGCACCCAGAACGGTGAAGTGCCGCGGCATGGCATCTGGCGATTGCCACAAATTGGGCAGGGCGTTGGGCGGCACGATCCGCACCCCATCGGCCACGGCAAATTTGCGCGTGTGCGTCGATGGCACGCTGGTGGCCAGATAGGTGGAATCGATGGTCTTGCGGGCGATGCTGACCTGCGTTTCCTGACCGGAGATCAGCGAGACGATGCGACCTTCGCCGCGATAATCGCTCATCGGGAAATAACGCACCCGCCCGGTTGGCAGCAATTGGCGCCGCATCACGGTGTCGAAATAGCCGCTGACCTCCGGCCCCGAGGCGAGCTCGTGAAAGCCGGCGTTGATGCCGTGGGTATCAATATGCCCTGACCCCAGCGGCAGCGAGGCCACGCCATAAAAGGCCGATGGCTGGTGCAGAGCCACAAAGGGATAGGCATCGTTCCAGTGCCCGCCAGCTTTGCCATGGCGATCGACAATGGTGATGGTTGCATCGGGCAATTCGGTGAGCAGCGTATCGGCAAAGGCCAGGCCCATGGCACCGGCCCCGATCAACAGATAGTCGGTCGCCACACTGGACATGCTTTATCCCTTTGCCAACGCAGCCAGCGCATCGCCATCGACACGCATCACAGTCCATTCATTCATCGGCTTGGCGCCCAGCGCCTCGTAGAAACCAATGGCCGGCGTGTTCCAATCGAGCACGCTCCATTCGAACCGGCCATAACCGCGCGACACCGCGAGGCCGGCCAGATGCACCAGCAGCGCCTTGCCCAACCCAGCACCGCGCGCCTCTGGCCGCACGAACAAATCTTCCAGATACAGGCCGGGCTTGCCGGTCCAGGTGGAGAAGTTGGTGAAGAACAGCGCGAGCCCCACCGGCCGCCCGTCCACTTCGGCGATCACACATTCGGCGGCGGGCCGTTCACCGAACAGGGCGCCGGCCAGATCGGCATGGGTCGCCTTCACCGCGTCCGGCTCTTTCTCGTAAATCGCCAGTTCCACGATCAGGCGGTGGATGGACGGGATATCGGCAGGGGTGGCGTCGCGGATCATGCCTGCCGCAATGGCGGCAGCTCAAGGCGCTGGCAAGACCGCCGGATCAAAAACCGAAATAGACGCTGCCAATGCCGAACAGCAACCCGCCGACAAATATGCCCAACGCGAACTTCGTGTTGATCTTGCTCACCATTGCCTCCGGCCGCGGCTGCCCCTGCCCACGCTGAACCTGTCAGCGCCGCTGCCGGGTCACCATGCGTTAGCGCGTCGCAGCGCGCGCCTTGAGGGCAATTGCCGCCAGCGCAAAGGCCATCAGCAGCGCCAACAGCGCCCGCTGCCAATGATCGTCCATCAACCAGACCAACGCCGCCATCTTGGCCAGGCCCACGCCCAGCCACAGCGCGCCGGCCAACAGCCGCCTCACAGCATGCGGCCCATGGCGCGGAACATCCACATCACGCTGAAGAACGCCATGCTCACCGATGGCACCGCGAACAGCCAATAACGCCCGCCCCGGTCAACCCGGTCGGGCAGCCAGAGCCGCCTCAACAGCCAGGCCAGAGCCGCCGGGCCGGTGAGGCCGGCGATCCAGCTGATGCGTGTGCCGTCAAAGCCCAGGCTGATGGCTTCGATCAGCACCACCACAGCGCCCAGCCCAAAGCACCACAGGGCCACGGCATAGCCATAGGCCACCGCCTGTTGGCGCACCGGTTCTTCCACCCGGCGCGGGCGCGGGGGGCCGCCGTGCATCGCAGCGTTACGCGGCGGCAACCGCGGCGGCGGCCGCTTCGTTCACGGCGTCAATCTCGGCGGCCTTGGCCTCCACCAGCTTGACGATATGTTCCAGCATCTGTTCGCTGTCGATCACGTGATCGGAAATGCCCGACAGGAACACGGCGTGGCGGCCATTGCCGCCGCCGGTGAGGCCTATATCGGTTTCGCGCGCTTCGCCCGGCCCGTTGACCACGCAGCCCAGCACCGAAAGCGACAGTGGCGTGGTGATGTGCGCCAGCCGGGTTTCCAGCGCCTCCACCGTGCGCACCACATCAAAGCCCTGGCGGGCGCAGGACGGGCACGACACGATCTTCACACCGCGGGCGCGGATGCCAAGCGATTTCAGGATATGATAGCCGACCTTCACCTCCTCCACCGGATCGGCGGAGAGGGAGACGCGGATGGTGTCACCGACCCCGGCCCAGAGCAGCATGCCCAGGCCGATGGAGCTTTTCACCGTGCCGCCAATCAGGCCGCCGGCCTCCGTGATGCCCAGGTGCAGCGGATAATCGCAGACTTCGGCCAAGCCATTATAAGCCGCGACCGCCAGGAACACGTCACTGGCCTTCACGCTGATCTTGAACTCGTGGAAATCCTCGTCCTGCAGATATTTCATATGCTCCAGCGCGCTTTCCACCAGCGCCTCCGGGCAGGGCTCGCCATATTTTTCGAGCAGATGCTTTTCCAGGGACCCGGCGTTGACGCCGATGCGGATGGCGCAACCATTGGCCTTGGCGGCGTTCACCACTTCCTTGATGCGCGCGCGGCTGCCGATGTTGCCGGGGTTTATGCGCAGGCAGGCGGCACCGGCATCGGCGGCTTCCAGCGCGCGCTTATAGTGAAAGTGAATATCGGCCACGATCGGCACGCGCGCGGCGCGGGTGATCTGGCGGAAGGCGGCAGTGGCTTCCTTGGTGGGGCAGCTGACGCGGATGATATCGGCGCCCACTTCTTCGCAGGCGCGGATCTGCTCGATCGTGGCCAGCGCATCCTCGGTTGGGGTGTTGGTCATGGTCTGCACGGCAATCGGGGCATCGCCGCCCACGGGCACCTTGCCCACCATGATCTGCCGGCTCTTGCGGCGGGTGATGTCACGCCATGGACGCACGCTCATGCCAATCGGCTCCCTTGTCTGGTTCGCCCTGCCCGGCTCCAAGAATTTCGCCCTGCCCGATAGCACAGGGATGCACAGGCGCAAGACGCGGCTTATCATCCCGGCATGAACGATTTTGCCAAACCACCCGCCAACCCGGCCTCCATCCCCGCCGCCACCGTGATCCTGGCGCGCGAAGGCCCCGGCGGCGTGCCGGAATTTCTGCTGGTGCAGCGCGGCGAAAACCTGGCCTTTGCCGGCGGCGCCCTGGTGTTCCCCGGTGGCCGGGTGGATGCCAGCGACATCGATATTGCGCGCAATCCGTCGCTGGCCTTTGGCTATGAGGGCCTTTCCGATGTGGACGCCGCCGCCCGTGTGACCTGCGCCCGCGAAGCGCTGGAGGAAACCGGCGTGCTGCTGACCGATGGCCCGGCGCCCGATGCGGCAGCACTTGCGCAGGCGCGTGCCCTGCTGGCCGCCGGCCCGGATGCGGCGGAGGCGGCGGGCTTTGCCGGCATGCTGGCGGCGATGGGCCACCGGGTGGATGCGGCCCGCTTCATTCCGTTCGCGCGCTGGGAACCGCCAGCCGCGGCCGCCATCGCCCGGCGGTTTGACACGCGATTCTATCTCGCTGATGCCGGCCGCAGCGCCAGCGCCGTCATCACGCCCGATGGCTATGAGGCCAAGGCGCTGCGCTGGACCACGGCCGCAGAGGCGCTGGCCGATTATGCTGCCGGGCGCGCCGCCATGGTATTCCCCACCTGGTGCAACATGCACCGGCTGGCGCAATATCAAACATTAAGCGCGCTGTTCGAACGGGTGAGCGCCCTGCCCGCCCCCTATGTGCAGCCGGCATTCGCAACCATCGATGGGGCCGCCTGGCTCACTATCCCTGAGGGCATTGATTATCCCGTCACCCGTGACCGGGTGGAAAGCCTGCGCCGGGAGTGAGGGGCAGCGACGCGAGGGATTGCGCAGGTTGCAACCGTTGATAGTTTGACGATTTGTCACCGGAGATCGATCAGATGCGCCTGTTTCTTGCCATTGCCCTGCTCACCGCCGCCCCGGCGCTGGCCCAGACGCCGCCCGCGGCAGCCCCGGCCCCCGCTGCACCGGCCAATCCGCGCGAACGGTTGATCGCGGCCGATGCCAACAAGGATGGCAAATGGAGCAAAGAGGAGTGGCTGGCCGCCGGCCGCCGCGAAATGGGCTTTGCCATGATCGATGCGGACAAGGATGGCTTCGTCACCCAGCCGGAGTTGATGGAGGGCATGAAGCGCATGCGGGCGATGGGGATGGCGCCGCCGCAATAGGCGGCCCCGCCGCCGCGCTTCTTGATCCTCCCCAGCCGCAGGATGGGGAGGTGGCAGCCGAAGGCTGACGGAGGGGCAACGCCTAGGGCCGCAGTCCCCGCCCCTTGCCGCCCGGCTTGAGCGCCCGCTGCGCCATGGCGGCAAACTGGCACAATTCCGCGCGGGTCTGGCGTGGATCGATGATCGCTTCCACGCCATATTTTTCGGCCGTGCGGAACGGGGATCGCACCTGTTCCAGCCGAGCCTTGATCGCCGCCAGATGCGCGGCAGGATCATCCGCGGCTTCCAGCTCGGCGCGATAGGCCGCCTCCAGCCCGCCGGCGATCGGCAGGCTGCCCCAATCGCCTGACGGCCAGGCCATGCGCCAGCGGAACCGGTCAGCGGGGGCATGGCCGCTGCCCGCCATGCCATAGGCCTTGCGCAACACCACGCAGGCCCAGGGTACCGAAGATTGATATATGGCGGCCAAGGCCCTGGAACCCCAGCGGATTGTTGCTTCTTCCTCCGCGCGGCGGCCGATCAGGAAGCCGGGGTTATCAACCAATTGTACCAGTGGCAGGTGGAATGTATCGGCCAGATCGACCATGCGTTCGACCTTGCGGGCGGTGGCCGCCGTCCACAATCCGCCCAGGCATTCCGGGTTGGAGGCGATGATGGCGACGGGCCAGCCATCCAGCCGGGCGAGGCCCGTCACCACGCCGGTGCCCCATTCGCGGCCGATTTCGAACCAGCTGCCCTGATCCACCACGGCTTCCACAATCGGCCGCACCGGATAGAGCCGGCGCGGATCGCGCGGCACGGCATCGATCAGCCACTCATCGGCGCGGCTGACGGGATCGCTGCACGGCGTGCGGGCGGCCAGTTCATCAACGGATGCCGGCAGGTAGGACAGAAACCAGCGGGTGCGCAGAAAGGCTTCGGCTTCGCTGGCCACGCGATCATCCACGGCGCCATTGGCGGCATGGATGGCGGCACCGCCCAGTTCCTCCTTGGTCCGGCGCTCGCCGGCGGCGGCGACCACCGGCGGGCCGGCCACAAACATCTGGGCCAGGCCATCCACCAGCAGTGAATAATGCGCCATCACCATGCGCCCGGCGCCAAGGCCGGCCACCGGCCCCAGGCCCATCGCCACCACCGGCACGCGCGACAGGTTGCTGGTCATCCACTCCCATCCCGGAATTTCGGGAATATAGGTATGGCCCGACATCTCCAGCGTGCGCACGCTGCCGCCGCCGCCGGTGCCTTCGATCATGCGGATCAACGGCAGGCCATATTCATGCGCCAGCCGTTCGGCATCGCTGAGCTTGCGATGCAACGCGGCATCGGCAGCGCCGCCGCGCACGGTGAAATCATCGGCAGTGGCCACCACCGGGCGACCGGCAATTGTGGCCCGGCCAAAGATGAAATTCGCCGGCTGAAACGCCGTCATCGTGCCGGCCGGATCATATTGGGCAAAGCCGGCGAGCGCGCCGATCTCGTGAAAGCTGCCGGCATCCACCAGTGCGGCCAGCCGTTCACGCGCGTTCAGCTTGCCGCCCGCGCGTTGGCGGGCCAGCTTGTCCGGCCCGCCCATCTGCCGGGCCGCTGCCAAACGCTGTTCCAGCGCGGCAATCTCTTCGTGCCAGCTCATCTCGTCTCCCCGTTTGTGCAAGTGTGGCAGCCGCTTGCACCGGGCGGAACCCTGCAAAATGCGCGTGACCGTGAATATTTCGTTCCAAGCGGGTGTTTGCCTGCTCGGGGGCGCGCGCACGTGCGGCGGTGCGTCAGATAGCCCGCCCTACCAATGGGTTCATACTTGCTAATAGCTTCTCGATTGTTGATAAGGGCAATGGGGTAGCTGTCAGTCGCATGGGGTCGCGGCAATGTTGAGTGGAACTCTGGGTCATGAATTTGGACGCGGCGGCGCACCTGCGCTTGACTTTCGCGCCTCTGCCCCTCTGTGTCTTACCGTGACAACACGCCAAGAATCGGCCACCCCGCGCAACGAGCGGGTGCAGCTGCTCACTGAAGGTGAGCGGGCCTGCCTTCGCCGCGTCTATGCGCACATGACATCCAAGGATATCGCCCGCGATCTGGGCCTGTCGAATCACACGGTCGACATGCGGCTGCGCACGGCCATCAAAAAGCTTGAGGTGACCACGCGAGTCGAGGCGGCCCGCCTGCTGTTTCTGGATGAACTGGCGCATCCGGCGCCCGCAAACGACTCCGATGGCGCGGTGGTCGCCGATCCTGAACCATTCACTGGCGACACTGCGTCCTTCGATGGGGTCGCCGTCACATATCAATCGTTGATATACCAAGCACCGGAGATTGCGGGCAGCCCGAATTCGGCGATGTTTGGGGCACCGGCTTCTGCGGAGGTTGGTGCAGCCGCCAAACGTTCCAGCGACCCCAATTTGCTTGAACATGGATCCCTCGCACGGACGCTGCATCCTCCGCACAATCTGGTGGCTGATCCGCTTGGTGGCACCCTCGCCCAACCTGGCGCATCGGCAGGCAACATGGCCCTCCAGGGCTCGATTGCAACGGATAGGCCGGGCATTGCAGCCCCCGACCCTGGCATTGATGCCCGGCCTTTCCTCAACACCCGGCCTTGGGGCCAACGAAATGATCTTGCGATCGGGCACCGGCTTGGCTGGATCCTCTTCATCGCATTTGGTTCCGCGCTGACATTCGGGGGCGTTCTTTCCGCCTTCGCAGCGCTGAAGTCTCTCATCTAGCACTTCCGGACAGCTGTCGTCCGGAAGGACGACCCCCCACGCTGAACGCGCCCTGCGCGTCGGCCAACCCAGGAGTGTGCCATGCTGAAAGAACGTCGTATCGCCGCGAACAAGGTCGCTGAGCAGCTCTTCGCTGCTGAAGCCGCAATTGATGCCGCCGTCGCCGCTGTTGCCCAGCTCACCGCTGTGATGCCGATGGCCCGCCAGGAAGCCAATCTGGCCGCGTGCATCGGGCAGGACGCCTTGATGGGTGCCATGCAGACCTGCCAGCAGCTGATCGAAGCTCGCGGCCGTATCATCGCCACCCACGCGGCCCTGCGCGAAGCCCAGACCAAGATGGGCCTGGGTGCTGTCAATTTCCTCGGCCGTTGCCCGCCGGAAGAAGCCGTGCTGACCGAAACGGTTGCCCCGGTCCGTCACCTCACCATCGCGGCCTGATCGGGCAACGTCATTGATCTGATCCAGCGGTGTTGGCTGGCGCTGACTGGCGCCGGCCTCACCCTGTTTGAGAGGGGAGCAAATCATGTTGGAATATGGAAGCGCCCTTGCCTTGGCGGGGGCCATATTGGCTGCCATCCGCTGGGGCGGGCGCGATGAACGTCTCGCTGCAGGTGCATTCGTGATCGCCACCATGCTGTCGTGGCTGTTGGACAACCAATATACCGGCCCGCAGATCGAAGTGTTGTTTGTGGATTTCGCCCTGTTGCTGGGCCTTCTGGGCCTGGCGCTGACCAGTGATCGCTTTTGGCCGATGTATGCTGCGGCGTTCCAGCTGGTCGGAACTGTCGTGCATGTTGCAAGCATGACCGAGACCGGCGATTTCGCCTGGGCCTATGCCGTTGGGCTGATCTTCTGGTCCTATGCAGTGGTGGCCGCGCTGTTGGCCGGCACCTGGCTGGAAGGGCGCCACCGGCGGATTTTCTCGGTGTAAGCCATTGATAGAAAGCCTGTCTATCAATCGTTGATAGGCATTGAACTGGCGGACCGCCCGGGCAACAGCACGGGCGGTCCGCTGCGTTCGGCCCCCCGCGACACCCCCTGCCCTTGCCCTGAACAACGTTGCGGCCTAACGCCGGCCATGCAGAAGCGCGGCTTGCGCAATGTGAACAAACGTGGAACATATGGGTCATGCTGAACCGTATTCAGGTGCGCGGCGCGCGCGAACATAATCTGAAGGGGGTGGACGTTGATCTGCCCAAGAACGCGCTCACCGTGATCACCGGCCTGTCAGGTTCGGGCAAATCGTCCCTGGCCTTTGATACCATCTATGCCGAAGGCCAGCGCCGCTATGTGGAATCGCTGTCCGCCTATGCCCGGCAGTTTCTGGAGATGATGTCCAAGCCGGATGTGGATCATATCGAAGGTCTGTCGCCGGCGATCAGTATCGAACAGAAGACGACGAGCAAGAATCCGCGCTCCACCGTCGCCACCGTTACCGAGATTTACGATTATATGCGCCTGCTGTGGGCGCGGGTTGGCGTGCCCTATTCGCCTGCCACCGGCCTGCCGATCACGGCGCAAACCGTCAGCCAGATGGTGGACCGGGTGATGGCCCTGTCCGAAGGCACCCGGCTCTATCTGCTCGCCCCCATCGTGCGCGGGCGCAAGGGCGAGTATCGCAAGGAACTGCAGGAGCTGCAGAAGAAGGGGTTTCAG
>CAZHTW010000102.1:0-9669 GCA_964535865.1 uncultured Sandarakinorhabdus sp. | reverse complement strand
CCGTTGTCGTGGTGGTACCCAGAAGGATGGGTGCAGGGTCTGCGATCCTGCCCGCCGGAGGCCATCCTGTTTCTTTCTATTTCCCGATGCAGAATCGGCTGAAGATCCGGTCCAGTACATCGTCCACGCCAACCCGCCCGGCGATGCGGCCAAAGGCGTGGGCCGCGGCGCGCAGGGCTTCGGCGCGCAGCACGGGTTCGGGGGCAAAGGCGGCATCGCGCAGGGCAGATTCGGCGTCGGCGAACGCGGCGCGGTGCCGGGCGTGCGAGAGCAGGGCGGGTTCGCCGGGGCGGACGGCATCGCGGGCCCAACTGGCCAGCCAATCGCGCAGGGCGGGCAGCCCGGCGCCGGTGGTGGCGGAGACGGCGAGCACACCGGCCGGCAGATCGGGTGTCGCCAGGTCGCATTTGTTGAGCAGGCGCAGGCCTGAATCAGTGGGCCAGTCCGGCGCATCAGCGCTGGCCACGTGGACCGCCAGATCGGCGCTGGCGGCGCGGGCGCGGGCGCGGGCGATGCCGATGGCTTCCACCGGGTCATCGGTGTCCCGCAGGCCGGCGGTGTCGATGAGGACGGCGGCAACGCCGCCCAGATCAAGTGGCACTTCGATGGCGTCACGGGTGGTGCCGGGAATGGCGGTGACGATCGCCACGTCGCGCATCGACAACGCATTGACAAGACTAGATTTTCCAACATTTGGTGGGCCGGTGACAGCAATGGTCAGCCCGTCCCGGATGCGCATGGCGCGGGCCGAATCCGCGATCAGGCCGGCCAGTTCGTCGGCCATGGCCGTCAGCTGCGCGCGCGCCGCTTCGTCCAGCCGTTCGGCCACGTCGGCCTCATCCTCGGCGAAATCCAGCCCGGCTTCGGCTTCGGCCAGCACATCAAGGCAGCGCGTGCGCCAGCCATCGGCCAGCCGGCCCAGCACGCCGCCGGCCAGCGCCAGCGCCTGATCGCGCTGGCTGGCGGTTTCGGCGCTCACCAGATCGGCCAGGCCTTCCACCTGGGCCAGATCCATGCGGCCATTGGCAAAGGCGCGGCGGGTATATTCGCCAGGCTCGGCCAGCCGCACGCCGGGATGGGCCGTCACAGCCTCCAGCACGCCGGCCACCACCGCCGGGCCGCCGTGCAAGTGCAGCTCGGCCAGATCCTCGCCGCTGGCGCTGGCCGGGCCGGGGAACACGGCCACCAGAGCTTCGTCGAGCAATTGGCCGGCATGGTGCAGCCGGCACAGGCTCAACCGGCGTGGTGGCGGCACGCGGCCGGCCAGGGCGTGCACCAAGGCAAAGGCGGCCGGGCCGGAGAGGCGGATGATCGCCAGCGCCGCCGGCGGGCGCCCGCTGGCCAGCGCCGCGATCGTATCGGTCATGATGGGCGGATCAGCTCTTGCCGGATTTGCCGGTGGCGGCGCTGATGCCCGCCGTGAACAGTTTCTGCCATTGTTCAAAGCCGCCGGCGATGCCAGGCGCCCAGGTGCGCATCATGCGTTCCCAATCGGCCGGGGTGATGCCTTCGGTCATCGCGGTTTTCATGCGATCCAGATACACATCGTGCAGGGGCTGCAGATCGGGCAGGCCGAAAAAGGCGCGCGCTTCCTGCGGCGTGCAATCAATGTCAAAGCTGATCTTCATGCGCGCTTTGCCTCTTTTCCTTGGGCGATAAGGGCTTAGTGTAGCGGGCGAGTGGCCGGCTGGGCAAGGGCGCAGCCACGCCGATTGAAAACAAACACTTACCGCGCAACATGCGGCAGTTGACGGGGAGAGCAGGCATGAAGGCGATCCGGATCGAGGCGGCGGGCGGGCCCGAGGTGATGCAGCTGGTGGACATCAGCCTGCCCGATCCCGGCCCCGGGGAGGTGCGCATCCGCCACACCGCCATCGGCCTCAACTTCATCGATACCTATCACCGTTCCGGCCTTTACCCCATGCCGATGCCATCGGGCCTGGGGCTGGAGGCGGCCGGCGTGGTGGAAGCGGTGGGTGAGGGCGTGACGCTCACGCCCGGCACCCGCGTCGGCTATTGCTGGGGGCCGATTGGCGCCTATGCCACGCACCGCAACATTGCCGCGGCCCAGTTGGTGGCGCTGCCCGATGGCGTGAGCGACGAGATGGCGGCCGCGGGCCTGCTCAAGGGCTGCACCACCGAATTCCTGGCCGATCGCTGTGGGCGGGTGCAGGCGGGCGATATGGCGCTGGTGCCGGCGGCGGCGGGCGGCGTGGGCCTGCTGCTGGTGCAATGGCTGAAGGCGCATGGCTGCACGGTGATCGCGGTGGCCGGCACGGCCGAGAAGTTGGCGCTGGCGGCGGCCAATGGCGCCGATCATGGCCTGCTCGATACGGGCGACGTGGCGGCCCAGGTGCGGGCGCTCACAGGCGGCCGCGGCGTTGATGTCGTGTTCGACGGGGTGGGCAAGGCGAGCTGGGACTCCAGCCTGGACAGTTTGAAACGGCGCGGCCTGTTGATCAGCTTTGGCAATGCCTCCGGCCCGGTATCGGGCGTTGATCTGGGCATATTGGCGCGCAAGGGATCCTTGTTTGCCACGCGGCCGACGCTGTTCGATTATTATGCCACCCCGGCCGAACGGGCCGAATTTGGCGGCAAGGTGCTGGCGATGATGGCATCGGGCGCGCTGAAACTGGCGGTCAACCAGCGTTATGCGCTGGCGGATGTGGCGCGCGCCCACGCTGATCTGGCGGCGCGCAGGACGACGGGATCGACGGTGCTTGTTCCCTGATCACATGCCAACGATGGGCGCGACCATGGGCATCACCTCGTTCGCGCCCTCCCAGATCATCTTGAAGGCGACATAGACGATCACGGCCAGGCCGACATAGGCGATCCAGCGATAGCGTTCGATATATTGGGCGATGATGTTGGCGGCGATGCCCATCAGGGCGACCGACAGCACCAGGCCGATCACCAAAATGTCCGGATGCTCGCGCGCCGCGCCGGCGACGGCCAGCACATTGTCGAGGCTCATCGAGACATCGGCCAGGGCCACGGACCAGGCAGCAGCGGCAAAGCTCTTGGCCGGGGCGGGCGTGTTGCCGGCAACGAAATCGTCGCTTTCGCCGGGCGCATCGATGAAGGTGGCGCGCGGATGGAGTTCGCGCCACATGCGCCAGGCCACCCACATCAGCAGCAAGCCGCCGGCGAGGATCAGGCCAACAATCTGCAGCAACTGGCTGACGGCAAGCGCAAAGCCGATGCGCAGCACCAATGCTGCCATGATGCCGATCAGGATCACCCTCTTGCGCTGTTCCGCGGGCAGGCCGGCGGCGAGCGCGCCCACCACGATGGCATTGTCACCGGCCAGCACGACATCGATCAGCACGACCTGACCAAAGGCCGACAGCGCTTCGGGAGTGAGGAAATGAGCGAAATCCATGGGCCGCATGTAGGGCGTCAGCCGCCCTTATGCCAGCGCCCTATTTGGGATTCGCCAGCACCGCCACCAGATCCGACAGATAATCGCGGCCCTGCATCAGGCTGCGCACGCTGATGCGTTCATTCAGGCCGTGGATGCCGTTGCCATCGGCATCGATCATCGTACCGGGCGCGCCATAGACCGGGATGCCGATCGGGGTGATATAGATGGCATCGGTGGCGCCTGTGCTCATCATCGCCAGCAGCGGCACGCCGGGGAAATGCGCTTGCGCCACCGTCTGCATCGGGCCGATGATGGCGGGGTTGAGCGGCGTCGGCTTGGCCACCGGGCGGATTGGCGGCTTCAGGCTGATGCTCACCTTGGCGTTGCCGATCACCGTCTCCAGATCGGCCTTCAGCGCATTGGGATCGGTGCCCGGGAACATGCGGCAGTTCACATTGGCCCGCGCGCGCTGGGCCAGGGCGTTTTCGGCGTGGCCGGCCTCCAGCAGAGTGGTCACGCAGGTGGTGCGCAAGATGCTGTGGTTGGTCGGGTCCAGCGACACGATGCGGTTGGCGTCGGCATCAGCCGGATTGGCCAAAAGGCGGGCCATGGCCGGGCCGACCGGGTCGGGCATCACCTTGGACAGGGTGGTGAAATAGGCGCGGGTGGTATCGGTGAACTGCACCGGGAATTCATGCCGGTTCACCGCCACTGCGGCGGCGGCCAGATCGGTGATGGCATTGTCTGGCCGGGGCACGCTGCTGTGGCCGCCGGGGTTGGTCGCCTCGATCCAGAAATTCTGCACCGTCTTCTCGCCCACCTGCACGGCCAGGCCCTGCGGCTTGCCATCCGGGCCGTTGCGGCCACCGCCGCCTTCGTTCAGGGCGAATTCGGCCATGATCAGATCGGGCCGGTTCTTGGCCAGCCAATCGGCGCCGTTGAAGGCGTAGGTGGTTTCCTCGCCGCAGGTCAGCGCCAGCTTGATGGTGCGCTTTGGTGCCTTTTCGGCCTTCATGCGGATCAACAGATCCGCCCAGATGCTGGCCTGCGCCTTGTCATCAAAGGTGCCGCGGCCATAGAAATAGCCGTCCTCCTCGATCAGCTTGAACGGGCTGCGCGTCCAGTCTTCCGGCTTGGCGGCGACCACGTCGAGGTGGCCCAGCAGCAGCATCGGTTTCACCTTGGGATCGCTGCCCTTCAGATGGACAACAATACCGCCGTCCTTGGGGAATTCCGGCACGGAAAACTGGGTGATGTCCGCATCGGCATAGCCGGCGGCCTTGAAGCGCAGCGCCAGCTTGCCGGCCAGCGCGGTGCAGCTGCCGGTGGTAAGGCTGGTGTCTGTTTCCACCATCTCCTTGAACAGCGCGCGGAAGGCCGGCTCGCCGGGCTGCTTGCTGGCATATTGGGCATGTGCGGCGGTGCTGGCGAGCAGGGCGGCCGCGAGGAAGAGCGCGCGCATCATCTTGTCCTTATTTGCTGGCGTAGGCGGTGATGAGATCGAACAGATAATCCCGTTCCTTCATCACCCCGGCCACGGAGATACGCTCGTTCAGCCCGTGGACCCCGTTGCCATCGGGCATGCCAAAGCGGCCGGGCATGCCATAGGTGGCGATGCCGGCGGCGTTGAGATAGCGGCCATCGGTGGCGCCGGTGCTCATGGTGGGGATGATCGGAATGCCGGGAAAATGCCTGGTGGCGAGCGCCACGGCCGGGCCATAGACCATGTCAGACAGCGGCGGCGGCGGTGCGGCTTTCTCCGGGTTCTCGCTGGCGCGGGGCGTGACGCTGATGGTCGGATCACCCAGCCGCTCGGCGATCTGGCCGCGCACCTTCTCCACGCTTTCGCCGGGGAACATGCGGCAGTTCACATTGGCCTGGGCGCGCTGCGGCAGCGCGTTGCGGGCATGGCCGGCATCCAGCATGGTGGCCACGCAGGTGGTGCGCAGCGTGCTGTGCCAACCCGGATCCTTCGACACGATGCTTTCGGCATGGGGATCGGCAGGATTGGCCAGCAGCGCCTTGATTGCCATGGCGCTTTCGGGATCGGCGATCTTGGCCATCTCGGCGAAATAGGCGCGCGTCGTGTCACTGAAGATCACCGGGAAATCGTTGCGCGACAGGCGCACCAGACCAGCCGCCAATTCGTAAATTGCATTGTCCGGGCGTGGGCGGCTGCTGTGGCCGCCGGGGTTGCGGGTTTCCAGGGTGAAATCCTGATAGACCTTTTCGCCGGCCTGGAAGGCCAGGCTGATCGGCTTGGCATTCGCATCCGCCTTGCCGCCGCCGCCTTCGTTCAGGGCAAATTCCGCTTCGATCCAGTCACGGTGGTTTTCCACCAGCCATTTGGCACTGTTGAACGGCCCGCCCTCCTCGCCGCAGGTCAGCGCCAGCTTGATGGTGCGCTTCGGTGCCTTGCCCTGCTTCAGACGGATCATCGCATCGGTGAAGATCGCGCCATGCGCCTTGTCATCGGAAACGCCGCGGCCATAGAAAAAACCGCCCTCCTCGATGAACGTGAACGGATCGCGCTCCCAATCGGCGCGCTTGGCTTCCACCACATCAAGGTGGGACAGCAGCAATATGGCCTTGGCGTTCGGGTCACTGCCCTTCAGCACCGCCACCAGGCCGCCATCCAATGGGCGCTCGGCCGGGCCGGGGAACAGCTTGATATCGGCGTCCGCATAACCGGCCGCCTTCAACCGCGCCGCCATCCGTTCGGCCGCCAGATTGCAGCTGCCGGTGGAGACCGTGGTGTTGGTCTCCACCAGCTCCTTGTACAGCCCGCGGAACGTCTGTTGATCAGGGCGCAGCGCCTGGGCGCTGGCCGGAACGGCGATGGTGGCCGCCAGAAGTGCGGCGAGATGCAAGCGCATGATATGTCCCCCTGTTGCTGCTTATCAAAGCCGGGGGCGTGCCCGATGGCAAGCGCCAAAGCCGATAGGAAAAGGCCCGTGCCTCAATCCCGCAGCAGCTCGTTGATGCCGGTCTTGCTGCGGGTCTGCGCGTCCACCGTCTTCACGATCACCGCGCAATAGAGGTTCGGCCCCGGGCTGCCGTCGGGCAGCGGCTTGCCGGGCAGGCTGCCGGAGACGACGACGGCAAAGGGCGGCACCTTGCCGATGTGGATCTCGCCGGTGGCGCGGTCAACGATCTTGGTGCTGGCGCCCAGATAGACGCCCATGGAGAGCACGGCGCCTTCGCCGACGATCACGCCTTCGGCCACTTCGGCGCGGGCACCGATGAAGGCATTGTCGCCGATGATCACCGGGTTGGCCTGCAGCGGTTCAAGCACGCCGCCGATGCCGGCACCGCCGCTGATGTGGACATTCTCGCCAATCTGCGCGCAGGAACCCACCGTGGCCCAGGTATCAACCATCGTGTTGCGGCCGACGCGCGCGCCGATGTTGACAAAGCTGGGCATCAGCACCACGCCGGGCGCGATATAGGCACCGCGACGCACAACGGCGCCGGGAACAGCGCGGAAGCCGGCGGCGCGGAAGCTGCCATCGCCCCACCCTTCGAATTTCAGCGGCACCTTGTCGTAAAAGTTGGCCAGGCCAAAGCCGGACATGGCCTGGTTGTCGTTCAACCGGAACGACAGCAGCACGGCCTTTTTCAGCCACTGATGCGTGTGCCAGCCGCCATTCCCGTCGGGCTCCGCCACGCGCAGCTCGCCGCTGTCCAGCAAGGCCAGCGCGCGATCAACGGCCAGTCGCAACTCGCCCTCGGTGCGGTGGGTGATGTCGGCCCGCTGTTCCCAGCCGGCTTCGATGATCTGTTCGATGCTCATGCCTGTTGCTCCAACTCGGTCAGCACGCTGGCCAGAAATTCGGCCAGATCGTTGATGCGATAGTCAATATGGTCAAGATGGCTGCCCGGCCCTTGTTCGGACCCATTGTCGATCCACACCGTGGCCATGCCGATGGCCTTGGCCGGCGTCAGATTGCGCGCCATGTCTTCCACGAACATCGCCCGCTTGGGATCGATCGCGTGGGCGGCGCACATATGGGCATAGGCCGGCATCTGCGGCTTCGGCACATAATCCAGCGCGTGGATATCGTGCATCGCGTCGAACGCGTGGGTGAGGCCGAGCCGGGCGAGCACCCGTTCGGCATAGGGCGCGTCGGCGTTGGTGAAGACGAACTTGCGGCCGGGCAGGCGGCTGATCAGATCGCCCAGTTCCGGGTGCGGGCGCAGCACGTCGATATCGACATCATGCACATTGGCCAGGAAATCATGCGGGTCCACCCCGTGCAGCGCCATCAGGCCGGGCAGGGTCATGCCGTGGCTGTGGAACAACTGCTTCTGGATGCGGTGCGCCTCTTGCGGATCAACATTGAGCAGGCGCTGGATATACAGGCCCATGCGCTGATCAATCTGCGGGAACAGCGACGAGTGGGCCGGATAGAGCGTGTTGTCGAGATCGAAGATCCACGCATCGATATGGGCAAGATCGCGAAAGGCGGGGGTGGGCTGCATCGCGGCTTGCCATAAGCGTATCGGGCGGCGCTGTCATGGTGGCAAATGCGCGGTGGTGCCTGATTGGGCAGGTCAGGCGGGCGGCAGCAAGCGGGTCGGATCGCAGAGCTGCCGCCCACGCTGGCCTGAAATCGGAGGAACAGGCTTGGGAGGCAGATAGACCCAGTCTTGTGATTGTGCACTGCGGCATGCACGCCGCGCTACGGAATGTCGCGGGCAGGTGGGGATATGGGGCAGAACGACTGTTGATCTTCGCGCGGCGCGATGCGCCAATATCGCCATGTCGGAATTTGAATTCATCTTCTCCTTCTTCGGGCTGCTGCTCGGCCTGTCGCTCACCGAAGTGCTGGCCGGGCTGGCGCGCGCCATCCAGGCGCGGCTGCAGCCGGGCTCGGTGGTGCGCATCGGCCGGCTGACGCCGATGCTGGCCAGCTTCGTGCTCCTCGATCTGATCAGCTTCTGGCAGGCGGCGTGGACCAGCCGCGATGCGCTGGCGGTTTCGGGCCATGCCCTGATGGCGATCATGAGCTTCACCGGCGCCTATTATCTGGCGGCCAGCCTGGTGTTCCCGCGCGATGCCGATGCCTCGCCCGATCATGATGCGCATTTCTTCCGGGTGCGGCGCATCGTGATCGGCGTGCTGCTGGCGCTGCTGGCCTGCCAGCTCGCCTATTATGCCAGCGTGCCCAGCCTGGCCCTGCTGTTGCAGCGGCCGCTGGCGCTGGGGCTGACGGTGGTGCTGGTCATCCTGATGCTGGCCGCCATGCTGGCGCGCGGCAAATACTGGTGCGAACTCACCATGGCGGCGCTGATCGCGCGTTATGTGGTGGTTTACCTGCTCTGAAGCCGCGCCATCACCCAGGCGGCCCCTTCGGCCAGGGCCGCGTCTGCCGCCGGCAGCATCCCGGCCAATGACAGGAAGCCATGCGCCATGCCGGCGTGGCGTGTGCAGATGGTCGGCACACCGGCGGCGCTCAGGCGGGCGGCATAGGCTTCGCCCTCATCGCGCAGCACGTCATATTGGGCGGTCTGCACCAGCGCTGGCGGCAGGCCAGCCAGATCGCTGCGCTGCATGGGCCGGGCATCGGGGCCGTTGCCTGCATAGAGCGACCAATACCAGCGCATCGCGGCGGTGGACAGGCCATAGCCGGCATCGTTCTCGGTGTAACTGGGATAGGCCGCGGGATCGGGATGATCGGTGACGGGATAGATCAGCCATTGCCCGGCCAGATCGGGCGCATGTGCGGCAACCACCGCCGCCAGATTGCCGCCGGCCGAATCGCCAGCCACCACGATCCGTGACGGATCGAGGCCATGGCCGGCACCATGGTCCCGCACCCAGTCAAGCCCAACGAGGCAATCCGTCAGCGGCACCGGGAAGGGATGTTCCGGTGCAAGTCGATAATCAACCATCACCACAGCCGCCCCCGTGGCGCGGGCGATGGCAATGGCCAGCGGCTGGTGGGTGTCATTGCTGCACACCACCCAGCCGCCACCGTGCAGGAACAAGACCACCTTGTGCGGCCCCGGCGTGTCCGGGCGGATGATGCGCAGGACCACGCCATCGTGCACCAGATCCTGCCGGCTGTCCGGCAGCGGCGCAGCAGCCAGCAGTGGGCCGACGCGAACCATCATCGCTGCCCGGGCGTCGCCGGCCGTGAAATGGGCATAGTCCGGCTCGGGCGGGCTGAGACTGAGGATCTGGGCGAGGACAGGATCGAGCGTCATGCCAGCGATGGTGGCATGGCCCCCGCTTCAGGCAAAGCGCTGTTTCAGGGCAATCATCGCCAGCGCGGCGGCCGCTGCCTCGCCGCCCTTGT
>CAZHTW010000101.1:0-9672 GCA_964535865.1 uncultured Sandarakinorhabdus sp. | reverse complement strand
AACCGTGGTGCGCGGCAACTGCATCAGCGAAAGAATGCCTTCCTGCATGCGCGCGCCGCCGGCAGCGGTGAACATGATATAGGGCGCACTGGCGGCCAGCGCAGCATCAACGCCGGCCAGAAACGCCTCGCCCACGCCCATGCCCATGGAACCACCCATGAAGGCAAAATCCTGCACGCCCACAATGGCGCGCTGGCCCATGATCTGGCCATCGCCCACCATCATGGCTTCGGGCTCGCCGGTGGCGGCGCGGGCGGCCTTCAGGCGATCGGTGTATTTCTTCTGGTCCTTGAACTTCAGCGGATCTTCGGCGACGCGCGCCGTGGGCAGCACCCGGTAATCGCCATCGAACAACTGGCCAAAGCGCGCCTTGGGCCCGATGCGATCATGATGGTCGCAGCGCGGGCAGACAGAGGCATTGTCCTCCCACTCCTTGGTATAGACCATGGCGCCGCAATTCTTGCACTTGGTCCACAGATTGTCGGGCGTGTCGCGGCGGGCAAGAAAGCCGGTGAGTTGTTGGCGGGTGCGGGTGATCCAGCTCATGCTGCATGGTCCTTTCGGGCATCACGAACCGCCTGGGCAAGCGCGCCCACCTGGGCGGCGACACGGGCGGGAATATCGTTGGCGCGGGCTTCGGCCGCCGCACCGATGGCATCAACAATGGCGCTGCCCACCACCACGGCATCGGCATGCACGGCAATGGCCGCCGCCTGTTCCGGCGTGCGCACGCCAAAGCCCACCGCGATGGGCAGGCTGGTGGCGGTCTTCAGCCGGGCAACGGCAGCGGCAATGTCGGCGGCGGCGGCGCTGTTTGCCCCGGTGATGCCGGCCACGGCGACATAATAGAGAAAACCCGAAGCACCGCTGAGCACGGCGGGCAGACGCGCCGCATCGGTGGTGGGCGTTGCCAGCCGCACCAGATGCAGGCCCTGCGCGCTCAAGGCCGGCACCAGTTCGCCGGCTTCTTCGGGCGGCAGATCGACCACGATGCAGCCATCAATGCCGGCCGCCCTGGCTGCTTCGGCAAAGCGTTCCGGCCCGAAGGCCAGAATGGGATTGAAATAACCCATCAGCACAATCGGCGTCGCCTGATCGGCCTGACGAAATTCCGCCACCATCGCCAGCAGCGCCTTCAACGTGGTGCCGCCACCCAGGCTGCGCAGATTGCCGCGCTGGATCGCCGGGCCATCGGCCATCGGATCGGTGAACGGCATGCCCAGTTCGATGATGTCCGCGCCTGCACCCGGCAGGGCGGCGAGGATACCGGCGGAGGTGGCAAGATCGGGATCGCCAGCGGTGACGAAGGTGACAAGCGCGGCGCGGCCTTGTGCGGCACAATCGGCGAAGCGGGCGGAAAGACGATCGCTCACATCGACACTCCCAGTGCCGCCGCCACGGTGAAGATATCCTTGTCCCCGCGCCCGCACAGATTGGCGATGATGATCTGGTCCTTGGCCATCGTTGGCGCAATCCGCGCCACCGCCGCGATGGCGTGGCTCGGCTCCAGCGCCGGGATGATGCCTTCGGTGCGGCACAGCAACTGGAAGCCGTCCAGCGCCTCGCTGTCGGTCGCGCTTTGATATTCGACCCGGCCGATGGCGTGCAGCCAGGCATGTTCGGGGCCAATGCCGGGATAATCCAGCCCGGCCGAAATGCTGTGCGCCTCGGTGATCTGCCCGTCCTCATCCTGCAGCAGCATGGTCTTGTTGCCGTGCAGCACCCCGGCGCGGCCCCCGGCCAACGATGCGGCATGTTCGTGCGTGTCCAGCCCCTTGCCCGATGCCTCGATGCCAACAATCCGCACCGAGGTGTCGTCAAGAAAGGGATGGAACAGGCCGATGGCGTTGGAACCACCGCCGATGGAGGCGACCAGCAGATCGGGCAGCCGGCCTTCATAGTCCAGGATTTGCGCCCGGGCTTCGCGGCCGATCACCGTCTGAAAATCACGGACCAGTTCGGGATAGGGGTGCGGGCCGGCCACGGTGCCGATGATGTAGAACGTGTCGTGCACATTGGTCACCCAATCGCGCAGCGCCTCGTTCATCGCGTCCTTGAGGGTGCGGCTGCCGGATTCGACCGCCTTAACTTCGGCGCCCAGCAGCTTCATGCGGAACACGTTGGGCGCCTGCCGCTCGATATCGCGGGCGCCCATATAGATGGTGCAGGGCAGACCAAAGCGCGCCGCCACGGTGGCGGTGGCCACGCCATGCTGGCCGGCGCCAGTTTCGGCGATGATGCGCGTCTTGCCCATGCGGCGGGCGAGCAGGATCTGGCCGATGCAATTGTTGATCTTGTGCGCGCCAGTGTGATTCAGCTCGTCGCGCTTCAGGTAAATCTTGGCGCCGCCCAATTCCTCGGTCAATCGCGGCGCGAAATAGAGCGGGCTTGGGCGGCCGACATAATGCTTGAGCAGATCATCCAGCTCGGCCTGGAACGCCGGATCGGCCCTGGCGGCAATATAAGCCTGCTCCAGTTCCAGGATCAGCGGCATCAGCGTTTCGGCAACATAACGCCCGCCGAACTGGCCAAAATGCCCGTTCGCATCCGGCCCGGCACGCAGGGACCCAACGTCGGCGTTCATGCGCCCCTCACGGCATTTGCAAAGGCCATGATCTTCTCCACCGATTTCACCCCTGCCCCTTCTTCAACACCCGATGCCACGTCCACCAGCGCCGGCCCAACCTGCCTGATGGCGTCGGCCACGTTGGCGATGGTCAAACCGCCAGCCAGACCAAAGCGGCGACTGGGCCGCTGATCGATCAGCAAGCGCCAATCAAACGCCAACCCGTTGCCGCCCGGCAGCGGAGCGTCGTTAGGCGCTTTGGCATCCAACAGCAACAGGTCGGCCGGGCCTGCGGCTTTTTCGGCGGCCACGATATCGGCACGGGTCTTCACGCCAGCGGCCAGCCACACCGGCCGGCCGTGGCGCTGGCTGATCGCGGCCAGCCGCTGCGGCGACACATTGTGGAACTGCAAAATGTCGATCCCGGCCGCCAGCGCAGCGGCAACCAGGTCGTCATCGGGATCGACCAGCACAGCCACCCGGCCCACACCGGCCGGCACCTGGGCGATCAACGGTGCAGCCTCGGCCGGCGCCAGATAGCGCGGGCTGGGCGGGAAGAAATTGAAGCCGATATGCGCCGCGCCGCTGGCCACGGCGGCGTTGAGTGTTTCGGGCATCCTGATCCCGCAGATCTTGAACGGGATCATGCCAGCGTGGCGGCAATCGCAGCGGCTGCCGCTGCCGGATCAGCCGCCGCCGTGATCGGGCGGCCAATCACCAGCACGCCAGCGCCAAGGCCTTGCGCCTGTGCGGGCGTCATCACCCGTTTCTGATCGCCCACATCGCTGCCAGCCGGGCGCAGGCCGGGCACCACGAACAGGCCGCCATCCCAGGCCGATTTCACCGCCGCCACTTCATGCGGGGAACAAACGATACCATCCAGCCCGGCGGCGCGCGCCACCCCGGCCAGCCGTTGGGCCTGAACCGCAGCGCCATCGGCCACCCCGGCAACCAGCAGATCGTCATCATCCAGGCTGGTCAGCACCGTCACCGCCACCACGCGCGTCGTGGGCGGGGCGGCGGCGCGGGCGGCGGCCAGCATGGCGTGGCCGCCGGCGGCATGGACGGTCAGGATCGACGGGTTCAGCGGCGCAAGACTGTGCACCGCGCCGGCCACCGTGTTGGGAATATCGTGCAGTTTCAGGTCAATGAACAGCGGCAGGCTCTGTCCGTCCATCACCGCCGCGATGCCAGCCGGACCATGGGCACAGAAAAACTCCAGGCCCAGCTTGATGCCGCCCACGAACGGCGCAACCTGGGTCACCAACGCACGCGCGCCGGCCACATCGGCCACATCAAGGGCCACAAACACGCGGTTCCGGCCCACGTCAGCCGCCCGTTTGCGTGACGGTGGGCGCCAGCGGCGGGGCCACTTCGGCCCGTTCGGTGCGCGGGCGGCGTTGCAGCCGGCCGCCTTCCAGCAGCGGGCGCACAAAGGCCATCCAAGCCCAGGTGGGGATCATGCCGGCCAGAAACGCCGCGGCCAGCAGCAGCGGCAGGGGCGCCCGCGCCACCGCGCCATCGGGCATGATGAAGGGCACCGGCGTCCAGTTCGAAACCGCCAGCAACAGGAACCCGAAACCCATCAGCGCCAGCAGCGCCCAGCGGATGATTGCCATATTGGCCCTCACAGCTCACCGTCCACAGGGGTGATACCGATTTGCGTCAAGCCCGCCATCAGCTGTTCCGCCACCACGGCCAGTTGCGCGGTGCTGGTGGAACGGATGACGAAGTTTGCCCCGGTCTTGCCTTCGCGCCAGAACGGGTATGATCCGATCTGCACGCCCGGATTGCCGCGCTCGGCCTGTTTCAGCACGTCGGCAACCTTGCTCTCCTGCGTCCAGGCCGCCACCGTGCGCGACAGCACCGGCGCGCCGCCCTCCAGCTGGCCATCCAACGCTGCCAGCATGCCCTGCGTGATCATCGGCACGCCGGCCATGATGAAGATATTGTCCACCCGGATCCCCGGCGCCTTGGTGCGCGGGTTTTCGATCAGGCTGGCCCCGGCCGGCGTGCGCGCCATGCGCAGCCGCGCTTCGGTGAGCTGATCGCCATAATGATCGGCCAGGATGGCGCGGGCATCGGGGTGGACGATCACCTCGCGCCCAAGCGCGGCGGCGATGGCATCCACGGTGATATCATCATGGGTGGGGCCAATGCCGCCGGTGGTGAACAGATAATCATGGGCCACGCGCAGGCTATTCACCGCCGCGCCAATCGCCTCCATGTCATCGCTGATCACCCGCACTTCCTTCAGGCGGATGCCCTGCACGCCCAGCCATTTGGCCAGATAGGCCAGATTGGCATCCTGGGTGCGGCCCGACAGGATTTCATCGCCGATGATGATCAGTGCCGCCGTATAAATCCGTTCATTGCTCATGCCCCGCGTCTTAACGCAGCCGGGCCGCGCTGGCCATTGGTTTGATTGGGCCCTGATGGTTCGCCACATGGACTTGGGGCCCCCAACGCCTTATGTGCGATGCCATGACGCAAGCGCTCTACACCACCGTGATGGACCCGCAGGAAGGCCAGTTGCGCCTGCACGGGCCGGCCGCCTTTGAAGGCATGAGGCGGGCCGGCCGGCTGGCCGCCGAGGCGCTGGATCACATCACCCCCTTTGTGCAGCCCGAGGTGGCGACCATCGATCTGGACACGATGGTATGGGATTTTGTGCGCGCCGCCGGTGCCGCTTCGGCCACGGTGTTTTATCGCGGCTTTTCCCATTCGCTGTGCATTTCGGTGAACCATGTCGTGTGCCACGGCATTCCAGGGCCCAAGAAGCTGAAGACCGGCGACATCGTCAACATCGATATTACCGTGGTGGTTGACGGCTGGTATGGCGACACCAGCCGCATGTTCTTTGTGGGCGACGTGGCGATCAAGGCGCGCCGGCTGGTGGATGTGACCTATGAATGCCTGATGCTGGGTATCGAGCAGGCCAAACCGGGCAACACGCTGGGCGATGTGGGCTATGCCATCCAGACCCACGCCGAAAAAAACCGCATGAGCGTGGTGCGCGATTTCTGCGGGCATGGCCTGGGGCAGGATTTCCACACGGCGCCCAATGTGGTGCACATCGGCAAGCCGGGGCGCGGCGTGATGCTGCGGCCGGGGATGTTCTTCACCATCGAACCGATGATCAACGCCGGCGGCCCGGCGGTGAAGGTGCTGGACGATGGCTGGACCGCTGTTACCCGTGACCGATCGCTGTCAGCCCAGTTCGAACACAGCATCGGGATCACCGAAACCGGCTGCGAAATCTTCACCCAGTCACCCAAGGGCTGGTTTGCGCCGCCCTATAACTGATCAGCGGCGCTTAGGGGCCGGCTTTCTGGCAGCTGGCTTCACCACCGGTTTGGGTTTGGGCGGCAACGGAATCAGGCGCTTGACGCTGATGATCTTCACTGGCGTCTCGATCATCTGGCCCTTCATGGCGCCCTCGCCCTTGGTGAGCGAGACCTGCGCGGCCTGAATTTTCCGCACGATATCCATGCCCTCGGTCACCCGGCCGAACACGGCATAGCCCTGGTTGTCGCCGGCCGCGTCAGGCTTGGCATCCAGGCCGTTGATGTTGCCCAGGATGATGAAGAATTGCGCCTGCGCCGTGCCGGGAGCGCCGCGCGCCAGGCTGATCGCGCCTTCATCATGGGTGAGGCCGGTGACCGTCGTCGGCTCGTGCGCCACCGGCGGCAACAGCTTGCGGCCATCCTGTATGCCGCCCTGCACCAGCCCGATGCTGCCATCGGGCACCAGCTTCATGGCGCGATAAAAGGCACCGCCGTCCAGCCGCGCCTCGTCGACATGCTTCAGGATATAATTGGCCGTGATCGGCGCGCGCTGGGTTTCCAGCGCAATGGTGATGGCGCCCAGGTCGGTGGTCATCACGATTGCCACGGTGGCCGGTGGTGGCGGCGGTGGTTGCGGTGATGGTGCCTCCTGCGCGGCCACAGGCAGGGCAAGCATCAGGACGGCTGCGAACAGATGGCGGCGAATCATGCCACCATGCTACACGCACGGCCAATCGCCGCTAGGCCCGACAGCTGTTCACCCCGATGAGGCGATAGAGCGGGCAGAAGCCCACCAGCCCGGTGAGCAATGGCACCAGCCCCAGCCAACCCAGCGGCGTTTGTGGGCCAATGAACACCAGGGCGATCAGGGCCAGACCCAGCGTCACCCGCACCAAGCGGTCTATTGTGCCTTCATTGCGCATCATCTGTCTCCATGTTGATGCGCCCAGTGTGGCGGTGATTGCGGGGCAAGGATTTGATCTGGATCAAACGGCCGTCATCACGGGCAATTGTCCCGCCCCGGCCCGCCATCTGGCACGACATTGCTGCAGGCAAGCGCCTGGCCCGGGCGGATCACCGATCGCCAGCCCGTCACCGCCGTGGTCAGTGTGTTGCCGCTGATCCGGCAGTCAGCGCATTCGGTGAGGGTGATGCCATTGCGCCCGCTGGCGATCACATTGTTTTCAAAGCGCACATTGGCCAGCGGCCGATCGCCGGGCGCGTCCATCTGGGTCAAGCCCTGGCCGGTGCTGTTGATGCGGTTGCCGCTGGCCAGCACATCACTCACCCCGTTGCGCAGCTGCAGGGCATCGGCATGCCAGCCATCGCTCCACCGTCCGCCATTGGCTTCACAGGCGCGGCGGCTTTCGCTTTCGGTAACACCGGCGGGCCGCTCGCACAGGGTGGGCACCAGCCGGAACGGGCCGATTTCATTGTCGAGATAGCGGATGGTGCGGCTGTCGGCGACGATCATGCAATCTTCCACATCGCCATGGCAGCGCGATCCCTGCAGCGTGATCGCTTCCGATCGGTTGACTGCGATCGCCTTGCGGGCCTGGGTCAGTTCCACCGACTGCAAGTTCACATTCCAGGCATCCAGGAGCTGCACGCCATAGAAGAGCTGGCCCGAGGACGCACGCCCCGGCTGGCCGCCCGGCGCCACGATCCGCCCGCCGCGCCAGGTGAAATTGCCGCCCCCTTCCACCGCCAGCCCCGCCACTGTGCGGCCGGCCGCCTCCACCACCACCGGCTGCGCAAACCGCACCGGCACATTGATCGCGGCCCGCACCCCGCCAAAACCAAGAAAGGATGTGGTGGCCGGGCAATCCTCGCCCAAGGTGAAGCTGCCGGCGCTGGCCGGATTGGCGAGGGCCACCGCAAGGGCAGCGCAGGTGACAATGGGCATGGCTCAATTATTTCCATCAGTTCCAGCACCCATCATGGCAAAGGGCGATGAACTGGCCATGACCGAAAATGGCCGGTGATGCCAGCCGGGAGGTCGCCCCCCGCGACGGCCTGCCGCTTGGCCTTGGGCCTCGCCCGCGCTAAGTCGCGGTGGTGACCACCAGCCTGTCCTTCGCGCTTGCCGCTGCCTTGATGACCATCATCGTCGCGGTCCGTTATCTTGCGGTGTCCGGCGGCTTTGCCTGGCTCACCCGCCGGCGGGGCGTGGCCGATGGCCCGGCCGATCCCGCCAAACGCCGCGCCCAGATCCGCAACGAAATCCGCTGGAGCCTGATTTCGGCGGCCATTTATGGCTTGCCCGCAGCGCTGGCGCTGGAAAGCTTCAAGCAGTGGGGCTGGACCCGGCTGATGTGGACGCTGGAAACCCCGCTGCATGTGGCATGGTTCCCGCTGTCCATCCTCACCTATCTGTTCCTGCACGACAGCTGGTTTTACTGGACGCACCGATGGATGCACCAGCCCCGGCTGTTCAAGGCTGCCCATGCCGTGCACCACGCCAGCCGTCCGCCAACGGCCTGGGCGGCCATGAGCTTCCACCCATGGGAGGCGATTTCCGGTGCCGTGATCATCCCGGCGCTGCTGTTCATCGTGCCAATCCACATCGGCGCGCTGGCGGTGGTGATGCTGATCGCCACCATCATGGGCGTCACCAACCACATGGGTTGGGAAATCTTCCCGCAATCCTGGATCAATGGCTGGTTCGGACGCCACTTCATCTCTGCCAGCCATCACGAGGCCCACCACCGCTTCTATACCTGCAATTATGGCCTGTATTTCCGTTTCTGGGATCGGCTGTGCGGCACTGATCGCGGCCTTGCCAAGTGGAACGCTGCGGCCTAATCCAAGACCATTCCCCGGGGAGCTGGCGTTGACCGGTTGAGAGTGGGCTTCCTCGCCCAGACCCGCTGAACCTGATCCGGCTTGAACCGGCGGAGGGAGGGAGCGTGTGGGCCACACCGGGCCATGTTCGCGCCATCCGTTCCGATCATTTGGACGAAGGACGCGCAATCATGGCCGATATCAACAGCAAGCTGGAAGTGCCGGTCACCACTGGCCCCCTGCCTGGCAGCCGCAAGATCCATGTTGCCGGCACGCTGTTTCCCGACATACGCGTCGCCATGCGCGAAGTGGCGCTGGAGCCTTCCGCCAAGGAAGAGCCGGTGCGTATCTATGACACGTCCGGCCCCTACACCGATGCCAATGCCGCGATCGATATCGCCGCCGGCCTGCCCGCCTTGCGCCTGCCGTGGATTGAAGCGCGCGGCGATTGCGAACGCTATCCCGGCCGCGAGGTGAAGCCGGAGGACAACGGCATCTTCGGCGGCCGGAAACAGCCGGACACGCCGGAATTCCCCAACGTGAACCGCATGCCGTTCCGCGCCAAGGGCGGCCAGGCCGTGACGCAGTTGGCCTATGCCCGCCGCGGCATCATCACGGCGGAAATGGAATATGTCGCCATCCGCGAAAACATCGGCCGCGCGCAGCGCGATGGCCTGATCCGCGATGGCGAGGATTTCGGCGCCGAGATCCCCGATTATGTCACGCCGGAATTCGTGCGCAGCGAAATCGCCCGTGGCCGCGCCATCATCCCATCCAACATCAACCACCCCGAAGCCGAACCCATGGCCATCGGCCGCAATTTCCTGGTGAAGATCAACGCCAACATCGGCAACTCGGCCGTGGCCTCTTCCATCGCCGAAGAGGTTGAGAAGATGGTCTGGGCCACCCGCTGGGGGGCCGACAATGTGATGGACCTGTCCACCGGCAAGAATATCCACAACACCCGCGAATGGATCCTGCGCAACAGCCCCGTGCCGATCGGCACCGTGCCCATCTATCAGGCGCTGGAAAAGG
>CAZHTW010000100.1:0-9763 GCA_964535865.1 uncultured Sandarakinorhabdus sp. | reverse complement strand
TGGCCATGTATATCCAGGGCGTCGAGAGCATTTATGATCTGGCCTATAATGATGCCGGTGTGTCCTATGGCGATGTGTTCCTGAAGAACGAGCAGCAGTTCAGCGCCTATAATTTCGAGGCCGCCAACACGGAGCGTTTGTTCCAGCATTTCAAGGATGTGTCCGAAGAATGCCGGGCCTTGGCCGCGCGCGGCCTGCCGCTGCCGGCCTATGATCAGGCGATCAAGGCGAGCCATTTGTTCAACCTCTTGAATGCCCGCGGCGTGATCAGCGTGGCCGAACGCCAGGCCTATATCGGCCGGGTGCGCGATCTGGTGAAGGCCGTGGCGGATGTGTGGGTGGAGCAGGTCCAACCCTCCCGCTTGCGGGAGGGCGATTTGTCGTGATGAAGTTCCTCCTCGAACTCCAATCGGAAGAGATTCCGGCCCGCATGCAGGCGGCGGCGGCCGAGCAGCTGAAGACCCGTTTTGTCGAGGCGATGAAGGCCGCTGGCCTGGCGCATGGCGCCGTCACCGCCGATGCCACGCCGCGCCGGCTGTGGCTGATCGCAGACGGCGTGGCGGCTGCATCGGAGGGCAGTGCCGAAGAGGTGAAGGGCCCGGCGGCGACCGCCCCGGCGCAGGCCATCGAGGGCTTCTTGAAGAAAACCGGCCTGGCCCGCGAACAATTGGAAGCGCGGGAGACGCCCAAGGGCGCGGTGCTGTTTGCCGTGATCCGCCGTGAAGGCCGGACGGCGGCGGCGATTCTGGCCGAAGCCATTCCGCAGATCGTGACGGGCTTTGCCTGGCCCAAATCGATGCGCTGGGGCGCGCCCAGCCAGTCCACCGCCAGCCCGCGCTGGGTGCGGCCGCTCACCGGCATCGTCGCGCTGCTGGATGGCGATGTGGTGCCGTGCAGCGTGCATGGCCTCACCGTGGGCCGAGACACGCGCGGCCACCGGGTGCATGCGCCCGCGCCGATCAGCATCGCCAGTGCCGACACCTATGCCGATCAGTTGCGCGCCGCCCATGTGCTGATTTCGAGCGCGGAGCGCCAGCAGATCATCGCGACGCGCGCGGCGGCCCTTGCCGCCGACGCTGGCCTGGCGCTGATTCCGGATCAGGGCCTGGTGGCGGAGAATGCCGGGCTCACCGAATGGCCGGTGCCGCTGCTGGGGCGGTTCGATCCGGATTTCCTGTCGGTGCCGCGCGAGGTGATCGTGCTCACCATGCGCACCAACCAGAAATATTTCGCGCTGGCGGATGGCGCCGGCGCACTCGCCCCGGCCTTCATCTGCGTCGCCAATCTGGACGCGACGGACGGCGGCGCGGCCATCGTGAACGGCAACCAGCGCGTGCTGTCGGCCCGCCTGTCGGATGCGCGCTTCTTCTGGGAGCAGGATCTGGCCGCCGTGAGGGCCAAGGGGCTGGAAGGCTTCCTGCCCAAATTGTCCGACATCGTGTTCCACGAGAAATTGGGCACGCTGGCCGACAAGGTGGAGCGGGTGGCGGCGCTGGCCAAGTGGCTGTGTGAGAGCGGCGCGGTGCCGGCCGATCCGGCGCTGGCCGAAAAGGCGGCGCGGCTGGCCAAGGCCGATCTGGTCTCGGCCACCGTGGGCGAATTCCCGGAAGTGCAGGGCCTGATCGGCCGCTATCTGGCGCTGGCGGTTGGCGAGGATGCCGCCGTGGCCGACGCCATCCGCGACCATTACAAGCCGGCGGGGCAGGGCGACGACGTGCCGACCGCGCCGGTGAGTGTGGCGGTGGCGTTGGCGGACAAGCTGGATACGTTGACCGGTTTCTTCCGCGAGAACATGCCGCCCACCGGCTCGAAGGATCCGTTTGCACTCCGCCGTCAGGCCCTTGGCGCCTTGTCGATCCTTCAGGCCGCCAATATCCGTCTGCCGCTGCGCAGCCTGATTGGCGAGGGTGCCACGGGTGACCAGTTGATGGACTTCTTCGCCGACCGCCTCAAGGTCCAGCAGCGCGAAGCCGGCGTGCGCCATGACTTGATCGATGCGGTGTTCGCGCTTGGCGGAGAGGACGATCTCGTCCGCCTGCTGGCCCGCGTGAAGGCGCTTCAGGCGTTCGTGGAGACCGAGGATGGCACCAATCTGCTGGCCGGTTACAAGCGCGCGGCGAATATCCTGAAGGCGGCGGAGAAAGACCCACCCAGCGCCGAACCGGCCGCCGGTCAGGGCGAAGGCGCGGAGGCCGCGCTTGCTGCCGCCCTCGATGCGGCCCTGCCGCAGGCCAAGGCCGCCGTCGCGGATGAACGCTTCACCGACGCCATGGCGGCACTGGCCGCACTGCGGGCACCGGTGGATGGATTTTTCGAGGGCGTGATGGTGAATGACAGCGATCCGGCCATTCGGGCGCGGCGTTTGGCCCTGCTGGCGCGGTTCCGGGATGCCGTGCATGGCGTGGCGGATTTTTCACGTATCGAAGGCTGAGCGGCAGCCGTCATAGAGGCTGTGGCGGTGGCGGCAGGCAAGACAGTTTCCAAGGGGTGCACGGGGCAATGACCAAGTCAGTCTTCAAGTTCGGCGGCGGCACGGCCGAGGGCGACGCCAAACAGAAGGAACTGCTGGGCGGCAAGGGCGCCAACCTGGCCGAAATGGCCGGTATTGGCCTGCCGGTGCCCCCCGGCCTCACCATCGCCACCCATGTCTGCGCCGCTTATTATGATGCTGGCGGCAAGCTGCCCGATGATGTCGCCAAGGATGTGCTTGAGGCGCTGGCCTTTGTGGAAGGCGTGACCGGCAAACGCTTTGGCGATGCCACCAACCCGCTGCTGGTCTCCGTCCGCTCCGGCGCGCGGGTGTCGATGCCGGGCATGATGGACACGGTGCTGAACCTTGGCCTGAATGATGTGACCGTGCAGGGCCTCGCCACCGCATCCGGCAACGCCCGCTTTGCGTGGGACAGCTATCGCCGCTTCATCCAGATGTATGGCGATGTCGTGCTGGGCCTCGATCATTATCTGTTCGAAGACGCACTGGAAATCGCCAAGGAAGACAAGGGCGTGACGCAGGACACCGGCCTGGATGCCGAAGATCTGCAGGCGCTGGTGGCCCGTTACATGGCCATTGTCGAAACCGCTCTGGGCCGGCCGTTCCCGCAGGATCCGCACGAGCAATTGTGGGGCGCCATCGGCGCGGTGTTCGGTTCGTGGCGCAGCGACCGGGCGCGCACCTATCGCCGGTTGAACGATATTCCCGAAGCCTGGGGCACGGCGGTGAACGTGCAGGCCATGGTGTTCGGCAATCTGGGCGACACGTCCGCCACCGGCGTGGCCTTCACCCGCGATCCCAGCACCGGCGAAAAGGCCTGGTATGGCGAATATCTGATCAATGCCCAGGGCGAGGATGTGGTGGCCGGCATCCGCACGCCGCAATATCTCACCCTGTCGGCCCGCGAAAAGGCCGGGGCCAAGGCGGCGTCGATGGAAGAGGCGATGCCGGTGGTGTTTGCCGAACTGGGCCGCACCTTCGACCTGCTGGAAGGCCATTATCGCGACATGCAGGATATTGAATTCACGGTGGAAGATGGCCGCCTGTGGATGCTGCAGACCCGCGCCGGCAAGCGCACCGCCAAGGCCGCGCTGAAGATCGCGGTGGACATGGTGGCCGAAGGGCTGATCAGCGAGGCCGAGGCCGTGCTGCGCGTGGAGGCCGCCGCGCTTGACCAGTTGCTGCACCCGACGCTCGATCCCAAGGCCCCGCGCGACGTGATCGCCCGCGGCCTGCCGGCCAGCCCCGGCGCCGCCAGCGGCACCGTGGTGTTTGACAGTGACACCGCCGAACTGAAATCCCGCGCCGGTGAGGCCGTGATTCTGGTGCGCACCGAAACTTCTCCTGAGGATATTCACGGCATGCACGCGGCGCGCGGCATCCTGACGGCGCGCGGCGGCATGACCAGCCACGCCGCCGTGGTGGCGCGCGGCATGGGCCGCCCCTGCGTGTCGGGCGCCGGCAGCATCAGCATCGACATGGCCAGCCGCACGATGAATTGCGGCGGCCGGCGCATTGCCGAAGGCGATCGCATCACGCTTGATGGCTCCAACGGCGATGTCATGCTGGGCGAAGTGGCGACGGTGGAACCCGATCTGTCGGGCGATTTCGGCGCGCTGATGGTGTGGGCAGACAAGCACCGCCGCCTGAAGGTGCGCACCAATGCCGAAACCCCGGCCGATTGCCGGGTGGCGCGCCAGTTCGGCGCCGAAGGCATCGGCCTGTGCCGCACCGAACATATGTTCTTCGATCCGGCGCGCATCACCGCGGTGCGCCGCATGATCCTGGCCGAAGACACCGCTGGCCGTGCCGCCGCCCTGGCCGAACTGCTGCCGGAACAGCGCATGGATTTCGCCGAGATTTTCCGGGTGATGGCCGGCCTGCCGGTGACCATCCGCCTGCTCGATCCGCCGCTGCACGAATTTTTGCCGCATGATGACGAAGGCTATGCCGACGTGGCGGCCGCCACCGGCCTCACCGAATCGCTGGTGCGCCGCCGCATCGGCGAGCTGCACGAATTCAACCCGATGCTGGGCCATCGTGGCTGCCGCCTGGGCATCACCTACCCTGAAATCTATGCCATGCAGGCCCGCGCCATTTTCGAAGCCGCCGTGCTGGTGGCACAGGAAACCGGCGCGGCCGTGGTGCCCGAAGTGATGGTGCCGCTGGTCGCCACGGCGCGGGAACTGGAAATCACCAAGGCGGTGATCGATGCGGAGGCTGCCACGGTGTTTGCCGAAACCGGCACCACACTGGAATATCTGGTCGGCACCATGATCGAACTGCCGCGCGCGGCCCTGCGTGCTGCAGAGATTGCCGAACATGCGCAATTCTTCAGCTTTGGCACCAACGATCTCACGCAGACCACGCTGGGCATCAGCCGCGATGACGCCGCGCGCTTCCTGGGGCCCTATGTGGAGCAGGGGATTTACCCCAAGGACCCGTTCGTCTCCATCGATGAAGACGGCGTGGGCGAGCTTGTGAGCCTGGCGGCCGAGCGTGGCCGCGGCGCCAAGCCGGACCTGAAGCTGGGCATCTGCGGCGAGCATGGCGGCGATCCGGCCAGCATCGCCTTCTGCGAAAAGCTGGGCCTGGATTATGTCTCCTGCTCACCCTATCGCGTGCCGATCGCCCGGCTGGCGGCGGCCCAGGCGGCGTTGAAGCGGGCCTAACGCCGCCACATCCACCAGCCGGTGGCGAGGCCGGTGGCAAAGCCTGCCAGCACCCACAGCCAGATCTCGCCAAACAGCCAGATCATCGCGCCACCCAGCGCGCATCGGCCACGCCGGGGTGGCGGCGGGTGGCGGCGATCACCCGGGCGCGGGTGGCGGCATCGGCGGTGCCGGAAATATGGGCCACGCGGCTGATCAGCCCCAGATCGTTGCGGAAGGCCACGCTGCCATCGGGCACGCCTTCGGCCTGCAGCGCCGTCACGGCGGCCTGTGCCAATGTGGTTTGCAGGGCCTGGCCGCGGTGCATGGCAAAGCCGCGCACCAACAGCACGGTCACCGCCAGCCCGGTCAGCAATTTCACGCCATTGTGCATGATCAATTGCCGTAAGGTACCGGCTTCGGGCTGGCAAGCAGCGGCAGAGGCGGCTATCTGGCTGTCATGGCCGATCATGTTCCCGAAACCGATCCCTGGCAGCGCCGGCACCGCCTGCCCGATGCGGCGGTGCAGAGTTTCCAGTTCATGGCCGATGATTGGCCCATCAGGGTGGTGCACATGCCGCGGCCGGCGGCCGATGTGGGCCGCCATGTGCTGCTGATCACCGGGCGGGCGGACTTCGTCGAGAAATATGCCGAACTGCTGCACGATCTGGCCGATGCCGGTTGGGGCGCGACCATTTTCGATTGGCGCGGCCAGGGCCTGTCACGCCGGGTGGGCAAAACCCCGCAGCATGGCGCATCGCCGGGCTTTGGCCTGTGGCTGCGCGATCTGGCCAGCATGGTGGACTGGGCCCAGGCCCGCGCCGAGGGCCCGTTGGTGGCCATGGCGCATTCGATGGGCGGGCATCTGTTGTTGCGGCATCTGGCGGCCGGCAACAGCCCCATCGCGCGCGCGGTGCTGCTGGCGCCGATGATCGGCCTGCGCGCCAAGCCGCTGGGCGTCGGCCTCACCCGGCGCATTGCCGCCCTGCAAGTGGTGCGCGGCAAGGGTGGGGATTATGTGCTGGGCGGCGGCCCGTGGCAGCCCGGCCGTCCGGGGGAAGACCGCCAGCGCTGGTTGACCAGCGATCTTGACCGCTTCCAGGATGAAAGCTGGTGGATTGGCACCTTTCCTTCGCTGGCGCTGGGCAGTGTCACCTGGGGCTGGCTGGATGATTCCTTCGCCAGCATCGATGCCCTGCTGCAGCCCGGTGTGCCCGAAGCCATCGCCACGCCATTGCTGTTCCAGATTCCGCAACAGGATGAACTGGTGGACAGCGCCGCCACCCGCCGCCTGGTGCCGCGCATCGCCGGCGCCGAACTGCTGGAGCATCCCGGCGCCGCGCACGAGCTGCTGCGCGAGGCTGATGCCATCCGCAACGCCGCGCTGGCGGCCGCGCTGGCGCATCTTGCCGGGGACTGAGCATGGCGGCGTTTGATATCGCCATCATCGGCGCCGGCATCGCCGGGGCCAGCACTGCCTGGGCCCTGCTCGAAGCTGCGCCCAGCCTGCGCGTGCTGCTGCTCGAGATGGAGGAGCGGCCGGGCTATCACACCACCGGCCGATCGGCGGCCTTCTGGGTGGAAAGCTATGGCGGGCCGGCGATTGTGCCATTGTCCCGCGCCAGCCGGGATTTTTTCGGCAGCCCGCCGCCTGGCTTCCCGCCCTTGCTGTCGCTGCGCCCGGCGCTCACCATCGAGGCGCCCGACGATCCGGGCGGGCTGGATCGCATGGCGGCCGAATTTGATGCCAGCGACACCGAATATCGCTGGCTGGATGCAGATGCGATGGCGGCGCTGCCCTCGGCGGCCATGCTGCGGCCCGACTGGAACCGGCGCGGCCTGATCGAGGATGATTGCCACGATATCGACGTGGCCGGCCTGCACCAGGGCTTTCTGCGCGGGGTGGATGGCGCCCGGCCGCAGTTGGTGACTAACGCACAGGTGACCGGGCTGGCACGCACCGGCGGCCAGTGGCGCATCGCCACCCGCGCCGGCGATTTCACCGCCGCCACCATCGTCAACGCCGCCGGGGCCTGGGCTGATCAATTGGCGGGGCTGGCCGGGGCGCGGCCGCGCGGGGTGCAGCCGCTGCGCCGCACCATGGCGGTGCTGCGGCTCGATCCGCCGCCGCCGGCCGATCTGATGGTGGTGATGGATGCCGCCGGGCGCTTTTACTTCAAGCCCGATGGCGGCCGGCTGTGGCTGTCGCCCCACGATGAAACGCCGGATGTGCCCCATGATGTGCGGCCCGACGAGCTGGATCTGGCCAAGGTGATCGACCAGTTCGAACAGGCCACCACGGTCAAGGTGCTGCGGCTGGAAACCAGCTGGGCCGGCCTGCGGACGTTTGCGCCGGATCGGGTGCCGATCTATGGTGCGGATGGCGATGTGGATGGTCTGTTCTGGTGCGCCGGCCAGGGCGGTTTCGGCATCCAGACCGCGCCGGCCGCGGGCCGGCTGTGCGCCGCCATGCTGCTGGGCACCAGCCCGCCGCTGGATCCCACGCCCTATCTGGCGACGCGGGCGTTGTAACGCGCCAGGAAGCCGGCAGCGAAATCGGCCAGCGTGCCTGTGGCAATCGCGGCGCGCAAGCCTGCCATCAACTGCTGGTAAAAACCGATATTGTGCTGGGTCAGCAGCATGGCGCCCAGCATTTCGCCGGCCTTGATCAGATGGTGGAGATAGGCGCGGCTGACCGCGTCGGGCCCATGACACACCGGGCAGTGGCAATCCGCATCCAGCGGTCGCAGGTCCTCGGCATGGGCAGCGTTGCGCAGATTGAGCGGCCCATCATGGGTGAAGGCCTGGCCGTTGCGGCCAGAGCGGGTGGGCAGCACGCAATCGAACATGTCCACCCCGCGCACCACCGCGCCCACGATATCATCCGGTTTGCCCACGCCCATCAGGTAACGCGGTGCGTCCGCCGGCAACTGGTCTGTCGCATAATCCAGCACGCCGAACATCGCCGGCTGGCCTTCGCCCACCGCCAGCCCGCCAATGGCATAGCCATCAAAGCCGATGGCCCGCAGTGCCGAGGCGCTTTCGGCCCGCAAGCGTTCATCCAGCCCGCCCTGCTGAATGCCGAACAGCGCCGCGCCCGCCGCATGATCACCGCCGGCATCAAAGGCCGCCCGGCTGCGCGCCGCCCATCGCATCGATCGGTCCATGGCGTCCTTCACCACCTCGCGCGCGGCGGGCAGGGCGACCAGTTCATCAAAGGCCATCACGATATCGCTGCCCAGCAGGCGCTGGATTTCCATCGATCGTTCCGGGCTCATCAGGTGGCGGCTGCCGTCCAGGTGGCTGGCAAAGGTCACGCCATCCTCGCTGCGCCTGGTCAGGCTGGACAGGCTCATCACCTGATAACCGCCACTGTCCGTCAGGATCGGCCGATTCCAGCCCATGAACTTGTGCAGCCCGCCCAGGCGGGCAATGCGCTCGGCCGTGGGGCGCAGCATCAGGTGATAGGTGTTGCCCAATATGATGTCGGCCCCCGCCGCGCGCACCTCGCTCGACCGCATCGCCTTCACCGTGGCCGCCGTGCCCACCGGCATGAAGGCCGGCGTGCGGATTTCGCCGCGCTGCATGGTGATGCTGCCGGTGCGGGCCTTGCCGCAGCGGGCGTGGATGGTGAACGCGAAACGAGTCATTGGCGGCGCATAGCCGCTGTGGCAGGATTTGGCCAACATGCTCGGGATCATGCTTCTGTTGGCGGCCGCGACCGCCGATCCGCTCACCGCTCCGGCGGCGGGGCCGGCGGCGACCTGCCTGATCGTTGGCCGCCAGCTGGACTACAAGCCGGTTGGGGAGACGGCGCTGTTGATCCGCGCTGGCGGGCGCTGGCACCGGTCGCTTCTGCCCGATGGCTGCCCCGGCCTGAAGCCCAACATGATCATCGTCCGCCGCGAGGCAAGCCCACGCGCCTGCGCCAATGATCTGTTTGAGGTGAAAGACAATTTCACCCCCGAAGTGTTCAGCCTGTGCCGGTTCGGCCCCTTCGAACCGCTGGCAAAGGGCGCGCGTTTTTGAAGGCGCGGGTGGATCAATTGCTGGTGGAACGCGGCCTGGCCGAAAGCCGCACCCGCGCGCAGGCGCTGATCATGGCCGGCCTGGTGTTTTGCGCTGACCGCAAGATCGCCAAATCGGGTGAGACGTTGCCCGCCGATGCGCCACTTGAGGTGCGGGGCAAGGATCATCCCTGGGTGTCGCGCGGCGGCATCAAGCTGGATCATGGCCTGACGCATTTTGGCTGGGATGTGACCGGTGCGGTGGCGATTGATGTCGGCAGTTCCACCGGCGGCTTCACCGATGTGCTGCTCACCCGCGGCGGGAGCCGAGTGTATGCGGTGGATTCGGGCACCAACCAGCTGGCGTGGAAGCTGCGGCAGGATGAACGCGTGGTGGTGCTGGAACAATTGTCGGCCCGGCTGCTCACGCCGGTGCATGTTCCGGAGGCGGTGGACCTGATCGTCTGCGATGCCAGTTTCATCAGCCTGGCCAAGGTGCTGGCGGTGCCGCTGGGCTTTGCCAAACCGGGCGCACGGCTGCTGGCGCTGATCAAGCCGCAGTTTGAAGCCGGGCGCGGCGATGTGGGCAAGGGCGGCGTGGTGCGTGATGCTGC
>CAZHTW010000099.1:0-9779 GCA_964535865.1 uncultured Sandarakinorhabdus sp. | reverse complement strand
CGATCTCGCCCAGCGCCAGCAGGGCTTCGCCCAGCCGGTTGTGGACGATCATCGCCGATCGGGTTTTGGCGGCGCCCATCCGTTCCAGCAGGGCGGCAAAGCCGGTGCGGGCGGCGGCATAGTCGCCGGCGTCCAGCCGGGCCTGCGCGGCGTTGAAATCCTCCTGCACCGTGCCGGCTCGCCCAGCCACAGCCAGCAGCAACATGGCGACAACGGGCAACAGGCGATTCATCATGATCACAGCTTGTCTTGGCCGGCGGGCAATCGCAAGAGACAAGCCGGGCAAAAATGCACTGCTGCGATTGTCGCAGGTGCTTTCGGTGATTAGATTACATAACCCAGTTATTTGAAGGGGACAGATCATGCCAGTTGAAGCCCTGGGCGATTATGACAACAATAATATCTTCGCCCGCATCCTGCGCGGCGAGATTCCGTGCAAGCGTGTGCACGAAACGCCGCACGCGCTGGCCTTTCACGATATCAATCCACAGGCACCCACCCATGTGCTGGTGATCCCCAAGGGGCCATGGCGCAGCTGGGCGGATTTTTCGGCCGGCGCCAGCGAGGCGGAGATTGCCGGCTTCGTGCGGGCGGTGGGAGAGACCGCGAAGCTGTTGGGGCTGGAGGAGCCGGGCTATCGCCTGCTGGCCAATGCCGGGTTGAACGCGCACCAGGAGGTGCCCCATCTGCATGTGCATGTGTTTGGCGGCCGCGCGCTGGGGCCAATGCTGGTGCGGTGAGCATTCCCACCCGCAGCCAAGAAGGGTCGGGGGTGGGCTCAACCCGCCCGGTGCGCCGTGCCCATCCGCCGAATGGCCGTGATCTTGGCGTGGAGCGGCGCCCAGTCGTCCCGCGTGGCGATGGGCGCCCACAGGGCTTCGACCTCGTCGATGAGCATGGTGCAGGGCGCTTCGTCTGACCAATATTCGTGGGACGGCGTGGCTGACGCGAAATCCGGGATCAGGCGCAGAAAATCCGTGAAGCCGTCGTGGCTGTAATGATGGTCTGCCGGTGACGCCCCGCGCCGCACGCCGCCGCGCCAATCGAAGAAGAAACGATCCGGGTCCATCTGCGTGGCGACCAGCGCACGCTGCATCGCCTCCACCAGTGCCTCGTCTTCCTGGGTGCCCAGCCGCTTCACCCCCAGTCGGCCCAGCATCGCATCGGACAGCGCGGCGCGATAGCGGATCGGGTAGGTTTCCAGCGGGCCCTTCAGCTCCTCGGTCTCGGCGATCGGGCGCAGGGCGCTGCCCAGCTGGAACAGATTCCACTGCAATGCCTCGGCCTGGCGGCCAAAGGCATAGAGGCCATAATGATCGAAATAGGCGGCGGTGAAGCCGGCATCCCAGGCCGGGGCAAAGCGCCAGGGGCCATAATCAAAGCTTTCGCCGGTGATGTTGATATTGTCGGTGTTCAGCACGCCGTGCACGAAGCCGGCAGCCATATACTGCGCCGCCATGCGCGCCGCGCCCTTGACGGCATGATCGATCAGGGCGCCGGCTGGCGTGGGCCCGGTGGCACCCGGGGCCAGGTTGGTGAGGCAATAATCCACCAGCCTTGTCAGCCCCTCGCGGTTCTGGTGGAAGGCCTGACGCTGGAAACTGCCATAGCGGACGTGGCTGTGGTTGAGGCGCACCAGCACCGCCGAGCGCGTGGGTGACGGCTCGTCATTGCGGGCCAGATCCTCGCCGGTTTCGATCACACTGAACGTGCGGGAGGTGGCGACGCCCAGCGCCTCCAGCATTTCGGTGGCGAGGATTTCGCGCACCGCGCCTTTGAGCGTGAGACGGCCATCGCCGGCGCGGCTCCACGGCGTGGTGCCGCTGCCCTTGGTGCCCAGATCCAGCAACCGGCCCTGATCATCGCGGCATTGCGCAAACAGGAAGCCGCGGCCATCGCCCAGATCGGGGTTGTAGGTGCGGAACTGGTGGCCGTGATAGCGCAGCGCCAGCGGCTGGGCCAGGCTGCCGGGCAGGGGCGTGAAGCGGCCGAAATGCTGCAGCCACTGCTCGTCGCTCAGGCCCTCCAGCCCAATCTGCGCGGCGGCGCGATCATTGCGGAAGCGCAGGATCGCCTGCGGGAAATTCGCCGCAGCCACGGGATCGAAGAAATCCGGGCCCAGGGCAAGGATGGCGGTTTCTGGTGTGAAGATCATGCCGGCATCATGGCCGGGGCAACGGGATTATTCCACCACATATCCCGAAGCGGCGCGGATGTAGCGCACGGTTTCGCGCTCGATCCGGTCCGCCTCTTCCGGGGTGGCGGCGCACAGCCAGCGATCAATGGCATCGCCCACGACATGGTGGGTGAAGCTGGCGGCGATATCGATATCGACGTTGGTGATGCCGCGCTTGCCCAGGGCGGCCTGCATGTGGCGCTTGATCCAGTCCGTCGTCACTTCCTTGGCGGCATGATAGAAAGGCTCGGCATCCGGGGTTTGGGCCATCTTGGATTTGGGGCCACATTCGTTGCAATCGGGTTCGGCGCCTTCCCAGATCATGTTGTCGCGCACGAAGCGCAGCACGCGCGGCACGGTGATGCCGGGTTCCAGATCTTCCAGCGCAAACCCGTCTTCCATCACGGCGATCATCGCTTCGCCATGGCGCCGGCCCAGTTCGGCCAACAGTGCCTTTTTCGACCCGAAGTGATAGAAGATGGAGCCTTCCGACACATCGGCCTCGCGGGCGATATCGGCGGTGCCGGTGGCAGCAAAACCCTGTTTCGAAAACAGCATGTGGGCGGCGGCGAGCACGCGCATCTTGGTTTCGGCCGGATCATAGCGGCGGGCGCGCACATCGGGCGCAGCGCGCGTGCGGCTGGTGCCGCGCGCCTGCGCGGTGGTGCTGGAACGTGAGTCGACGGCGCGCGTTGCCACTTTGCTTGTTCTTCCCTATCCCCCCCGGGACGGGCATCCTATAGCGCGCAACCTGAGTCAGAGTCAAAACATGCTGCCTGCCGCTGCCACCACCCGCCTCACTCCGGCCCCGGGCTGGCAGAAAGCCTATGTGTTTTCAGGCGACAATGTGCGGCTGTGCTGGCGCGAACATCATGCGCCGGGGGTGCCGGATGGGCGCCCCACCTTGTTGTGCCTGGCCGGCCTTACCCGCAACGGCAGTGATTTTGCCCATCTGGGCGACAGCCTGGGCGGGCAATGGCGCATCATCGCGCCCGATCTGCGCGGGCGGGGCGAATCAGGCTTTGCGCGCGATTCGCTGTCCTATCTGCCGCTCACCTATTTGCGGGATCTGTCGCTGGTGCTGGATGCGGCCGGGGTGGGGCGCTTTGTGGCGCTGGGATCGTCGCTGGGCGGGGTGCTGGCACTGCGCCTGACGACGGCGCACCGCAGCGCGATGGCCGGTGTGGTGTTGAACGATATTGGCCCGGCGCTGGAGCCGGCGGGGCTGGCCCGGCTGCGCGCCAATGTCGGGCGCGGCGGCAACTGGCTCACCTGGGTGCATGCGGCGCGCGATCTGGCGGCGCGCAATGCCGGCATCTATCCGGATTGGGGGCTGCACGACTGGTTGGGCTTTGCCAAGCGCCTGTGCCGGATCACGCCGCAGGGGCGCATCATCTTCGATTATGATCCGCGCATCGCCGAACCCTTTCGTCTGCCGCACGGCGATGCCGGCGCTGATGATTGGGCGGCGTTTGACAGCCTGGCTGGCATGCCGGTGCTCAGCCTGCGGGCGGCGCTGTCTGATGTGCTGTCGGCCGCCACGCAAGCCGACATGGCGCAGCGCTTGCCGGGGCTGACGGCGGTGACTGTGCCGCGCGTGGGCCATGCTCCCACGCTGGCCGAACCGATGGCCGCCGCCGCGCTGAACGATTTTCTGAACGAGATCAAACGAGGAGACGAAGCATGATGCGCAAGGTGTGGAAACTGGCCAGCCGGCCGGTGGGCGATATTGCCGACGGCGATCTGGAACTGGTGAGTGAGGCCGTGCCCGAGTTGGCCGAAGGCCAGTTTCTGCTGGGCGTGATCTATCTGTCGCTGGATCCCACCAACCGCATCTGGATGAGCGACATGGAGCAATATATGCCGCCCGTGGCGCTGGGTGCGCCGATGCGCGCCGGCGTGTGCGGGCGGGTGATCGCCAGCCGCAAGGCCGGGGTTGAGGTGGGCCAGATCATGGCCGGCCTGGGCGAATGGGCCGATCTGATCGTGTCGGATGGCAGCATGATGAGCCCGCTGCCGCAGTTGCCCGGCATTTCACTGGCCGCCACCTATGGCACGCTGGCGCTGGTTGGCCCCACGGCCTATTTCGGCTTGCTCGATATCGGCCAGCCCAAGCCGGGCGAGACGCTGGTGGTGTCGGCGGCGGCCGGCGGGGTGGGGCAGATTGTCGGCCAGATCGGCAAGATCAAGGGCGCCCGCGTGATCGGCATCGCTGGCGGCAAGGCCAAGTGCGATTATGTCGTGAACGAACTCGGGTTCGATGCCTGCATCGATTACAAGAATGAGGATGTGGGCGCCGCGCTTGACCGGTTGGCGCCGGGCGGGATCGACATCAATTTCGAACAGGTTGGCGGGCCGATCATGATCGAGGTGATGAACCGCATGAAGCTGTTTGGCCGGGTGGCGCTGTGCGGCATGATCTCGGGCTATAATGATGTGACGCCCAATGATCCGCCGGGATATTGGACGATGATCCTGATGCGCCGGCTGTTGATCCGCGGCTTCATCGTCACCGATTTCGCGCCGCGCTTTGCGGAAAGCGGCATGGCGCTGGCCGGCTGGATGCTGGGCGGGCAGTTGAAGACCCGGCAGGATATCCGCCCCGGCCTGGAAAACGCGGTCGAGACTGTCAAAGAACTGTATAGCGGCGGCAATTTCGGCAAGCTGCTGATCGAGGTATCGCAACCATGACGGCCAATCGCACCCTGACCGAAACCGAACTGGTGGCCGCCCGCGCCTTGCTGGACGATATCCGCGCCCGCATCGATGCAGCCGCCGGAGACGATGAGGGCTTGCGCTTTGCGCTGAACCGCAAGGTCTACAAGGAGCTGACCTTTGACGAGCGCGGCAAGCCCAACGCGCGGGCATCGTTGAAAGCGCGGATGGTCAAGGCGCAAGGCGGCCTGTGCGCGCAATGCGCCAAGCCCCTGCCGGGCAGCGACACCGTGCTGGACCGGTTGGCTGCCGAGGCCGGCTATGTCGACGGCAATGTGCGCGTGCTGTGCCGGCCGTGCGATCTGGCCATCCAGCGCGGGCGGGGTTTTGCCTAACGCGCGTCCCACACCACGCGGCCGTCCACCATCGTCAGCAGGCTGCGGCCGGCGGCGATGGTGGACGGATCGATGCGGAAAATGTCGCGGTCCAGCATGATCAGGTCGGCGCGCTTGCCCACCTCCAGGCTGCCAAGCTCGCGCTCCACGCCCAGTTGCCAGGCGCTGCCATGGGTGAGTGCCCGCACCGCCTGCGCCACGCTGAGCGCTTCCGCCGGATTGCGGGCCGGCACATCGCGGCGGCCGGGCAGGCGGCGGGTGACGGCAACCTCGATCTGGGTGAGTGGTTTCCAGGTGGAAAGATAGGCAGCGGCCGGCCAATCCGTGCCGAAACTCTGCACCGCGCCGGATGCGATCAGGCTTTTCACCGGATAGGCGCCTTCCATCAGATCAGTGCCCACGAACCGCCCGATATTGTCATAGCTCGGGTCGCGCGTGGCCCATTGGATGCTGGTTTGCGCCACCACGTTCAATTTGGCGAAGCGCGGCACATCAGCGGGATCGACCAGATCCATGTGCGCAATGGCATGGCGCTGGCCGTTCAGCCCGGCAAAGCGGGCGCGGGCGACGGCATCCAGCACCTGGCGCACGGCCGCGCCGCCAATGGCGTGGACATGCACCGGCACCCCGGCCCGTTCGGCGGCGGTGATGCGGGCATCCAGATGCGCATCGGTCATCATCGGCACGCCCTTGAAATCGGATTTGTCCTTGTAATTGGCGAGCAGGAACGCGGTGTGGCCTTCGGGCACGCCATCGGCAAACAGCTTCACCGCCGTTGGCCGCAGCAGCCGGCTGCCATAGTCGGTCCTCAGCCGCACCAGCCGGGCCACGGGATCATCACCCTCCCCCCGGTTGGCCGTGGAGCTGAAATAGCGCAGTGGCAATTGCCCGGCGGCTTCCATGCCCGCCAGCAACCGGTAGGCCGATGCCTCATCGGGTGCGCCCATGCCGGCATCGAACAGGCCGGTGAGGCCGGATTCCAGCGCCCGCGGCAGCCAGCGGCGGAAGGCGGCGGCATAGGCGGCCATGGTGGGAGCAAACAGCCGCCGCGCCATTTCGGCATCGGCGCCCTCGCGCGCGGTGCCGGTGGGATTGCCGGCGGCATCGCGTTCCCAGAAGCTGCTGCCGGGCACCGGATCGGGCGTCGCGGCGCTGATGCCGCCAGCCTTCAACGCGGCGCTGCTATACCAGCTGCTGTGGCCATCCACCGATTCGATCAGCACGATGCGATCTCCGAACACCGCATCCAGCGCGGCGGCCGTGGGGCCGCTGGGCCCAAACAGATGATTCTGCCAGCCGCGCGCCTGGATCGGGCCGCCGCTCGGGCTGGCAGCTTTCAGCGCGGCCAGCGCGGCTTGCAGCTTTTCCGGCGTGTCGGCCGCGGCGAAATCGATGCCGGTATCGGCCAGGCTGCCGGAAAGCGCATGCATGTGGCTGTCGATCAGGCCGGGCAGCACCAGCCGCCCGCCGGCATCGATCACCCGCGTGCCGGGGCGGATGCAGGCCCGTGCCTGTGCCGTGCTGCCCACCTGCGTGATACGGCCATTGGTGATGCAAAGGCCCTGTGCCACGCGGCCGCCATCAGCCGCGGCGCCTTTGCCGGCCATGGTGTGGATGCGGGCGTTGATGATCACCGTGTCGGCCGCCAGCGCCGGGCTGGCGATCAGCGCGGCGGCAATGATGGATTTCAGCATGTTTTTCCCCTGTTTGGCGGTCAGCCTGCCAAATCGGCGCCTCACTGCCAAGCTGCGAAGGGCAACAGTGCCTCCAGTGCCGGATCGGGCCGGCCGCGCAACCGGGCGCGAAAGGCGTGCTCCACGATCATCGCCTGCTGTTCAAGGCCATAGCGGGCGAACGGCTTGCCGGGCGTGATGACATAGGCATAGCGGGCGAACGGCGGCCGGCGAAGCGCCAGATGGCCGCCCCGCTGAAACTGCCACACATGCACCAGCTCGTGAATGAAATGCGCCTGGAAACCGGGCAGTTCGGCGGCATAATCGGCGGACCAATTGGGGCCGTTGGGGTGGCACCAGATGTGGCCATCGGGCGCCATCGTCACCCACCAGGGGTGCAGCGCCCAATATTTTGCGCGGCGGACGTTCACCGGGGCCGGATCGAGCGCCGGGCCAAACACGCTGGCCGCCAACGCAATCTCGCCGGGGGTCAGCGGCCGGCTGTCAGGCACGGCGCGCCGCAAAGAAATGCTTCAGCAGCGCGGCGCATTCGGCCTCGGCCACGCCGGAGATCACTTCCGGGCGGTGATGGGCCTGGGCATGGCTGAACACGCGGGCGCCCTGTTCCACCCCGCCCGATTTCGGATCGGATGCGCCATAGACCAACCGCTCCACCCGCGCCGCGGCAATGGCCGCCGCGCACATGGCGCAGGGTTCCAGCGTGACCGTGAGGGTGCAGCCGATCAGCCGCTCGCTGCCAATCACGGCGCAAGCGGCACGGATGGCCAGCAGTTCGGCGTGGGCGGTGGGATCGGCCAGTTCGCGGGTGCGGTTGCCCGCCGCCGCGATGATCGCCCCGCTGGCATCGGTGATCACCGCGCCCACCGGCACCTCCCCGCGTGCCGCCGCAGCGCGGGCTTCGTCCAGCGCGCATGCCATCGCTTTGGAGGGGGGGAAGGCCATGCGCTCCCTCTAGCCCACGGCGCGCGCCCGGCCTAGTCTGTGCGCCATGACCGACACGATCCACCCCGTCACCCCCGCCGCGCTGGCCGTCACCCGCACCACGGCGGCGCAATATGCCCAGGCGCACGCCCGCAGCCTGGCTGATCCCGATGGCTATTGGCGCGATCAGATCGGCCGGCTGGATTGGTATCGGGCGCCCACGGTGATGGGCAATTGGCGCTGGGACCCGGTTGAGATCAAATGGTTCGAAGATGGCGTGATCAACGCCAGCTGGAACTGCCTCGATCGCTGGGCCGATGCAGACCCCACCCGCACCGCCATCATCTGGGAAGCCGATGATCCCGCCGCCGAAACCCGCCGCATCACCTATGGCGAGCTGCGCGGCGAGGTTGCGCGCATGGCCAATGCCCTGGTGGCGCTGGGCGTGGACAAGGGGGACCGGGTCACCATCTACATGCCGACGATCCCCGAAGCCGCCATGGCCATGCTGGCCTGTGCCCGCATCGGCGCGGTGCATTCGGTGGTGTTCGGCGGCTTTTCCGCCGAAAGCCTGGCCGGCCGGATCGAGGATGCCCAGAGCCGCTTCATCATCACCGCCGATGAAGGCCGGCGCGGCGGCAAGTCCATCCCGCTGAAATCCATTGCGGACGCCGCCTGCGACAAGGCGGAAGTTGCCGGCGTGAACGTGGAGGCCGTTCTGGTGGTGCGCCACACCGGCGGCCGCATCGCCATGGTGGAGGGGCGGGACCATTGGTGGCACGACGTGCGGGCCGAGGTGCCCGAAAGCTGCACGCCTGAGCCGATGAACGCCGAAGATCCCCTGTTCATCCTCTACACCAGCGGCTCCACCGGCAAGCCCAAGGGCGTGCTGCACAGCACCGCCGGCTATCTCCTCTGGGCCAATCTCACCTTTGAAACCGTGTTCGATTATCGCCCCGGCGAGATCTTCTGGTGCACCGCCGATGTCGGCTGGGTCACCGGGCACAGCTATATCGTCTATGGCCCGCTCAGCGCCGGGGCCACCGTGCTGATGTTCGAAGGCATCCCCAGCTTCCCGGCCAACGACCGCTTCTGGCAGGTGATCGCCAGGCACAAGGTGAACATCTTCTACACCGCGCCCACTGCGCTCCGCGCCATCATGCGGGATGGCGATGAACCGGTGCAGCGCCACGATCTTTCGTCCCTGCGCCTGCTCGGCACGGTGGGCGAACCGATCAACCCCGAAGCCTGGAACTGGTATCACCGCGTCGTCGGCAAGGGCCAGCTTCCGATCGTTGACACCTGGTGGCAAACCGAAACCGGCGGCGCCCTGATCACCCCGCTGCCCGGGGCCACGCCGCTCAAACCCGGCAGCGCCTCATGGCCCTTCTTCGGGATCGAACCGGCGCTGGTCGATGCCGATGGCGCCATCATCCCCTGGACCCCGGGGCAGGAAACCAGCGGCAATCTCGTGCTGCTGGGCAGCTGGCCCGGCCAGGCCCGGACGGTGTTTGGCGATCATGAACGCTTCACCCAAACCTATTTCACCACCTATCGCGGCCGCTATTTCACCGGCGATGGCGCCCGGCGCGATGCCGATGGCTATTGGTGGATCACCGGCCGGGTGGACGATGTGATCAACGTCTCCGGCCACCGCATGGGCACTGCCGAGGTGGAATCGGCGCTGGTCGCCCACCCCGATGTGGCCGAAGCCGCCGTCGTCGGCTTCCCGCACGACATCAAGGGCCAGGGCATCTATGCCTATGTCACCCTCAACGCCGGCGTGCCCGCCTCAGACGCGCTCACCACCGCGCTCAAAGCCACGGTGCGCGCCGAAATCGGCGGCATCGCCGTGCCCGATCACATCCACCTCACCCCCGCCCTGCCCAAAACCCGCAGCGGCAAGATCATGCGCCGCATCCTGCGCAAGATCGCCGA
>CAZHTW010000098.1:5911-10000 GCA_964535865.1 uncultured Sandarakinorhabdus sp. | reverse complement strand
AATGTCGTGATCCTGGGCGTGCCCTATGCCGATTTCCTCGGGCCCGGCCTGATCGGCATTGGGCCGCAACAATGTCGTGATCCTGGGCGTGCCCTATGCCGATTTCCTCGGGCCCGGCCTGATCGTGATGGGCATGATCCAGAACAGCTTTGCCAACACATCGTCTTCGATCCTGGTTGCCAAGATGCAGGGATCGATCATCGATGTGCTGATGCCGCCGCTGTCGGCCGGGGAATTGATGCTGGCCTGGGTGGGCGGCGCGCTCACCCGTGCCTGGCTGGTGGGCCTTGCGGTGTGGACGGTGATGGCGATTGCTCCCGGCGTTGATGTGCCGATCCGCGATCCGCTGCTGGTGCTCTATTTCGGCACGATGGGATCGGTGCTGCTGGCGCTGCTCGGCATCCTCACCGGGGTGTGGGCCGACAAGTTCGATCATGCCGCCGCCATCACCAACTTCATCATCCAGCCGCTCACCCTGTTGTCGGGCACATTTTACGTGATCGATCGGGTCAGCCCACTCATGGCCACGCTCAGCCATGCCAACCCCTTCTTCTATGTCATCGATGGCTTCCGTTCCGGCTTCATCGGCAACGCTGATGGCTTGCTGGTCCAGGGGGCCGTGGTGCTGGCGCTGGTCAATGCCGCCTTGTGGTTCGCCTGTTACAGGGTGTTGAAATCAGGCTGGAAGATGCGCGCCTGAACATCACCCATGCGGCAACAACGTATTTGCACGGCCGGCAAAATGCTGATTAACGCCCGCAGCGCCAATCGGTGCGGGGGAAACAGCGTGCCGGTGCGTAGGGCTTTGGACAACAAGACGATGAAAATCATGCCCCCTTCTCTGTTCCACGGCAGCGCACTGGCGCTTGCCCTGCTTTTGACTGCCTGCTCCAGTGGCGAGGGGGAGGGTGGAAAATGCGGTGCTGGGGTCGGCAAGCGTCCGCCGCAAACCGTTTCGGCCCAGGCCGCCGCCATGGCGGATTTTGCTCCAACGCTGCTGGCGTTGGGCACCGTCACCCCCAGCCAGAGCGTGGCGGTGCGGCCGCGCGCCGATGGCGAGATTGTGGGCATCGCCTTTCGCGAAGGCGACACCGTTCGCGCTGGCCAGTTGCTGTTCCGCATCGATGCCCGCCAGGCCCGCGCCGCCGTGGCCCAGGCCGAAGCCGAAGTGAAGGGCGCCATCGCCGCCGAACGCCGCGCCACCCTGGATTATGAACGGGCCGAGGCGCTGGTGGCCAAGGGCTTTGTGTCGGCCGCGGCGCGCGATCTGGCAAGAGCCAACGCCTATTCCGCGCGCAGCCAGATTGATACGACCAAGGCGCTGCTGCAGGCTGCCCAGGTGCAATTGTCCTTCCTCACCGTTACCGCGCCGATCACGGGCCGCACGGGCGAACTGGGCTTCCGCCTTGGGGCCAATGTGCGCCAGGGCGATGCCACGCCCTTGGTGACGATCAACCAGATTGCCCCCATCCACGTGCGTTTCCTGGTGCCGGCCGCCAATGTGCAGCAGGCCCGCGCCGTGATGGCGGCCGGTGGCGGCACGGTGGAGGTGCGTGACCGCCAGATCGGTCGCAAGCTTGCCGTGGGCAAATTGGTGTTTCTCGACAACAATATCGATCCCGGCAACGGCGGCGTCGCGGCGCGGGCGGAATTCCGCAACGAAGGCGATGTGCTGTGGCCAGGCGCCATCGTTGATGTGGCCTTCCCGTTGGGTGCCGCCGTGCCGCGCATCGTGCTGCCGGAAAGCGCCTTGCAAACCGGGCGCGATGCGCCGTTCGTGTGGGCGGTTGCGTCCGGCCCGGCGCAGCCGGGGGCAAAGGGCGCCGGCGGCAAGGTTGAAATGCGCAATGTCGAAGTGGCCGGCCGGCTGGATGGCAAGGTCTATCTGGCCAGCGGGGTCAAACCCGGTGAACAGGTTGTGGTCGATGCGCTCGCCCGCCTGAAGGATGGCGACAGCGTGCGGCTGAAGGCGCCGGGCAAGCCGCAGGTGGCCGGCGGCTCTGCAACGGGCCCTGAACGCGCCATGAGCGGGAGCGCAGGCTGATGGGTTTTGTCCGCCTCTGTGTCGAACGGCCGATCGCCACGATCCTGTTGACTCTGGCGGTCGTGTTCGGCGGCCTGTTCGGTTATCGCCAATTGGCGGTGTCGGCCCTGCCGGAAGTGGAATTGCCCACCATCCAGATCGAAGCCAGCCTGCCCGGTGCCAACCCCGGCATCATGGCGGCATCGGTGGCAACGCCGATCGAACGGCAATTGTCCACTGTGGCCGGCATCGAACAGGTGCTTTCGTCCAGCGGCACCGGTTCCACCCAGATCACCGTGCAGTTCGCGCTGGATCGCGACATTGATTCGGCCGCGCTCGACGTGCAGTCGGTGCTGTCGGCCGTCACCCGCAGGCTGCCGCCCGAAATGCCGAGCCCGCCCAGCTTCCGCAAGATCAACCCCGCTGATTCGCCGGTGATCATCCTGTCCGTCCGTGACAAGACGCGGGCGATGAACGAGCTGCAGACGCTGGTCGACAATCTGATGGTGCCGCGGCTTTCAACCCTGCCCGGCGCGGGGCAGGTGACGACCTTTGGCGATCGCCGCTATGCGGTGCGCATCCAGTTCGATCCGGCCGCCCTGGCGGCCCGCAACCTCACCGTGGATGATCTGCGCTCGGCGGTGGCCGCGGCCAACAGCAATATCGCCGTGGGTTCCATCACCGGCGGCCCACGCAGCTTCGTGCTCGATGCGTCGGGCAATCTGGAAAAGCCCTCCGAATTTGCCAATATCATCATCGCCAACCGCAATGGCCTGCCGGTGCGCGTGTCCGATGTGGCCAGCGTGATCAGCAGCTATGAACGGCTGCGTGGCGGTGCACGATACAACGGCGAACCCTCGCTCACCCTCGCCATCAGCCGCCAGCCGGGCGCCAATGTCGTGCAGCTGGTGGACAATGTGCGCGCCACCTTGCCGGCGATCCGCGAAGCCATGCCGGAATCGGTGGACATCAGCGAGATTCTCGATCGGTCGGAATCGGTGCGCGAAAGCGTGTTCGATGCCCAGATCACGCTGGTCGGCACCGCGCTGCTGGTCATCCTGGTGATTTATCTGGTGCTGGGTGATGCCCGCGCCACCTTCATTCCGGCCATCGTGCTGCCGGTGGCGGCGATCGGCACCTTTGCCGGCATGTATTTCTTTGGCTTCACGCTCAACAATCTGTCGCTGCTGGCCCTCACGCTTGCCACCGGCTTTGTGGTCGACGATGCCATCGTGGTGCTGGAAAACATCGTGCGCCACACCGAAGAGGGCGAGGATCCGCGCAGCGCCGCCATCACCGGCGCCAATGAAATCAGCTTCACCGTGGTGTCCATCTCGGTCAGCCTGGTGGCGGTGTTCATCCCGCTGCTGTTCATGGGCGGCATCATCGGCCGGCTGTTCAGCGAATTTGCGGTGACCATGACGATATCCATCGCCGTGTCGGCGGTGCTGTCGCTCACGCTGATCCCGATGGTGGCGGCGCGCCTGCTCAAGTCCGGGCACCAGCAGCCGGGCCGGGTGGCGCGCATCACCACCGCGGCCTTCTCGCGGTTGACCGTGAATTATCTGAAAGCCTTTGACTGGTCGTTGCAGCATCGCAAGATCATCGGCGGCCTGACCGTGGCGTCCATCGGGGTTGCGGTGTGGGGCTTCATGGTGGTGCCCAAGGGCTTTTTCCCGGCGGAAGACACGGGCATCGTGTTTTTCGGCACCGAAGGCGCACCCGATCTTGGCTATGAGGAAATGGCCAAGAAGCAGGCGATTGCCGCTGCGCTGGTGCAGAAGGACCCCGCCGTGGCGCGGCTCAATTCCATTCTGGGCCTCGGCGAATCCAATCGTGGCCGGCTGTTTGCGCCGCTCAAGCCGCGCGATGAGCGCGACGATATCGATACGGTGCTGGCCCGCCTGCGCAAGCTCACCGCCGGCATTCCCGGCTTTGCGGCCTTCCCCAACGTGCAGCAGAATTTGCAGCTTGGTGGCCGGCCCAGCGCCACCAATTATCAATACACCATCTCGGCCGTGGACAAGGACGAACTCTATGCCTTTGCGCCGCGGCTGGAGCAGGCG
>CAZHTW010000098.1:0-5901 GCA_964535865.1 uncultured Sandarakinorhabdus sp. | reverse complement strand
CAGGCGATGCGCGGCATCAATGGCCTGGTGGACGTGAACAGCGATTATCAGCGCGGCGCGCGTCAGGCCTTCGTGGAGGTGGACCGTGATGCCGCCGCCCGCCTTGGCGTGCCGGTGGATGGCATCCGCCGCGTGCTGCTGTCGGCCTATGGCAACCAGCAGATCAGCCGCATCTTCACCGATGCCGAAGATTATCAGGTGATCATGGAGATTGATCCCAGCGCCCAGACCAACCCTGATGCCATCGGCCGCCTCAACGTGCGCGGCACGTCGGGTGCGCTGGTGCCACTGTCGGCGGTGTCGCGCATCACGGTCGGCGGCGCACCACTCACCATTTCGCACCAGAGCCAGCTGCCGGCGGTGACCATCTCGTTCAACCTGCTGCCCGGCGTGGCGCTGAGCGAGGTCAAGCCGCTGATCGAGCAGGCATCGGCCAATATCGGCCAACCGGCGGGCGTGTCAGGCGCGCTGGGCGGCAATGCCCAGCAGTTCGAAGCTTCGACCAAATCGATGCCGATCCTGTTCTTGGCGGCGATCCTGGTGATCTACATCGTGCTGGGCGTGCTCTATGAAAGCTTCGTCCACCCGGCCACCATCCTGTCGGGCCTGCCGGCCGCCGGCATCGGCGCAGTGATGTTCCTGTGGCTGTTCGACATGCCGCTGGATGTGATCGGCATCATCGGCGTCGTGCTGCTGATCGGCATCGTCAAGAAAAACGCCATCATGATGATCGATTTCGCCCTGGCCGGTCAGCGTGCGCATGGCTGGACCCCGGCGCACGCCATCCGCGAGGCGGCCGCCAAACGCTTCCGCCCGATCATGATGACCACCTTTGCCGCCATGGCCGGCGCGGCGCCGCTGGCGCTGGGCATCGGCGCCGGTGCCGAGCTGCGCCAGCCGCTGGGCATCGCCGTGTTGGGCGGGCTGGTGGTGAGCCAGGTGCTCACCCTGTTCATCACGCCAGTCGTCTATCTCGGCATTGAGAGCGTGATGCAGTGGGTGCGCGTGAAGCGCGGGTCCGCCGAAGTGAAGGAACTGCCCGGCGCCGCCGTGTTCCGCCCCGAAGCAGCGGAATGAGGCTGCGCCCCTCCCGCTTGCGGTAGGGGCCGGAGACGCAGGGTCTGGGTTAGTCTCTCTGCACAAAGGAGACCCCAATGCCCACCGCCGCCGAAAACCTCGCCCGCTGGCACGATCATGTGAAACACCCGGATCATCAGCGGCTGTGGGACATGCTGCACCCCGATTGCGTGTTCGAAAGCCCCGTGGTGCACACCCCCCAGATGGGGCGTGAAATCGTGTTCAAATATCTCGCCAGTGCGGACAAGGTGCTGGGTGGCGATGGCTTCACCTATTCCGGCGAATGGCTGGGCCCCAGCAGCGCGATCCTGGAATTTCACAATGTGATCAACGGCATCAAGGTGAATGGCATTGACATGATCACCTGGAATGATGCCGGGCAGATCACCCATTTCAAGGTGATGGTGCGGCCCTTGAAGGCCATCCAGATGGTGCACCAGATGATGGGCGAGATGCTGCAGAAGGTCGCCAGCCAGCCGGCCTGAGCCCCCCGCGACGACGTGCCGGCAAGGCAGCGAGGAACAGTTTCGCTATTGCCCCCAACATGCGCCTGATCCTGCTTCTCTTGTTGCCGCTCGCCGCCTGCGCGCCGGAGCCTGGCCCCGAACAGTTCGCCGCCCGGCGCGCCGAAGCCCTGGTGCGCGGCGCCGGCCAAACCGATGCCGTTCTGTTGGCACCGATTGCCGGGCTGGATGGCACCGGCCAGCCCGGCGTGTGCGGCCTGATCGAAACCAGGGCCGGACCGGTGCGGGTGGTGGTCGCCCTGGCCAGCGGCCTGGTGCGCACCGGCGTGCCAGCCACGCAGGGCGGCAACCGCGCCGATCTGGGCGAAAGCCGCTATTGCAGCGAAGACGCGCGCAAACGTTGGGAGCAGGTGAAGCGCGGCGATCCCATCGGCCTCATGGCACGCATCGAAGGCTGATCAGGCCACAAACCCCGCCAGCCGCTGCAACAACCAGAAGCCTGCCATGGCGCCAGCCGCGTGCAGCGCCACCGTCTGCACCGGGCCATGAAAGCCAACACGGCGGGCGGCTGCCATCACCGCCATTACAGCCGCCACAAACAGCAACTGCCCGGCCTCCACACCAAGATTGAAGCCGAGCAGAGCGATCAGCCGGTCATCGCTGGCCACGCCCATTTCACCGAGTGCCGAGGCAAAGCCCAGACCGTGCAACAGGCCAAAGCCGCCGGTGATCAGCGCCTGCCGCCGCCAACCGGAATCGCGCGCGGGCAGTATCGCCTCTCGCGCCATGAACAGGATCGAAAGTGCAATGGCGGCCTCTACGGGCGGCATCGGCAGGCGCAGCCAGTCAAACACGCCGCCGGCCAGGCTGATGCTGTGACCCAGCGTGAACACGGTCACCAGCAGCACCAGCCGGCGCCCCTGCGCCAGCAGGCACAGGCACAGCACGAAGGCCAGATGGTCCCAGCCGGTGAGAATATGCACCAGCCCTTCGCCCAGATAATCCATCAGCACCGCCATCCCGCCGCGTGGGCCGGCCAGGCCGGCGCCCAGCGGCAGGGTGATGCCATCATCCATGGGCAACAGGCTGACATGCGCGCCGCCCTGCGGCCGGAAACTGGCGCCATCCAACGGCCAGTCCAGCCGGATTTCGGCATCGGCCGGCAGCGCCGCGGCACAGGCAAAGCGCAGCGAAAACCGTTTGCGGCCCGCCATGCCCTGGCTTGTTTCTCCCATTGGCTTGCAACCGGCGGGCAGGGTGACAACCGTGCCGGTTTCGGCATCGGCCGGCAGATCGCCGATCAACTCATGGCTGTTTGGTCCGTCCTGGCCTGGCAGCAGGCTGAAATGGCCGACATGAATGGCATCGGCCCGCACCGGCCCGGCCAGCAGTGCGGCCAGCAGCCAGAACAGCGCCAAGGCATTACGGTGCATCGATGATCCGATATTGCCCGCGCACGCGAGCCACTTCGCGCGCCACCGGGGCAGCGGCGGCTTCGGCCTGCCAATCCATCTTCACCTGTTCGCGCGCCGCCAGATAGGGCAGGGGCTGGGCCGGGGTGCGAGCGCTCACCCGGATGAAATGCACGCCGCGCGGGCCAACAAGCGGCCCCTGCCATTGCCCGATCGGCGCGGTGCGCGCGCCGGCCAGCACGCCGGTGCCCAGCATCCCGCGCAGCATGGATTCGCCAAAACTGCTGAACTGGCGGCCCATCCAGAAATCATCCCCGGCCACCGCCGCTCCGCTGCGCAGCCGCGCCAGCACGCCGGCCGGATCGGCGGGTGCTGCGCTGAAATAGACATGGTCCAGGCTGATCTGCGGTTCGCGCATATAGATGCTGCGGTTCCGGGCATAATGATCGATCAGATCGGCCTCGTCCGGTTCGGGCGGCACCCCGCCGGCGATCAGGCGCATGCGCTCCACCAGCCGTTCACGCACCGTGCCATCGGCCAGATGCAGGCCGCGGGCCAGGCCCTCCCTGAACAATATCTCCTCGGCCACCCAATCGTCGGTCAGGCGGCGCTGCTCCGCCCGGTCGGGGTCATGGCCGGTCAACTGGCGATGATCGGCCGCCAGCGCGGCGCGGATGGCCGGCGTGATGCGGATCTCGTTGTCACGCGGTTGCAGCAGCCACCAGCCCAGGAAGATTGCCGCGCCCAGCGCCAGAAAGATGGTGATCGGATCGCGCAGCCAGCCAGACAAGCGCTGGGGCAGGCGGCGGGAGCCGGCAGTTTCAGCAGGCATGCCGGCCAATCAGCGCCGCTCTTTGGGTTCCGGCGGCGCGCGGGTGAGATCGGCCACCGGCTTCTCCGGCTTCTGCGCCTTGATCACCTTGGGATCGTCGGCACCATGTTCGGTGGTCAAGTCCGCAAGATAGCCGATCTGCTTGATCCCCCTCTTGCGCATCGCAACGCCGGTCAGGCAGGCGTGCATGATATAATTGGCGTTGAGCGGGGTGCGATAGCTGTTGTCCAGCCGGGGGGCGACCTCAACGATTTCAAAGCCAATGATCTCATTCTCGGCACACAGCCGCCGCACGATCGGCAGCGCCTCGCGCATGGTGAGCCCGCCGGGCACCGGGGTGCCGGTGCCGCCGATATAGGCCGGATCCAGCACATCGACATCAAAGCTGATATACAGCTTCTTGCCGCCTTCGCGGGCCTCCTTCAGGGCGCGTTCCATCACGGCGGGCCAGCCGGATTTCTCCACCTCCGGCATGGCGTGATAGCGCACGCCATTGGCGCGCATCCATTCAAAGCCCTCGGGCCCCGGCCACGCCCCGCGCAGGCCGACCTGGATATAATTCTTGCCCAGCACATGGCCTTCCTTCACGGCGCGATACACGGGCGCGCCGTGGGTGATGAAATGCTCACCGCCCTTGCCGGCATCATAATGGCTGTCGAAGTGGACCACACCGAAACTGCCCTTGCCGTGCACATCGGCCAGGCCGGCAATATCGCTATATTCCAGGCTGTGATCGCCGCCCACGATGAAGGGAATGGCCCCGGTGCGGGCGATTTCCGCCACCATTTCGCGGACATGGCCCATGGTGCGTTCGGTCGACATATTGTCCACGGCGATATCGCCATAATCGACGATGTTCAGTTCGGCCGAAGGATTGACCATGGTGTACATGTCGATGCCGCCCATGCCGCTGGTCATCCGCATATAGGCCGGGCCATCCTTGGCGCCGCGAAAACCCGAACCCATGTCCAGCGGCGCGCCGACGATGGCGACATCCACCTTGCCGGCCTTCAGATCCTCCGGCGTCAGCGCGATGGGCGCGCCGGCAAACGTCTTGATGCCGGCGTTCCAGTTGCTGACATAGCGGTTGATGTGGATCGGCCCCGGTTCGCGTGACGGGTTCCACGCCTGCGGCCGCCGGGTTTTCCACTCGTTGAAATCCGCGTCGCTGGTGTCGAGCGGGATGGCCGCCATGTCCTTGCCGGGCTGGTATTTCTTGGCGGCCAGCACATCCATCATGCCATCGATATAGGCTTCGATCTGCGCCGGCGTCTTGTTTTCAAAGCGCTTCCACAACAGGTCAGGGCGGGCCGCAAAGCCCTGGCCATCCTCTGACAACAGAAATTCCCGCTTGGCCTTGGGCAGGCTGGCGGTCTTTTCGGCCAGCCAGGCCGGCATCACCACATTCTCCTCTTCAGCGGCAATCACCGCGGCAGTGCCAGCCGCCAGCAGCAGGGCAGCGACCAGAGAGAGGGCGGTGGTTGAACGCATGGTCATCGGTGGTGGTCCCCCAGTGATGCCAACGGACGGGCGCATCAATGCCCCGGCGCCCGCCAGCGCCGAGATTTGACCACTTCAACCGCCGCAGGGCAATTGCTTATTGCCCGCCATAGTTGGGCGGGCGCTTTTCCATGAACGCGGCCAGCCCTTCCTTGAAATCATCGCTGGCCGCGCACATCAGCTGGTTGCGGTTTTCCAGCGCAATGGCGGCCTCCAGGCTTGGAGCGTCAATGGCAAAGCCCAGGCCCTCCTTGGTCATCCTGAGGCCAATGGGCGAGGTGGCCAGCAGTTCGGCCACCAGCGCCTCGCCGGCAGCTTCAAGTTCGGCATCGGGCACGACCTGGCTCACCAGGCCGGTGGCAAGCGCGCGCGGGGCGTGAATGAAACGGCCGGTCATCATCAATTCGGCGGCCAGGCTGGCCCCCACCAGCCGCGGCAGGAAGTAACTGGTGCCCATGTCGCAGCTGGACAGCCCCAGCTTGATGAAGGCGGCATTCATGCGGGCGCTGTCAGCCGCGATGCGGATATCGCTGGCCAGCGCAAAGGCAAAGCCGCCGCCGCAGGCCGCGCCGTGGATCAGGCTGATGATCGGCTGCGGGCAGCGGCGCATCTTCAC
>CAZHTW010000097.1:0-10016 GCA_964535865.1 uncultured Sandarakinorhabdus sp. | reverse complement strand
AGGGCTTCATCTCGATCGCGCCGCCGGCCAACATGTATGATTTCAGCTTCCTGGCGCCCTGCCCATCCAGCGGGATCATCGTGGACGGCGAAGCCGACGAAGTGGTGCCCACCTCGGCGGTGCAAAAGCTGGTCGACAAATTGAAGACGCAGAAGCACATCACCATCGATCATGTGACCATTCCGGGCGCGAACCATTTCTTTGCCCAGGAAATGCCGCAGCTGATGGGCGCGGTGGATGGTTACCTGGATATGCGGCTGGCCAACGGCGGCAGATAAGCGGTGGCGCCGGTTCCCGGCGGGGCCCTGGGGCTGCTGACGATCCTCGCCGGACTTGGTTTCCCCGCCCTGTTCATCGTCATGGTTCGCAAGACATTCGCCGGGTTCCGCACTGGCGAAATCCGCTACCGGGGCAAGCTTGACCGGAAAACGGATGCAGCGTTCGACTATTGGATTTCGATGCTGCTCCAATGTGTTGGCACGCTATGTGTGGGTGCCATTGGACTGGTGTTTTTCACGCTGGCGCTGGTCCTGATCAGGCAGATGATGGGGCGTTGAGTCTCAGGCCATTCGGCCGCCCGGCATCGGGGCCGGCACGCCTGTCGTCTCCGGCCAGCTCAGCACCTTCCCATCCAGCACGCGCACCGCCAGCCAGGCAAAGGCCTCGGCCTCCAGCGCGTCGCCGTTCCAGCCTTCGGCCTCCACCGCATCGCAGGGCACGCCGCAGCGGTGGGCGAGTTCGGCCATCAGCACCGGGTTCAGCCGCCCACCGCCGGTCACCAGCAGGCGGCCAATCGGCGGCACATGGCCCAGCGCCAGCCGCACGGTTTCGGCGGTGAAGGCGGTGAGTGTCGCGGCGCCGTCACCCGGTGACAGGCCGCGCAAGGCGCCGATATCCCAGGCGTTGCGGTCCAGCGACTTGGGCGGCGGCGCATCGAACCAGGGATTGTCTGCCAGGGTTTGCAGCACATTGTCGTGCACCATGCCGCTGGCCGCGACCTTGCCATCCTCGTCATAACTGCGCCCGGTGTGGGTGCGCACCCAATCATCGATCAGGGCATTGCCCGGCCCGGTGTCGAAACTGCCCCAGCGCCCATCTTCGGCAAACCAGGTGAGATTGCCCACCCCGCCCAGATTGAGCACGCCCAGTGGCCGGCCCAGCGCTTCCGAGCGCGCGCGGTGATAGCCCGGCGCCAGCGGCGCGCCCTGGCCGCCGGCCGCCACATCGGCGCTGCGGAAATCAAAGGCGACCGGCAGGCGCGTGGCGGCCTTCAGGGTGGCGCCGCAGCCGATCTGCCAGGTCCAGCGCCGATCGGGCCGGTGCGCGATGGTCTGGCCGTGATAGCCGATCACCGCCACTTCGTCGCGCCGCGTGTGGGTGGCGGCAAGCAGGCGGTGCACCGCCATGGCGTGCAGGCCGGTCGATTCCTGTTCCACCGCGTCGATCAGCGGATCGCGCCCCGGGGCGCGCATTTCCAGCGCACGGGCCATGGCGGCGCGCAGGCGCGGGCGGAAATCCGGTTCATAGGGAAAGAACATGAAGGCGCGCGGGGCGATATGGCCTTCGCCATCGGTTTCGATCAGCGCGGCATCAATGCCGTCCATGGAGGTGCCGGACATGAGGCCAAGAGCGAGGCGAATGGTCATCGCAGCAGCCTAGCGCAGGCGCGTGGCCATGCCTATAGAGCCAGCGATGCGCCTGTTCCTTGCCCTGGCTCTGCTGCTCGCCAGCCCTGCGGCCGCCGTTCCGCTGGCCGATCTGGTCGCAGGCACCGACCGCCGCGCGCCGCAGCTGTCCGGCGTGATCGGCGTGGTGGCCGACAAGAAGCGCATCATCCGCGCCGAGGCCCATGGGATGGCCGATATTGCCGCCGGCCGTGCGCTCACCACCGGCAGCGTGGTGCGCGTCGCCTCCATTTCCAAGCTGGTGGTGGCCATTGCGGTGTGGCGGCTGGTGGAGCAAGGCCGGCTCGATCTGGACCGGGATGTGAGCCTGTATCTGGGCTGGCGGCTGCGGCATCCGGCGCATCCCGAAACCCCGGTCACGTTGCGCCAACTGCTGTCGCACACCAGCGGCATTGTCGATGGCCCTGGCTATGGCTTTGCGCTGGAGGAGCGGCTGGCCGACAAGCTCACCGCCCAGCATTGGGGCCCCGGTGCGCCGGGCGGGCGGTTTGAATATGCCAATCTCAATTATGGCATCATCGCCAGCGTGATGGAGGCCGCCACCGCCGAACGCTTTGACCGCCTGATGACGCGGCTGGTGTTTGCCCCGCTGAAGATCGATGCCGGCTATAATTGGCAGGGTGCATCCGATGCCGCGCTGGCGCGGGCCGCCGTGCTCTATCGCAAGGGCCGCGACGAGACGGCGTGGAACCCGGCCGCGCCGTGGACGCCCCAGGTGGATGATCTGCACGGCCAGCGCCCGGCTTGCCCGGTGCGCAGCACGGGTGGCTGCGATCTGCTGACCTATCAGCCCGGCACCAATGGCACGATCTTTTCCCCACAGGGCGGCCTGCGCATCAGCCTGCCCGATCTGGCCCGCATTGGCCAATTGCTGCTGCGCGGCGGCGAGGTGGATGGCGTGCGGCTGTTGAAACCCGCCACGGTGAAGGCGATGGCCGCGCCGGTGTGGCAGGCGGGCAAGGGCGTGCCGGGTGATGATTATCATGGCCAGATGCTGTGTTACGGGGCCGGACCGCAGTGCCTGTCCGGCCGGGCCGGTGCGACCGACCAGCCGGTCAAGGGCGCGCACTGGTGGGGGCATCTGGGGGAGGCTTATGGCCTGCTGGCCGGCCTGTGGGTTGACCGGCCGCGCGGGCGGGTGATCGCCTATGCCCTCACCGGCACGGCAGCCGATCCGTTCGCGGCGCCCAGGCTCAAATCCAGTTTCAGTTCGGCGGAAGACATCATCATGGCGGAACTGGCAAAATGACCTGGCCAAATGACCTTTGACGTCATGGTTTTGCCGCCAATGCTGTGGCAGTTTCCCCGCGCCAGAGTGGCCAAGGGAGAATGAGCATGATCGGTTATGCGCTTTTCGGCAGCAATGATCTGCCGCGCAGCTTTGCCTTTTACGATGCGGTGTTTGCCAGCGTTGGCATCAAGCGGCTGATGGAGTTTCCCACCGGGGCGGTGGTGTGGGGCACCGGCTGGACGGCGCCGATGCTGGGCACGGGCCCGGCCTATGATGGCCAGGCGGCAACCGCCGGCAATGGCACGATGATCGCGCTGGTGCTGGACACGCGGGCGAAGGTGGATGCCATGCACGCCGCCGCGCTGGCCGCTGGCGCGGCTGATGAAGGCGCACCCGGCGTGCGCGGCGATGAAGGCCCGCAGGCCTTTTATGGTGCCTATTTCCGCGATCCCGATGGCAACAAATTGTGCGCCTATCGGGTGGGGCCGGCCTGACCTGACTGATCTGGAGATCATCGAGGCCGAAGTGAAGGCCCGCGACCGTGATCGCTGGCTGGCGTGTCTTTATGCGCCCGCCAGCGCACGGCCGGGCCTGATCGCCCTGATGGCGCTGGACCTCGAACTGGCGCAGCTGGTGGTGACCACCACCGAGCCGATGCTGGGCGAAATCCGCCTGGCCTGGTGGCGCGAGCGGCTGGAGGAGCTGGATGCCGGAAAGGTGCCGGCGCAACCGCTGCTGGCCGCGTTGAAGGCGCATGTGCTCCCGGTGGTGTCCGGCGCGGAGTTGGCGGGGCTTGAGGATCGCTGGATCGACATGCTGGGGCATGACGGCGTGACCGATGCGCATGTGGCCGGCGGTGGCCGGCTGTTTGCGCTGGCCGCCCGGCTGCTCAGCGGCGATGCCGGCGCGGCGGAGGCATTGGGCCGGGCCTGGGTGCTGGGGGAGGATGTGCCCGCCCGCACGCCGGGGCCCTTGCGGCCCTTGCGGACCCTGGCGGCGCTGGCGTTGCGCGATGCGGTGCGGGCGCGCGCCGGGCAGGCGGTGGAACCGCGCGGCAGCCTGGGCCGGCAGTGGCGCATGCTGAAGGCGGTTGCCTTCGGCCGCTGAGCCGGTTTATCCCATGCCAGTCAGGGTCGGTGGCAGGAGCATGTTCGATGCGCCGGATCCTGGGTTTTGTCGTGGCATTGGTGGGTGTGCTGGCTGCCGGCGCCATCCTGTGGCGGGCGCCGCCGATCACCCAGCCGGCCGCCGCGCTGGCCGTGGCCGATGCCGATCCCGGCGGGCAGGACGCGGGTGCCGCACCGCCGGCCGCCGCACCCAAATCCCCTTTGAGCGATGCCCAGCGCGAGGCCAGGCGGCTGGCGCGATACGACAAGGATGATGACGGCCGGGTGAGCCGCGGCGAATTTCTGGCCGGCCGGAGCAAGGATTTCGCCAAGGCCGATCGCAACAGGGATGGCCGGCTGGATTTCGAGGAATTTGCCGTGGCCCGCGCCACCAAATTCGACCGCGCCGACCGCGATGCCGATGGGCAGCTGAGCCCGAGGGAATTTGCGGCGACGGCGGTGAAGCGCAAGGCGAAGCCGGCCTGCGTGTGCCCGGTGGCGGAGGAGGAGTGAATTTCCGCCATGAAAATCCTCCCCCAGAGGGGGAGGATCTGCAGCGTCAGGCCACCGCCATCCAGCTGGCAAGATCAGCCCGCGCGCGGGCCACCAGGGCGGGCTTGCGCTGATCCTTCTTCACCGGCGGGTCGAGCAGCGGGAACAGGCCGAAATTGACGTTCATCGGCTGGAAGCTGTCGGCCTTGGCACCGCCGGTGATGTGGGACAGCAGCGCGCCCAGCGCGGTGGTGGCGGGTGGCGGCACCGGTTCCCGGCCCAGACGTTCGGCCAGCACGAAGCGCGCCGCCATCAGGCCGACGGCTGCCGATTCGACATAGCCTTCGCAGCCGGTGATCTGGCCGGCAAAGCGGACACAAGGCATGGCGTTCAGGCGCAGGGTGGCATCCAGCAGCACCGGTGACTTGATGAAGGTGTTGCGGTGCAGGCCGCCCAGCCGGGCGAACTGGGCGTTTTCCAGCCCCGGAATCATCCGGAAAACCCGCACCTGTTCGGCATGCTTCATCTTGGTCTGGAAGCCCACCATGTTCCACAGCGTGCCCAGCGCATTGTCCTGCCGCAATTGCACCACGGCCCAGGCCCGGCGGCCGGTGGCGGGGTTGGTGAGGCCCACCGGCTTCATCGGGCCAAAACGCGGCGTGTTGCGGCCGCGTTCGGCCATCACCTCGATCGGCATGCAGCCATCGAAATAGGGGGTGTTGGCCTCCCACGCCTTGAAGCTGGCCATCTCGGCGGTGAGCATCGCATCGATGAAGGCTTCATATTGTGCCTTGTCCATCGGGCAGTTGAGATAATCCTTGGCCCCGCCCTTGTCCCAGCGCGATTGGAACCAGGCGACATCAAGGTTGATCGAATCAAAATGGATCACCGGCGCGATGGCATCGAAAAACGCCAGCGCATCCTCGCCGGTGAGGCCGCGAATGGCCTCGGCCAGCGGCGTGGCCGTGAGGGGGCCGGTGGCGATGATGGTCTGGCCCCAATCGGCGGGCGGCAGGCCGGTGATCATCTCCCGCACGATGCGGACATTGGGATGGGCGGTGAGCCTTGCGGTCACGCCGGCGGAAAACTGGTCGCGGTCCACCGCCAGTGCAGAGCCGGCCGGCACGCGCGCCTTGTCGGCCTCTGCCATGATGATGCTGTTCAGGCTGCGCATTTCCTGATGGATCAGGCCCACGGCATTGTTGTCGGGATCATCGCTGCGGAAGCTGTTGGAACAGACGAGCTCGGCCAGATCGTCGGTCTTGTGCGCCTCTGTGGCCCCAAGGCCATTGGGGACCCCACGCATTTCGTGGATCACCACGGGGATGCCGGCGCTGGCCAGTTGCCAGGCGGCTTCGGAGCCGGCGAGGCCGCCACCAATAATATGGACAGGGTTGCTTGTTGGGCTGGACATCGCCAGCGCTATAGGCTTGAAACTTCTCGCTTCCAAGCATTGTGGCGGTTGTGCCGCAATGCGGGAAGCACCTCAAACGCCCTGAAATTTTGCGCGGGCGCGGCAGAATGTCGCTGTTTTGCCTTCCCATGCCCCAAGGGCCTCGCTATACCCAAGCCGGCCTGTCGCCTTTCGGTGGGCCGTCCAACTGGAAGTATGTTTATGCACGTGCGGCCATCATGCGGCCGGGCCCATCAGCGGCTGGATCGGCAGGGTTGAGATCATGCCGAAATTGACCGTGGATGGAATCGAAGTGGAGGTGCCGGGCGGCGCCACCGTGTTGCAGGCTTGTGAAGCGGCCGGCGCCGAGATTCCGCGTTTCTGCTATCACGAGCGCCTGTCGATTGCCGGCAATTGCCGCATGTGCCTGGTGGAAATGGAAAAATCGCCCAAGCCGGTGGCCAGCTGTGCCATGCCGGCGGCCGATGGCCAGGTGATCCACACCAAATCCGAAAAGGTGAAAAAGGCCCGCGAGGGGGTGATGGAGTTTCTGCTCATCAACCACCCGCTGGATTGCCCGATCTGCGACCAGGGCGGTGAGTGCGATCTGCAGGACCAGTCCATCGCCTATGGCCGCGGCGCCAACCGCTATGAGGAAAACAAGCGGGCGGTGACCGAGAAATATATGGGTCCGCTGATCAAGACGGTGATGACCCGCTGCATCCACTGCACCCGCTGCGTGCGCTTTGCCGAGGAAGTGGCCGGCGTCGAGGAAATCGGCGCGATCGGCCGGGGCGAATCGATGCAGATCACCAGCTATCTGGAAAAGGCCGTCACCTCCGAAGTGTCGGGCAACGTGATTGATCTGTGCCCGGTGGGCGCGCTGACGTCCAAGCCCTATGCCTTCCAGGCGCGGCCGTGGGAGCTGAAGAAGACCGATTCGATCGATGTGATGGATGCCATCGGCAGCAACATCGTGGTGGGCAGCCGCGGGGCTGCCGTGCTGCGGGTGACGCCGCGCATCAACGACGACGTGAACGAGGAATGGCTGGCCGACAAGGGCCGCTTTGCCATCGATGGTCTGGCCGAGCGCCGGCTCGACACGCCGTGGGTGCGGGTGGGCGGCAAGCTGCAGAAGGCGAGCTGGGCCGAGGCCTTTGCCGCCATTGCCGCGGGCCTGCAGGGCCTGACCGGTGATCAGATCGCCGGCGTGGTTGGTGACCTTGCCGCCGTGGAAGACATGGTGGCGTTCAAGGACCTGCTGGCCGGGCTGGGCGCGACGCGGATCGAAAGCCGGCAGGATGGCGCGTTGTTCGACACGGGCGAACCGGCGGGCTGGCTGTTTGGCACCGGGCTGGCGGCGGCCGAAACGGCGGATGCGATACTGCTGGTTGGCACCAATCCGCGCCATGAGGCGGCCCTGCTCAATGTGCGGCTGCGCAAGGCGGTGAAGAAAGGCGGGGCCAAGGCCTTTGCCATCGGGCCGGCGGTTGATCTGTCCTTCCCGATCACCGAACTGGGCGACGAGGCAGCGCTGCTGAGCGCGCTGCCGGATGATGTGGTCGCGGCCTTTGCAGCGGCCAGGCGGCCGATGATCCTGGTGGGCATGGGCGCCTTGAAGACGCCCGGCCTGTATGCGGCGGCGCGGGCGGCGGCAGCAAAGCTGAACGTGGTGCGCGACGGCTGGAATGGCTTCAACCTGGTGCACACGGCGGCCGCGCGGGCGGGCGCGCTGCGGCTGGGCCTGAGCGTTGATGGCGGCATCCATGCGCTGATGGGCGATGCTGGCACCAAGGCGCTGTTTTTGCTGGGTGCGGACGAGGTGAATGTCCAAAGCGGGCGCTTCACCGTCTATATCGGCACGCACGGCGATCGCGGTGTGGCCCATGCCGATGTGATCCTGCCGGCGGCGGCCTATGCCGAAAAGGCCGGCACATATGTGAACATGGAAGGCCGGGTGCAGCGGGCGCTGAAGGCGACGCAGCCGCCGGGCGACGCGCGGGAGGATTGGACGATCTTCCGGGCATTGTCCGCCGTGCTGGGCGTGAAGCTGCCTTATGATGATCTGGTGGCGCTGCGGGCGCGGATTGCGGCGCAATGGCCCGATCTGGCGCATGATGGCCTGATCGCGCGGGCGGCCAGCCTGCCGGGGGTGGATGCTGTGCCGGTGGCCGGACCGCTGCACCATGTTTACAGCAATTATCAGCTGACCAACCCGATCGCGCGGGCCAGTGCCACCATGGCGGCCTGTGTCTCCTCGCTGCTCGCCCCCGAATATGGGGAGGCGGCGGAATGACCTATACCGGCTGGTTTGTTGGGCAGTTCGGCGAAGGCCTGGGCTGGTTCCTCGCCAATCTCACGCTCGTGCTGGCCATTGCCTTCCCGGTGATGGTGGGGGTGGCGCTGGCGGTCTATGCCGATCGCAAGATCTGGGCGGCGATGCAGATGCGGCGCGGGCCCAATGTGGTGGGGCCGTTCGGCCTGCTGCAAACCTTCGCGGACGCCGCCAAGCTGTTCATGAAGGAAACCATCATTCCGGCTGGCGCGTCCACCGGCGTGTTCCTGATCGCGCCGATGATCAGCTTTGTGCTGGCGCTGGTGGTGTGGGCAGTGATGCCGTTCGATGCCGGGCTGGTGCTGGCCGATCTGAACGTTGGCCTGCTCTATGTCTTCGCCGTCTCCTCGATGGGTGTCTATGGCATCATCATGTCGGGCTGGGCGTCCAACTCCAAATATGCGTTTCTGGGCGGCCTGCGCTCGGCGGCGCAGATGGTCAGTTACGAAGTCTCGATGGGCTTCATCCTGGTTTCGGTGATGATGTATGCCCAAAGCCTGAACCTGTCCGACATCGTGATGAGCCAGAAGGGCAATGTGCTGGGCGTGCTGAACGGCAATGTCTTCAATCCCTTGCTGTTCCCGATGGCGATCATGTTCTTCATCACCGCGCTGGCCGAAACCAACCGGCCGCCGTTCGATCTGCCCGAAGCCGAGGCCGAGCTGGTGGCGGGCTATCAGGTCGAATATTCGTCCATGTCCTTCGCGCTCTTCTTCCTCGGCGAATATGCCAACATCCTCTTCATGTGCGCGCTGATCCCGACGCTGTTCCTGGGCGGCTGGCTGCCGCCGCTGGATCTGCCGTTCCTCTATATCGTGCCGGGCTTCGTCTGGTTCCTGGTGAAGATGGCCTTCATGTTCTTCGTCTTCGCCTGGGTGAAGGCCACGGTGCCGCGTTACCGCTATGACCAGCTGATGCGGCTGGGCTGGAAAGTGTTCCTGCCGCTCAGCCTGTTCTGGGTGGTGGTGGTCTCCGGCTGGCTGATGTTCAGCGGGCATTTCGCGGCGGTGCCGGCATGATGCTGGCCCTTGCCCTTGCCGGCGCGGTCACTGCGCTGTCGTGCCAGATCAACGATCAATTGATCGTGGTGCGCGCGCCCGGTGCCGAGTGGAAGAACGGCAATGTGCCGCTCGACGCCGAAGACAAGCCCAAGTTCACATTCTCCATCACGCCCGGTGCCAATGATCAGGCCGTGGTGAAAACCGCCACGCCCGCCCTGTCGATCAGCGGCAGCTGGCCAACGCTGGACATCGGGCCGGGCCAATATGGCTTTGTCGCGCCGGCGCAAAGCTGCCTGTTCACCGAGAAATATTGCGTTTCGCTGGTGCAGGTTTCGGCCATGCCCGGCGGCGGCGCTGCCGTTTCGGTGATGGTGACCGGTTCGAGCAAGACCGAGGGCCAGGCCCTGCGCGATCATCTCAACCTGATCTTTCTGGGCAGCTGCGTGGCTGCCGCTGGGGAGTCTGCCAAGTGACGGCCCTGCTGCAATCCGCCAAGTCGCTGCTGCTGCTGGAGTTCGTCTCCGGCATGTGGCTGACCTTACGCTACATGTTCCGTCCCAAGGCGACGCTGAACTATCCGTTTGAAAAGGGCCCGGTGTCCCCGCGTTTCCGCGGCGAACATGCGCTGCGCCGTTATCCCAATGGCGAGGAACGCTGCATCGCCTGCAAATTGTGTGAAGCCGTCTGCCCGGCGCAGGCCATCACCATCGAAGCCGAACCGCGCGAAGACGGCAGCCGCCGCACCACGCGCTATGACATCGACATGACGAAGT
>CAZHTW010000096.1:0-10434 GCA_964535865.1 uncultured Sandarakinorhabdus sp. | reverse complement strand
ACCTTGCTGGGCCCGATGCCCACCCCGGCGGTGGCCATGCTCACCCGGTCGATGCGGGCCGATCTGGGCGTGATGATTTCGGCCAGCCACAACCCGTTTCACGACAATGGCATCAAGCTGTTCGGCCCCGATGGCTATAAATTGTCGGACGAGGACGAGGCCGCAATCGAGGCTTTGTTGGACGAGGACATCCCGCTGGCGGAACCGCGCGGCATCGGCCGGGCCCGGCGGATCGAGGATGCGCAAGGGCGCTATATCCATTTCGCCAAGGCGACCTTTCCCGAGCATCTGCGGCTCGACCGGTTGAAGATCGTGATCGATTGCGCCCATGGCGCAGCCTACAAGGTGGCACCCAAGGCGCTGTGGGAACTGGGCGCGGACGTGATCGCCATTGGCGTGGCGCCCGATGGTTTCAATGTGAATGACAAGGTGGGGTCCACCCACCCAAAGGCGCTGCAATTGAAGGTGCTGGAATCGGGCGCCGATATCGGGATCGCGCTGGATGGCGATGCTGACCGGCTGATCGTGGTGGATGAACGCGGCCAGGTGGTGGATGGGGACCAGTTGATGGCGTTGATCACCGCCCAGGCCGCCGAAGCCGGGACATTGAAAGGCGGGGCGCTGGTGGCCACGGTGATGTCCAATCTTGGGCTGGAGCGGTTCCTGGCCGGGCGCGGCATCACCATGCACCGCGCTGCCGTGGGCGATCGCCATGTGCTGGAACTGATGCGGACGAGCGGGTGCAATGTGGGTGGCGAGCAATCGGGCCACATCATCCTGTCGGATCATGCCACCACCGGCGATGGCCTGGTGGCGGCGCTGCAGGTGCTGGCGGCGCTGGTCGCCACCGGCAAACCGGCGAGTGAATTGCTGCATCTGTTTGATCCGTTGCCGCAGTTGCTGAAAAATGTCCGCTTCAAGGGTGGCGCACCGCTCGAAACCGCCGGGGTGCAGGCCGCCATTGCTGCGGCAGAGGCGGCATTGGCCGGCAAGGGCCGGCTGTTGATCCGCAAGAGCGGCACGGAGCCGTTGATCCGCGTGATGGCCGAAGGCGAGGACAAGGCGCTGGTGACGCGCGTTGTGGACGATGTCTGTGCTGCTGTGGCGGCGGCCTGATGCTGGAACTGCGGCCCGATTGCGAACGCTGCGGCATTGATTTGCCGGCCGATGTGGCTGGTGCGCATATCTGTTCGTTCGAATGCACATTCTGCGCCGATTGCACCACTGGTTCGTTGGCCGGCATTTGCCCGAACTGTGGCGGGAATTTGCAGCCCCGGCCGCTGCGCGTGGGTGCAGCGTTGGCGCGTTTTCCGGCAGGCATTGAGCGCAAGCATGGTCGCTAGAATTCTCAGCATCGCCGGGTCTGATTCCGGTGGCGGTGCCGGCATCCAGGCCGATATCAAGACGATCGCCGCGCTGGGCGGCTATGCCATGACAGCGGTGACGGCAATCACCGTGCAGAACACGCAGGGCGTGAGCGCCGTGCACCCGGTGCCGCCCGAGATCGTGGCCGGCCAGATCCGCGCCTGTATCGACGATATTGGCGTGGATGCGATCAAGATCGGCATGCTGGGCAACGAGGCCATCATCAATGCCGTGGCCGATGCGCTCGAAGGCGTGCAGGTGCCGATCGTGCTTGATCCGGTGATGATCGCCAAGGGCGGCTCTGCCCTGATCGAGGAGGAGGCGGTGTGGGCGCTGATGCAGCGGCTGCTGCCGATGGCCAGCGTGATCACGCCCAATGCGCCGGAGCTGGAAGCCTTGACCGAAACCGAGGTCGCCGATGCAGCCGACATGCTGTTGGCGGCGCAGGAGCTGCTCAATGCCGGGCCGCGGGCCGTGCTGGCCAAGGGCGGGCATCTGGAGGGTGATCAACTCACCGACTGGCTGGTTACCCGCCATGGTCATCAGGCCTTTGTATCGGCGCGGATCGACACGCGGCACACGCATGGCACCGGTTGCACCCTGGCCGCCGCGCTGGCCTGTTCGCTGGGGCAGGGGCTGCCCCTGGCCGATGCGGTGGTGCGGGCGCGCAGCTTTGTGCGGATGGCGATGCTGTCGGCGCCCGGCCTGGGCCATGGCCATGGTCCGATGGGGCACCAGGCGGTGTGGAATGACGTGACGGCGCCGGCGCCGGTGCTCAACCAGGTCACCCTGCTGGCGCTGGATTATGCCGCCTCCGTGGGCTTTTATCGCCAGCTTGGCCTGAAGCTGATCGTGGACAGCCCGGCCGATGGCTATGCCCGGTTCGAAGCTGGCAATGGCGTGACGCTGTCCATCCATGTTGGTGATGGCGTGGCCGGCAGTGCGACAGTCTATCTTGAGGCGCTGGCGCTCGATGCCTGGGTCAAGCAGCTGGAAGCGGCGGGTATGGTGTTTGAAACCCTGCCGCGCGATGAGGATTGGCGCTGGCGAGAAGCACGACTGCGCGATCCGGCCGGCAACCAGGTTTGTCTCTATCACGCCGGTGAGGATCGCCGTTTTCCGCCGTGGCGGGTGTGATCGCCGGGGTTGACGAGGCCGGGCGGGGCCCGTGGGCAGGGCCGGTGGTGGCAGCGGCGGTTGTTCTGCGTGATGTGATTCCGCCCGGGCTCAACGACAGCAAGAAGCTTTCGTCCAGGCGCCGCGAGCAACTGTTCGCCGCACTCACCGCCAGCGACGCATTGATCGGTGTGGGCCAGGCCAGCGTTGCCGAGATTGATGCGCTCAACATCCTGCAGGCCAATCATCTCGCCATGACCCGCGCCGTGACGCAGCTGGGCATCCCGCCCGATCTGGTGCTGGTTGATGGTAACCGTCTACCGGGGTTTGCAAATGGCTGGCGCTGGCCGGCGCGGGCGATTGTGGGCGGCGATGGTCTGGAACCGGCGATCTCGGCGGCCTCCATCGTGGCCAAGGTGACGCGCGATCGCATCATGGCCGAGCTGGACCGTCAACACCCCGGCTATGGCTGGCCCGTCAACCAGGGCTATGGCACCGCCAGCCATCGCGCGGCGCTGCTTCACCTGGGGATCACGCCGCACCATCGCCGCAGTTTTCAGCCGATGAAGGGACTGATTGCGCAATAATTGCGGGTGAGTCCTTTTGGTCACACCACAAGGGGTTGAGTCCGCCCGGCGGCCCGGGACTCAAGATATGGTGCCGTTCCCGTTTTGATTCAGCCCGGCAGCGAATCGACGAATCTGATTGATTCACAATGATTCTTGACCGGGAATCAGGCTTGAATCATGGTTGCTTCATCTGATTGGTGGAGGTGTTCATGCAGGCGTTTCGTGCCCCGGATCTTGTTGATGCCGATCGTTTGCCGGCGCAAACCGGCTTGTCCGGCCGCAAGGCTGCGCCAAAGCTGGCCACCAACCGCATCATCCGCGGCGACTGTATCGAAGCGATGAACGCGCTGCCGGCTGGCAGTGTCGATCTGATCTTTGCCGACCCGCCCTATAATCTGCAATTGGGCGGCGATCTGGCCCGGCCCGATGGCAGCCATGTCGATGCCGTCACCGATGATTGGGACAAGTTTTCCAGTTTTCAAACCTATGACCGTTTCACCCGCGCGTGGTTGCAGGCGGCGCACCGCCTGCTCAAGCCCGACGGCGCAATCTGGACCATCGGTTCCTATCACAACATTTTCCGTGTGGGTGCGGCGTTGCAGGATGAAGGCTTCTGGATCCTGAACGACATCGTGTGGCGCAAGGCCAATCCGATGCCCAACTTCAAGGGCACGCGCTTCACCAATGCGCATGAAACGCTGATCTGGGCGGCCAAGGGTGAGAACAGCCGATACTGCTTCAATTATCACGCCATGAAGGCGATGAATGAAGATCTGCAGATGCGGTCTGATTGGCTGATCCCGATCTGCACCGGCAATGAGCGGCTGAAGGACGGCGGCACCAAGGCGCATCCAACGCAGAAGCCCGAGGCTTTGCTCTATCGCATCCTGCTGGCCTGCACCCGGCCCGGCGATGTCGTACTCGATCCCTTCTTTGGCACCGGCACCACCGGCGCTGTTGCCAAGTTGCTCGGCCGGCAATGGATCGGCATCGAGCGGGAAGAAAAATACGCCCGCGTTGCCGAACAGCGCATTGCTGGCCTGTTGCCGCTGGAAGGCGGGGCCACGCTTTACAGCGAAGGCAAGCGCGCCGAACCGCGCATTCCGTTCGGCAGCCTGGTCGAAAGCGGCTTTGTTCGCCCCGGCACCCGCCTGTGGGGCCCCGGCCGCCGGGTGGGCGCCAGCGTGCGCGCTGATGGCAGCCTGGACATGGCGGGGCGCACCGGTTCCATCCACCAGATGGGCGCGGCTGCGCAGGGCCTGCCCAGCTGCAACGGCTGGACCTTCTGGCACACCGAGGATGATGACGGCCGATTGGTGCCGCTGGATGCCCGGCGCCAGGCATTCCGCCAGACCACGGCCCCGGCTGGCTGACATTCCCGCATTTTTGTCACGGGCCTTGCCGGGCCTGTGTCAACCCGATAGGTCACGGCCCATTCCGCATTGATGGGAGTGAATGATGCGCGCGTTTCTGATTTCGGCCAGCCTTTTGGCGCTGGCCGCCCCGGCCTTTGCGGCTGATGTTGCACCCAAGATCGGCACGTTCGGCTTTGATGTGGCCGGCATGGATACCAGCGTGAAGCCGGGCGATGATTTTGTCGCCTATGCCAACGGCAAATATTTCGCCACATTGGAAATTCCGGCAGACAAGACTGCCTATGGCATGTCCAGCGGACTGTCTGATCTCAGCCGCGAACGCACCCGCACCATCATCGAAAAGGCCGCCGCCAGCGGTGGTGCACCGGGCAGCGAGGCCCAGAAGGTTGGGGATTTCTTCGCCAGCTTCATGGACGAAGCCGCCATCGAGGCCAAGGGCATCGCCCCGTTGAAGCCCGATCTTGATGCCATCGCCGCCATCCAGACCAAGGCTGATCTGGCCGAAGCCATGGGCCGCAATCTGCGCCTTGGCGTGGGCGGGCCGATCGGCATGGGCGTCGGCCCGGATCGCAAGAATCCGGATCGCTTCATCGTGCAGGGCGGCCAGGGCGGCCTGGGCCTGCCGGACCGGGATTATTATCTGGACGACAAGAACCCGAACTTCGTTGCGGCGCGCGCCAAGTACAAGGCCTATATCGCCACGCTGTTCACGCTTGCAGGATACGACAATGGGGCGGCCCGCGCCGATGCGATCTTCGCGCTGGAAACCGAAATCGCCCGCGTTCACTGGACCCGAGTCGAGCGCCGCCAGGCCGAGAAAACCTATAATCCGGTGCCAGTGGCCGACATGGCCGCCCGTTTCCCCGGTCTTGATTGGAGCCGTTTCATCGCCGGTTCCACCATCCCGGTGCAGGGCGATGTGATCATTTCCACCCCCAGTTCGCTGGAAGGCATTGCCAGGATCATTGGCGCCACCGATCTGGCGGTGCTGAAGGATTATCTTACCTTCCTCGCCATCAGGGATGCGGCCCCCGGCCTGCCCAAGGCCTTTGTTGATGCCAATTTCGAAATGTACAGCAAGACGCTGGGCGGCCAGCCGAGCCAGGCGCCGCGCTGGAAGCGCGGGGTGGACATGACCTCGGGCGTGCTGGGTGAGGCGATCGGCAAACTCTATGTCACCGAATATTTCCCGCCGGCGGCCAAGGCCAAGATCGACGAACTGGTGACCAACATCATCGCGGCGCTGGATGCCCGGCTCGACAAGCTGGCGTGGATGGACCCGAAGACGCGCGCCGCTGCCCGCGAGAAGCTGGCCGCCTTTACCCCCAAGATCGGTTATCCCGACAAGTGGAAGGATTATGGCGCGCTCACCATCGTGCGCGGTGATCTGGCTGGCAACATGCGCCGCGTCGCCGAGTTCCAGTTCAAGGATGCGGTGTCCAAGTTGAGCAAGCCGGTGGACCGCAGCGAGTGGTTCATGACGCCGATGACGGTGAACGCCTATGCCAACCCGACCTGGAACGAGATCGTGTTCCCGGCTGCCATTCTGCAGGCGCCGTTCTTTGATCCAAATGCTGATGATGCCATCAATTATGGTGCCATCGGCGGGGTGATCGGCCATGAGATCACCCACCATTTCGACGATCAGGGCCGCAAATATGACAAGACCGGCCGGCTCGCCGAGTGGTGGACCGCGGAGGACGTGACCCGTTTCAAGGCCGGCACCGACAAGGTGGTGGCACAATATGCCGCCTATGAACCGCTGCCGGGCAAGAAGATCAACGGCGAGCTGACCCTGGGCGAGAACATGGCCGATCTGGCCGGTGTGACCATCGCCTATGACGCCTATCAGCGCAGCCTGAAGGGCAAGAAGGCCAAGACGATCAATGGTTTCACCGGTGATCAGCGTTTCTTCCTGGGTTTTGCGCAAAGCTGGCGCACCAAGTATCGCGATGCGGCCCTGCAGCAGCAGCTGATCACCGATCCGCACACGGCAAGCCACTTCCGGCCCTATGTCGTGCGCAACCTGGATGCCTGGTACAAGGCGTTTGACGTGAAACCGGGCGAGAAGCTGTATCTGGCGCCCGAACAGCGGATCAAGGTGTGGTAAGACATTATTATCGCCCGATCATCACGCAAGGGGAGGGGCTGCCGTTGGCCGGCGGCCCCTTTTCGTTTGCGCGCGCCGAGGTGCTCACCCGGGCCGGCAGCGAAGGCCTGATCGCAGCTGACGCGGTGCCGGCGGACTGGCTGGAGCGCCTCACCCGGCCGCGGCCGTTGCTGGCGCGGTTTGGCGGTGTCAGGCTGCCGCTGGTGATGGGCATCCTCAACGTCACGCCTGACAGTTTTTCGGATGGCGGGCGGCATGCGGACAGCGCAACGGCCGGCGCGGCGGCGCAGAAAATGCTGGCTGACGGTGCCCATTTGATCGACGTTGGTGGCGAATCCACCCGCCCCGGTGCCGCGGAATTGCGTGTGGGTGACGAACTGGCTCGTTTGGCTGGCCTGTTTCCCGCACTGGCCGGGTTGGCCTGGTCAATCGACACGCGCAAGGCCGGGGTGATGCGCGAAGCGCTGGCGGCCGGCGCCATGCTGGTTAATGATGTCAGCGCGCTTGGCCATGATCCGGCCGCGCTGGCACTGGTGGCCGCGAGCGGTGCGCCGGTGGTGCTGATGCACCACCAGGGCACGCCGGAAACCATGCAGCAGGCCCCGCATTATGATGACGCCCTGCTGGATGTGTTCGACTGGCTGGAGGGACGGATTGCCGCAGTTCAGGCTGGCGGGGTGGCGTCGGACTCCATCATTGCCGATCCCGGCATCGGCTTTGGCAAGGGGCTGGTGCACAATCTGGCCCTGTTGAAGGGACTTGCATTGCTGCACGGGTTGGGCGTGCCCATCCTGCTGGGCGCCAGCCGCAAGTCCTTGATTGGAAAAGTTTCTGCCGATGAACCGGTTGACGCGCGCTTGCCCGGCAGCCTGGCCATCGCGCTGGCCGGGGCCAATGCCGGGGTGCAGCTGCTGCGTGTGCATGATGTGCCCGAAACCGTGCAGGCGCTGAAACTCTGGGCCGCAGCCCATCCCTGTCTGCCCTGACAGGGCCGCAGCCCCTTCACAGCGCCAAATACTCTGCTAACAGGCGAGACGCAGCCTTTGCGGCAGTGCAACGTGGAAACGCAATTTTTGAGGGTTACGCCAGCCATGGCCAGCAACAATCATCCGATGGACGGTCACAAGTCGACCTATTCGGGCTTCACCGCCGCCACCAAGTGGGGAACGATCTTCGTCGTTGCCGTGGTGCTGGCGCTGTATGTGTTCCTGGTCTGATTGCGCGTTCAGGGGGCGGCCATGAAATTTGCGGTGCTGAAGGAAATTGCGGCGAACGAAAGCCGTGTCGGGGCCACGCCGGAAACGGTGAAGAAGCTGATCGCGTTGGGCGCCAGTGTTGCGGTGGAACGCGGTGCCGGGGCCGGTGCGCGCATCGCTGATGCCGATTATGAAGCCGCTGGAGCGATTGTGGACGGCCGCGCTGAAGTGATTGCCGGCGCGCAGATGGTGCTGGGCATCCAGGCGCCACAATTGGCCGATCTGCCCGGCATTGCCAGCGGCACGATCGTGGCGGGCATCATGTCCCCCTTCAACGATCGCGGCAAGATCGAGGCTTATGCCGGGGCCGGCCTGATCGCCTATGCCATGGAATTCATGCCGCGCACCACGCGGGCCCAATCGATGGACGTGCTGTCCAGCCAGTCCAACCTGGCCGGATACAAGGCGGTGATCGATGCCGGCGAAGCCTATGGCCGCGCCTTTCCGATGATGATGACGGCGGCCGGCACCATCAGCGCCGCCCGCGCCTTCATCATGGGCGTGGGTGTCGCCGGCCTGCAGGCCATCGCCACCGCCCGCCGCCTGGGTGCGATTGTGTCGGCCACCGATGTGCGCTCCGCCACCAAGGAGCAGATTGAATCGCTCGGTGCCAAGGCGATCTTTGTCGAGAAGGTTGCCGGGATCTCCGGCGAAGGCGCCGGCGGCTATGCCACCGAGATGAGCGACGAATATAAGGCGGCGCAGGCCGAACTCGTGTCGGCCCACATCGCCAAGCAGGATATCGTTATCACCACTGCGTTGATCCCCGGTCGTCCGGCCCCGCGCCTGATCACCGATGCCCAGCTGGCTTCGATGCGGCCGGGCAGCGTGGTGGTCGATCTGGCGGTGGACAGCGGCGGCAATGTCGAAGGTGCGGTGGCCGGCCAGATTGTCGAGCGCCATGGCGTGAAGATCATCGGGCACAGCAATCCGGCCAGCCGCGTCGCGCCTGATGCCTCGGCCCTGTTCAGCCGCAATTTCTTCAACATGATCTCGGCCTTCTGGAACAAGGAGGCCAAGTCTGCCGAATGGCCCGCCGATGATGATATCGTGAAGGGCATCAAGCTGACCGAGGGCGGCAAGATCGTCCACGAACGGCTGCTGGGTTAAGGGGCAAGTCAGATGGATTTCCTGTCGATCCTGTCGATTTTCGTGCTGGCGGTGTTCGTCGGCTATTATGTGGTCTGGTCGGTCACGCCGGCGCTGCACACGCCGTTGATGGCCGTCACCAACGCCATTTCATCGGTGATCATCGTCGGCGCGCTGATTGCGGCGGCGGCTGGTGCCATCACCGAAGGCGGCGGCCTGTCGATGTGGCTGGGACTGCTCGGCGTCGTGCTGGCGAGCGTGAATATCTTCGGCGGCTTCGCCGTCACGCGCCGCATGCTCGCCATGTACAAGAAAAAAGACAAGAAGCCGGCGGCTTCGAAGTAACAGGGCAGGGGCATTATCCATGGAACATGCAGTCGCTGCCACCCCGGCTTGGGCCGTATTGGCCTATCTCGCCGCCGGTGTGCTTTTCATCCTCGCCTTGCGCGGCCTGTCGTCGCCGGAATCCAGCCAGGCGGGCAACCGCAATGGCATGATCGGCATGGCGCTGGCGGTGGGCACCACGCTGGTGCTGCACCCCACCGGCCTGCCGCTGATCATCGGTGCCATCGCCATTGGTGGCGGCATTGGCTGGGTGATTGCCCAGCGCATCCAGATGACCGCGATGCCGGAACTGGTCGCGGGCTTCCACAGCCTGGTCGGCATGGCCGCTGTGCTGGTGGGTTGCGCGGCCTATCTCAACCCGGCGGCCTTTGGCATTGTTGACGCCGAAGGCGCGATCCTGGCCGTTTCCCGCGTCGAAATGGGCCTGGGCGTTGCCATCGGTGCGATCACCTTCTCCGGCTCGATCATCGCCTTCCTGAAATTGTCGGGTCGCATGTCGGGTTCGCCGATCCTGCTGCCCGGCCGCCATGTGCTGAACCTGGGCGTGCTGGCCGGTATCCTTGGTCTCACCGCCTTTTTCGCCATCGATGCCACCGCCGCTGCCGGCCAGGGCCCGCTGTTGTGGATCATCCTGGGCCTGTCCTTCCTGATTGGCGTGACATTGATCATCCCGATCGGCGGCGCCGACATGCCGGTCGTGATCTCCATGCTCAACAGCTATTCGGGCTGGGCCGCCGCTGCCATGGGCTTCACCCTGCAGAACACCGCGATGATCATCACCGGCGCGCTTGTGGGGTCTTCGGGCGCCATCCTGTCCTACATCATGTGCCGCGCCATGAACCGCAGCTTCATCAGCGTGATTGCCGGCGGCTTTGGTGCCGAGGCTGATGCTGGTGGCGCCAAGGCCAGCGGCCCGGCCAAGAGCTACAAGGCCGGCTCGGCCGACGATGCCGCCTTCATCATGCAGAACGCCGAAAGCGTCATCATCGTGCCGGGTTATGGCATGGCGGTGTCCCAAGCCCAGCACGCGCTGCGCGAAATGGGCGAACTGCTGAAGAAGGAAGGCGTTTCGGTCAAATACGCCATCCACCCGGTGGCCGGCCGCATGCCCGGCCACATGAACGTGCTGCTGGCCGAAGCCAATGTGCCCTATGATGAAGTGTTCGAACTGGAAGACATCAACAGCGAGTTCGGCCAGTGCGATGTCG
>CAZHTW010000095.1:0-10617 GCA_964535865.1 uncultured Sandarakinorhabdus sp. | reverse complement strand
GCCCGCTCATGTGCGGGTGGCGGTGAATCTTTCGGCTGTGCAAATGGATGATGTCGAACTGCCCGGCCGGATCCAGGCGGCGCTGCTGCGCCACGGCGTGGCGGCGGACCGGCTGGAGCTGGAAATCACCGAAAGCCTGTTCCTGGCCGAAAAGCCGGCGGTGCAGCAGGTGCTGGCGGCGTTGACGGCGCTGGGCATCAATTTCGCGCTGGATGATTTCGGCACCGGCTATTCGGCGCTGGGCACGCTGCAAAAGGCCAGTTTCAGCCGCATCAAGATCGATCGCAGCTTTGTGAAGCGCGCCGCGGCGATGGGGGATGAGGCCAGCTCGATCATACAGGCCATCGTGCGGCTGGCCGCCAGCTTGGACATGGCGACGACGGCCGAAGGCACCGAAACCCGCGCCGCCTTTGAACTGTGCCGCGAACTGGGCTGCACCCAGGTGCAGGGGTTCCTGTTCGGCAAACCGATGCCGCCCGAACAGGCCACCGCGCTGGTGGCGCAGATGGCGGCGGCGTGAAGATGGGGCGCGCCGGGCAGGGCGCGCCCCGACGGCATCAGAAGCTCATGCCAACGCTCATCTTGTAGAAGTCGCCGGTGTTGTCCTTGTCCAGATCGGCACCAGCGGTGAAACGGGCAAAAAAGCCCTTGGGCAGGGTGAACTGCACATAGGCACCCAGCCATTCATAGGTCTTGTTGGCGCGGCCACCCGGGTTGCGGGTGTTGGACAGCAGCTCATAATGCGGACCGAACGAGACGTTGCTGCTGGCCTTGTAACCCACGTTGATCCACGTGTGCAGGAAGTCCAGCCCGCCGGTGTTGTTGCGGTTGCGCAGGGCCGCATAATAGCCGCCATAATATTCGGCTTCGATCTTGTCGCCGCTGTAGTTGACGGTGAGGCTGGGCACGATGCCATCGCCAAAGGCCGCGCCGCGCGTGGTGGCAGCGCCGGTGCCGCGCCGTGCGCCGCCCGACAGCAGCGAGCCGTTGGTGATGCCGAGCTGCGGCTTGATGATCAGTTCGTCGTTGGGCCGGAAGGCCGCGCCGACGCCGAATTCGGTCCACAAGCTGTCGCCGGTGCCGGTGATGCCAAAGGCCGGGCGGGTCCAGAAGGTGCCGTAAAAGCTGAAATCAACCTTGTCGTTCACCGGCACCAGGCCGTTGAATGATGGGTTGAACCCGAAGAAATTGTCCTGGTTCATGGTCACGGTATAGCTGGCATCACGCGCAACAGCGGGCGATGCAACAGCCAGTGCCATGGCCAGAGCAGAAGCGGCAACAGTGCGAATCATCAGGGTGTTCATCATGGGAAAAAACCTCCAGGTTCGAGATTTCATCCTCCCCACTTGTTAAGCTTTATCGTTATCACCCAATTTAACTGCAAATCATCATTCACGATCGGGCAGCTGAATTCGGCACTGTACGCGAATTGAACGCTGTTACCGATCCGTAACATACGTCGATTTCCCCACCCACCAGCGTGGGCCGGGCAGTGTCACAAAAATGTCACAGGTCAGTCTTGCGCCCAGGCTTTCAGCAGCGTGTGGGCAATCGCCAGCGGCGGCGGGGCCAGCCAATCGCCCTCGCCGGCCAGCGCAGCGCGCACCTCGTCCTTGGTCACCCAGCGCACCTCTTCCAGTTCATCCTGATCCAGCCGCACCTCAAAACCATGCGCTTCGGCGAAACAGGCGATCATCAGGCTGGACGGGAAGGGCCAGGGCTGGCTGGCCAGGTATCGCACCCGGCCGGTGGTGATGCCGGCCTCTTCCCACAATTCGCGGCGCACGGCTTCCTCCAGGCTTTCGCCCGGCTCCACAAAGCCCGCCAAAGCCGACAGGAAGCGCTTGGGAAAGCGCGGCTGGCGGCCGATCAGGGCGTGGCCATCCTTGATCGCCAGCATGATCACCACCGGATCGACTCGCGGGAAATGCTCGGCCTGGCACGCCCCGCAACTGCGGCTCCAGCCGCCCTTGGCGATTGTTGTCGGCGCGCCGCACACCGCGCAATGGCCATGGCGCTGGTGCCAATCAATCAGGCTGCGCGCCTGCGCCACGATGGCCGCATCGCCCACCGGCAACAGCGCCCCGGCGGCGCGCGCATCCAGCAGCTTGCCGCCGAAATCGCGCACCAGCTCGGCTGAATCCGCCGCCGCGGCAAAGCGCGGGCCATCGGGGCTCATGCCCAGAAACACGCTCAACGCATCATGCGGCAGATCGGATCGATAGGCCCACAGGATCGCCGGCACATCCCCCGGCTTGATCACCGGGTTCAGCCCATCCAGCACCAGCCAGCGCGCGTCGCTGCGGGCGCGGCAAGCGATCAGCGCGGCCGGATCGCGCCTGATCTCATCAGCCCGGTCAAGCGTGCCGCCGCAAAAGCCGGTGGCCGGCACATCGAAAAACATCGTCATGGCCTCATTGTCCCGGCTTCGGCGCGCATGGCAAGCGCCAGCTGCACGGCCTTGGCAAAAAGCGTGGGCAGGCCGGTCGCCGCCGCAGCCGCCGCCACCCATTCGCCGTCCAGCGCCGGCCGCGCCGGCAGCCGCAGCGCCAGCACCTGCAATTCCAGCTCGAAATGGGTGAAGCCGTGGCGCACCACGCCCAGGGCCTGCCACTCGCCGGCCAGCGGCGGCGGCGCATCACCCCCGCGCCAGTCACAGCTGGGCAGCGCCAGCATCCCGCCCAGCAGGCCCTTCGCCGGCCGCCGGACCAGCAGCACCGCGCCCTCCGCCTCGATCCACCAGGCCGTGCCCGTGCGCAACGGCCTTGCCTTTTTCGCCGGCTTCACCGGGAAATCCTCCGGCGTGCCCGCCCGCCGCCCGGCGCAGGCGTCCGCAATCGGGCAGGCCAGGCAGCGCGGCGCCTTGGGCGTGCACACGCGCCGCGCCAGGTCCATCAGGGCTTGGGCAAAATCGCCGGCTTGGGCACCCGGCAGCACCCCGGCCAATGCTGCCCGGATTGCCGCGCGCGCGCCCGGCAACGGCGCGCGCAGCGCCAGCAGCCGCGACACCACCCGCTCCACATTGCCATCAATCACCACGGCATCGCGGCCAAAGCCAAAGGCCGCCACCGCCGCCGCCGTGTAATCGCCAATCCCCGGCAGCGCCCGCAAGGCCGCCTCTTCGCCGGGAAAGCGCCCGCCATGCTGCGCCACCACGGCCCGCGCACAGGCCAGCAGATTGCGCGCCCGGGCATAATAGCCCAGCCCCGCCCAGGCCTGCATCAACTCGCCATCGTCCGCCGCCGCCAGCGCCGCCACATTCGGCCAGCGCGCGGTGAAGGCCTGGAAATAGGGCGTTGCCGCCTCCACCGTGGTTTGCTGCAACATCACTTCGGAAAGCCAGACGCGGTAGGGCCAATCGGGATCATCGGGCAGGGGGGCGCCCGGCGGGTTGCGCCACGGCAGCACCCGCGCATGCGCGCCATACCAATCCAGCAGAGCCAGGGGCCAACTATCACTCACGCTGCGGCTATGGCATGAAAGCCAGATGCCGAAAACGCCGCCTGAAAAACCACCGGAAAAGCCGCGCGGCCGCACCCGCGCCATTGCCGATCTGGTTGGCGATGTTGGCGGCGTGGCGTTTCGCCGGTTCGGCTTCACCCAGGGCGCGCTGATCGAACGCTGGGGCGAAATCGTCGGCCCCACCTATGCCCGCCACTGCCGGCCGCTGCGCCTGCGCTTTGCCCGCGGCGCCAAGGAACAGGGCACGCTGGCCATCGCCGCCACCGGCGCGCTGGCGCCGATGCTGCGCCATGTCGAACCCCAGATCATCGAACGCGCCAACCGCATCCTGGGCTATGCCGCCGTGGCCCGCATTGTCATCGAACAGGGCGCCACCATGGCCGCCCCACCCGCGCCGCCACCGGCCGCGCCGGGGCCTCTGCCCGAATCGGCCCGTTCCAGCCTGCGCCAGATCGAGGATCCCGAACTGCGCAGCGCCCTGCAAAGCCTGGCCGAAGCCCTGGCCACCAGCAGCGGCCCGCCCAAGATCAGGTGAAGAAGGTCCTCCCCAGCCGCAGGATGGGGAGGTGGCGCCGCAGGCGACGGAGGGGCCTCCCGCCACCGGGTTCGCCTTTGAACCTCCACGCGCGCGGCCCCTCCGTCACGCTTCGCGTGCCACCTCCCCATCGTTCGGCTGGGGAGGATTGGGCTTGGCGCTGCCCGTCTGCCCGCGCTAAGAATGGCGAATGTTCATGCGCTCCCTCCTTGCCGCCGTGCTGGTCGCCGCCCCGGTCGCCGCCGCGCCGGCGAAAAAGCCCGTCGCCAAACCGGCCGCCATCGATTGGGCCAGCCGCGTCACCGCCACCCCGGCCGGCGGGCTGTTGATCGGCAATCCCAATGCCCGGGTGAAGCTGATCGAATTCGGCAGCCTCACCTGCCCGCATTGCCGCAGCTTTCACGAAACCGGCCTGCCGGTGGTGAAGGCACGCTTCATCGCCAGCGGCGCGGTGAGCTATGAATATCGCTCCTTCTCGCTGAACGGCATCGATCTCATGGCCGGGCACCTGCTCTATTGCCAAAGCCCGGCCGCCGCCTGGGCCTTTGTCAACAAGGCCTACACGCGGCAGGACCAATTGGTCGCCCCGTTCATGCAGATCGGTGAGGCCGATCGCGCCGCCGTGCAGGCCCTGCCCGAGGATGAACAGGGCCCACGCATGGCGACCCTGGGCAAGCTGCCCGAGTTTTCCGGCCTGCCGCTGGCCCAGTATAAGGCGTGTTTGTCGGCCAAGCCGGCGATGGACAAATTGCTCGCCATCCGCAGCGATGCGGTGCAAACCCATGGCCTGACGGGCACGCCCAGTTTCCTGATCAACGGCAAGATGCAAAGCGACGTGTTCGATTGGGCCGCGCTTGAACCCCTGCTGGCCGCCGCCGTGAAGGCCGCCACCCCCGCTGCCCCCAGAAGGACGAACTGATGAAGCGCTCCCTTTTCCTTGCCGCCACCGCCCTCACGCTGGCGGCCTGCAACGACAGCAAGACGGCAACACCGGCTGCCGATGCCGCACTGCCGGCCGGGGTCGCCGCGCCCGCCGGGCAGAATTGGGTGGATGTGGTGGCCGCCACGCCGGAAGGCGGCTTTCGCATGGGCAATCCCGATGCACGCGTGAAGCTGGTGGAATATGCCTCGCTCACCTGCCCGCATTGCCGCGAATTTCACGAAGCGGCGGCCGAAACCATCAAGTCCAAATATGTCGCCAGCGGCAATGTCTCTTATGAATATCGCAACTTCGTGCTGAACGGCCCGGATTATGCCGCCACCGTGCTGTCGCGCTGCCAGGGTGAAACCGCCTTCTTCGGCCTGCTCAACGCCTTTTATGCTGATCAGGTCGGCTGGACCGAACCCTTCGGCCGCATCCCCAAGCCGGAGATGGAGGCGCTGTCCAAGCTGCCCGAGGAGCAGGCCATCGCCCGCATGGCCGATCTGGGCGGCCTGGCTGATTATGTGAAGCTGCGCGGCATTCCGCGCGCCAAATTTGATCAGTGCCTGGCCGATCCGGCCCAGTTCAAGGCGGTGAATGATCTGCGCAACCAGGCGGTGAACGAGTATAAGCTCACCGGCACGCCCAGCTTCATCATCAACGGCGCCGTGCAGGAAGGGGCCTATACATGGGCCGATCTGGAGCCCAAGCTGCAGGCTGCACTGCGTTAAGGCCCGGCGTTGGAGTTCCGCCGTCTTCGCCTTGCCGGCTTCAAGTCCTTCGTTGAACCCACCGATCTGCTGATCGAGCCGGGGTTGACCGGGGTTGTCGGCCCCAATGGCTGCGGCAAGTCCAATCTGCTCGAAGCCTTGCGCTGGGTGATGGGCGAAGCCAGCCCGAAATCCATGCGGTCGGGCGGCATGGATGATGTGATCTTTGCCGGCACGGCCGCGCGGCCGGCGCGCGAGCTGGCCAGCGTGACCCTGTCGCTGGCCGGCAGCGCTGGCGAGGAACTGGAAGTGATGCGCCGCATCGAACGCGGCGCCGGTTCGGATTATCGCCTGAACGGCCGCGACACGCGCCAGCAGGATATCCGCCTGTTGTTCGCCGATTCGGCCACGGGCGCCCACAGCCCGGCGATCGTGGGGCAGGGGCGGATCAGCGCCATCATTGCGGCCAAGCCGGCCGAACGCCGCCAGTTGCTGGAAGAAGCCGCCGGCATTGCCGGGCTGGCCGTGCGCCGGCGCGAGGCCGAGATTCGCCTGCGCGCCGCCGAAGCCAACATCGCCCGGCTGGATGATGTGGTGCGCGGCCTGGAAACCCAGGCCGCCAGCCTGAAGCGCCAGGCCCGCAGCGCCGAACGCTATCGCGCCCTGACCGACCGGATTCGCCATGGTGAGGCGGCGCTCTTCTTCGCACGCTGGCACCAGGCCATGGCCGCCTGTGACAAGGCCCGCACTGCCGCGCTGGCCGCTGATCAATTGGCGGCGGAACGCACCCGCAGCGCCGCCGCGCTGATGACCCAGGCGACCAATGAAGCCGCCACCCTGCCGGGCTTGCGCACGGCAGAAGCCGAAGCGGCGGCGGCCGTGCAGGCGCTGCGCCAGCGCCGGGCGCTGATCGAGGCGGAACAACAGGAACTCGCCCGCCGCGATGCCGCGTTGGTGGCGCAACTGGCCAGCCTGGACCGCGATGCCGCGCGCGAAGCCGCGCTGGCCGACGATGCCGCGGCGGCCCAGGCGCGCCTGGCGGCCGAGGCCGACGCCTTGGCCGCCCGCCTGGCCGATCTCGCCGCCGCCCTGCCGGGGCTGGATGCGGCCGTGGTTGCCGGCGAAGCGTGTGCGCAAGCGGCGGAGGCGGCGCTGGCCGATGCCATGGCCGCCCATGCCGCCGCCGCCGCCGCCGCGCGGGCCGCCAGCGATGCGGCGGCGGCGGCCCAGGGCCGCGCGACACGGGCCAGGGCCGAAGCGCACGGCCTGGCCGATCGGCTGGCCCGGCAAGCCCCCGTGCCCGATCTGGCGCCGTTGCTGGCCGATGTGGCGGCGGCGCAGGATGCGGTGGCGGCGTGTGAAGCCGGCGTGGCCAATGCCGAATCGGCCCGCCCACCGCTGGAGGCGCTGCGCAGCGAGACCGCCGCCGCTGTGGCGGCTGCCCGCGCCACGCTGGCCAGCCTGGACGCCGAAAGCGCTGCGCTGGCCCGCCGCCTGGCCGCCGACCCGGGGAAAGGCCCGCGCATTTCCGATCATCTTGTGGCTGCTGCCGGATTTGAAGCCGCACTGGCCGCCGCGCTGGGCGAGGATATGGAGGCCGGGCCGGCTGCATCGTCTCAGCCGCGCCGCTTTGCCGGCAGTGTGGGCAGGGATGATCCGGCCTTGCCGGCCGGCGTGGTGGCGCTGGCGGGCCAGGTGCAAGCGCCGGCGGAGTTGGCGCGCCGGCTGGCCCAGGTGGGGGTGGTGGACGCACCGCCGGGGCCGGAATTGCTGGCAGCGCTGCGCCCCGGCCAGCGGTTGGTGAGCCGCGATGGCAAATTGTGGCGCTGGGACGGGCTGGTGGATTCAGGCGGGCGCACCGATGCCGCCGCCGCCCGCCTGCGCGCCCGCCGCCGGGCCGCCGAACTGGCGGCCGAACAGGCGGTGGCGACCGAAGCTGCGAGCGCCGCTGCGGCCCGGCTGCGCGCGGCCGAAGCCGACGCCACCGCCGCCGCGCTGGCCGAACGCAGCGCCCGCAGCGCCCGCGATGGCGCGGCGCGCCTTCTGGGCGAAGCCCGCCGGCTGCTGGCCACCGCCGAAACCGCGGCGGCGCGGGCGGCCGGCGAACAGGCCAGTCTTGCCGCCGCCGCCGCGCGTGCCGCCGCCGATTCCGAACGGCTGGCGGCAGAGGCCGAAGCCGCCCGGCTGGCGGTGCCGGCGGCCGATGCGGTGGCCGGTCTGGCAGAATCTCTGGCGCGGGCACGCGCGGCAGCGGAACGGGCACGCGCGGCCGTGGCGCGGGCACAGGCCGACCACAATGCCGCCCGAACTGGCCACGAATCGGCGCTGAATCGCCAGAAACTGATCAGCGGCGAAGCCGCCGATTGGGCCCGCCGCCTGAACCAGAGCGGCAGCCAGCGCGCCGAACTGGCCAGCCGCGCCGCCAGCGCCAATGAAGACCGCGCCGCCATCGCCGCGCGAACCAGGGCCATCGAAGCCGATATGGCCGGCCTGGCCGATCGGGCGCAAGTGGCTGAACAGGAACGCAAATTGGCCGCCGACGCGCTGGCCCGTGCCGAAGCCCGGGTGGATCAGGTGAACGCCCAGGCCCGCACGGCCGAGGCCGAAGTGGCCGAAGCCCGCGAACTGCGCGCCACATTGCGGGCGGAAGCCGACCATCAGGACGCCGCCCGCGTTGCCATCGAACGGCAAACAGGTGAACGATTTCAATGCTCTCCGCCGATGCTGCCCGGCCGCTTCGGCTTTGCGCCCGATCCGGGGGATGCCGAACAACTGGCCATCGCGCTCGATGGCCTCACCGCCGATCGTGACCGGCTGGGCCCCGTGAACCTGCGGGCGGATATCGAGCTTAAAGAGCTGGAAGAACAGGCAAAATTGACCGCCGCCGAAAAGGCCGAGCTCGATACCGCCATCGCCCGCCTGCGCGGCTCCATCGGCAGCCTGAACCGCGAGGGCCGGCAGCGGTTGCAGGCGGCGTTTCAGGCCGTGGATGGCCATTTCCGCACCCTGTTCACCGATCTGTTCGGCGGCGGGGAGGCGCAACTGGCGCTGATCGAATCTGACGATCCCTTGGAGGCCGGCCTGGAAATCATGGCGCAGCCGCCGGGCAAGAAGCTGCAATCGCTCACCTTGTTGTCGGGCGGGGAACAGGCGTTGACGGCCACCGCGTTGATTTTCGCGCTGTTTCTGGCCAATCCGGCGCCGATCTGCGTGCTCGACGAAGTCGATGCACCGCTGGATGATGCCAATGTCGAGCGCTTTTGCGACCTGCTCAATCGCATGGCCGCCCAGACCGCCACGCGCTTCCTGATCGTCACCCACAATGCCGTGACCATGAGCCGGATGCACCGGTTGTTCGGCGTCACCATGGGCGAGCCGGGGGTGAGCCAACTGGTCAGCGTTGACCTGCAGGCCGCCGAACGGCTCTTGGCAACAGCCTGAACCGCACAGTGTGCACTGCACAATGGTTGACACCCTTGGCCAGCCCATCTAGGACGCGCGCCAAGCCCAACAGGCATTGCTTGCTGGGGCCTCTGCCGCACCCGGCAGAGGGATTGGACGACAGGGGTTTTTCGCCTTGGCCGACCGCCAGACCGACGAGGACAGCCTCGCGCGCCGCATTGCTGCGGCCCGCAGTGCTGATCCGGCTCGCAAGGATGGTGCCAAACGGCAGGAAAACGCCGGTTGGCAGGCGGCGTCCGAGTTTATCGGGTCGATGCTGGCCGGGGCGTTCATCGGCTGGTTTTTCGACCGGCAGATGGGCACCGGACCCTGGGGTCTGATCATCATGTTGTTGCTGGGGTTTGTGACCGGGCTTTACCAGTCGCTGCGCCGGCAGAAGAAGATCGACGCGCAACAGCGGGATAGGGATTGAACGGCCGTGGCCAATCCGATGGAGCAGTTCAAGATCGAAACGATCGCGCCGCTGACCGTGGCCGGCGCCGATCTGTCGTTCACCAACAGCTCGTTGTGGATGCTGATCTCGCTCATCAGCGTGGCGGCCTTTCTGTTCATCGGCACGGCCCGGCCGCAGCTTGTGCCCGGCCGCATGCAGGCTGCCGTCGAGTATCTCTATGAATTCATTCGCGACATGCTGCGCGAGAATGTCGGCAAGGATGGCCTGCGCTATGCCCCGCTGATCTTCTCGGTTTTTGTCTTCGTGCTGGCTTGCAACCTGCTTGGCATGGTGCCGTTCGTGCACAGCTTCACGCCCACCAGCCACATCGCCGTCACCTTCGGCCTGGCGATGATCGTGTTCATCCTGGTGGTGATCGTCGGTTTCGCCCGCCATGGCCTGCACTTCTTCTCGCTGTTCCTGCCGGAAGGCACGCCGCTGTTCGTGGCGCCGCTGGTGGCCCTGATCGAGTTTCTGTCGTTCCTGTCCCGCCCGTTCACCCTCGCCATCCGGTTGTTTGCCAACATGACGGCCGGCCACGTGCTGATGAAGGTGTTCGGCGGCTTCGTGGTGTCGCTGGGCGCCGTGAACATCGGGCTGGGCATCATTCCGCTGGGCGTCAACGTCGCGTTGACGGCGCTGGAACTGCTGATTGCGGTGGTGCAGGCCTATGTGTTCGCACTGCTGGCCAGCATCTATCTCAACGACGCTGTCAACCTTCACTGATCAACCCAACCGTTTAGAACTCGCAAAGGACGTACAATGGAAACTGTTGCTGCTTACAAGCTGATCGGCGCTGGTCTGGCTGCCATGGGTGCCGGTTTTGCCGCCATCGGCGTGGGCCTGATTTTCGGCATGTTCCTCCAGGGCGCCCTGCGCAACCCGGCCGCTGCTGACAAGCTTGGCGCCCGCCTGATCTTCGGCTTCGCCGTGACCGAAGCGCTCGGCCTGATCGCCGCCGTTGTGGCGCTGGCGCTGGCCTTCGGCTGATCCTTGCCTGGCGCCCGGCCAATCGGCTGGGCGCCTTCGCATTTTCAAGTTTGCCCGGGGATGATCCGTGCCGCAGTTTGATCCCGCCAGTTTCGTATCGCAG
>CAZHTW010000094.1:0-10676 GCA_964535865.1 uncultured Sandarakinorhabdus sp. | reverse complement strand
TTGCGGTCGGTGAGCAGCCGCTCCTCGCCCACCACCTTGTCGTTCTTAAGCACAAGCCGCACCAGCGCGGTGGAGCGCAGGCCGCCGACCAATATATTGCCCTTATATTCCGGTATCGCCTTGCCGCTGTAAAACACCATGCCCGACGGCGCGATCACCGGGTCCCAATAATAGACCGGCTGTTCCATGCCCTTGGCCTGGGTCGCGCTCTCCGAAATCGGCTTGCCGCTATATTCCTCACCATAGGTGATGCTGGGCCAGCCATAATCCTTGCCCTTGACGATCAGGTTCAGCTCGTCGCCGCCCTGGGGTCCGTGCTCCACCTCCCACAACCGGCCCCTGGCATCCAGCGCCGCGCCCTGCACGTTGCGGTTGCCATAGCTCCAGATCTCCGGCCGCGCGCCGGGCTTGCCCACGAAGGGATTGTCCCCGGGGATCGAGCCATCGCGGTTCACCCGCACGATCTTGCCGAGCAGACTGTCCAGCTTTTGCGCCTGCATGCGGCCCGGCAGGATGGAGCGCTCGCCGAGCGTGATGATCAGCGTGCCATCCTTGGGAAACAGCATGCGGCCGCCATAATGCTGCGTGGCGTCCAGCGTGGGCAACTGGCGGAAGATCACCTGCACATCGCGCATGTCGGCGCCCACCAGATGGCCGCGCGCCACCGCCGTGCCGTTCCCGCCCTCACGCGGCTCGGCATAGCTCCAGTAAATCCAGCCATCGCCGGGATTGGCCAGACCCAGCATGCCGCCCTGGTTGCGCGTGTCGGTGGCGGGCGTGCCGGTCACCGGGGTCTTGGCGCCATCGGCAGCCACGATGGTCAGCCGCCCGGCCGCCTTTTCGCTGACCAGAAAGCGCCCGCCATCCAGCAACGCCACCGCCCAGGGCTTGTTCAGCCCGCTGGCCAGCTCGGCCACCTGCAACCGGGTGGTTGACACCACCGCCTCGGCACGGGTCTGGCCGGCAAGGGCCGGGGATTTTTCCGGCACATTGGGCGGTGCCTGCACCACGGGCGCCGCGATGGCGGGCGCAGCGATCAGGGCGGCAATGATGAACAGGCGGGTCATGGGCAGGCTCCTCTGCAAACAGGCAATGCCGGCTTATGGCCGCCCGTTCAAGGACGTGGATGCCGCGTCGGGCAAGAAGCAGGGCAAGCGCCCCGCCTCATTTCCCGCCAGCGGCTTCCAGCGCCTGCAATTTTGCCGCCTGCTGGCCAACATAGGCCCGCACCGCCTCCACCTGGGCCGGGTTGTACCAGCGGCTGAACGCGATCATGCCATTGGCCTTCAGCGCACCGTCATGCACCACGGCCTTCCAGGCTTCGGCATCGGTCAACAGGCCGGAGCGCCGCAGATCGGGCAATATGCCTGACGCATGGGCATCGGGGCCATGGCAGAAGGCACAGTTGGCGCTGTAGATGGCGGCGCCTTCGCTCACCTGGGCCGGGGTGAACATGTCCTTGGGCGGATTGGCCGCCGCAAACACCGGCTCGGTTGCCTTTGGCAGGGCCGCCTTGCCGCCCAGCTTGAACACCAGCACCCGGCCATTGCGGGCGTCGCGCGGATCATCAAAGGCCGCGGTGAGCGGGAAGGCCCCACCATAACCCACCATGATCGCCACATATTGCTGGCCCTTCACGGCATAGCTGATCGCCGGCGCGATGATGCCGGTCTGCGCCTTGAAGTTCCACAGCTTGGTGCCGGTGCTGGCATTGAAGGCCTGGAAATCGCCGGCGCCATTGCCCTGGAACACCAGATTGCCGGCCGTGGCCAGCGTGCCGCCGTTCCACGGGCCATCATAGGTGACCTCCCAGGCCGGCTTTTGCGCGACCGGGTCCCACGCGATCAGCTTGCCCTTCAACGATGCCTTGATCGCCTTGAACTGCGCCCGGTCATCCGGCACCGATCCGGCATCGATGTTGATGCCCAGATTCCACGCGCCTTCGCGCCGTTCAAAGCCGGCCTGCGCCAGATACAGCTGCGGAATCTCCTGCGCCGGCAGATAGACCAGGCCGGTGCGCGGGCTGAAGCTCATCGGATGCCAGTTGTGCGCACCCAGCGGTGACGGCATCACCAGCGCGCCGGCGGTGCGGAAGCGCGCTTCCGGCACCTCGATCGGGCGGCCGGTCTTCAGGTCAACCCCGGTTGCCCATGTCTGTGTGGCAAAGCTCTTGGCCGAGATCAGCTGGCCGTTGGCGCGGTCGATCACATAGAAAAAGCCGTTTTTCGGTGCCTGCATCAGCACCTTGCGGGGGCGCCCCTCGATCATAAGCGTCGACAGGATGATCGGCTGGGTGGCGGTATAATCCCACGTCTCGCCCGGCGTGCCCTGATAATGCCAGAGATATTCGCCCGTATCGGGCTTCAGCGCCAGCACCGACGACAGGAACAGATTGTCGCCCTTGCCTTCCGAGCGGATCATGTGATTCCACGGGCTGCCATTGCCCACACCGATATAGAGCTGGTCCAGCTCCTGATCATAGACGATGGCATCCCAGGCGGTGCCGCCGGCGCCGCCCTTCCAAAACTCGCCAAACCAGGTGGGTGCCGCCTTGCCGGCCAGCACGCTGTCTGATGCTTCGCCATCGGGGCCGTTGGCCGGATTGCCCGGCACCGTGAAGAAGCGCCACTTCTTCTTGCCGCTCATCGCATCATAAGCGGTGACATAGCCGCGCACGCCCAGTTCGGCACCACCATTGCCGATGATCACCATCCCCTTCACCACCCGCGGCGCGCCGGTGATGGTGTAGGGCTTGCTGGTATCGGTGAAGGTTTGCGTTGACCACTTCACCTTGCCGGTATCGGCATCCAGCGCGATCAGCCGGCCATCCAGCGCCGCCACATAGACCAGGCCATTCCACACTGCGACACCGCGGTTGACCACATCGCAACAGGCGCTGTGGCCGCGCGCCTTGTCCACCTTGGGATCGAACCGCCACTTCACCTTGCCGGTGACCGCATCCAGCGCCATCACGTTCGACCAGCTGGTGGTGGTGTACATCGTGCCATCCACCACGATCGGCGTGGCTTCCTGCCCGCGGTTGGTGGGCAGATCGGCATACCAGGCCAGGCCCAGCTGCTTCACATTGTCGGCATTGATCTGGGTGAGATCGGCAAAGCGCTGTTCGGCATAGCTGCCACCATGCGTCATCCAGTTGCCGGGCTCGCTGCGGGCATTGGCCAGCCGCTGGGCATCCACGCCGCGCACACCGCTGCCGGGGCCGCCAGAAACGGCGCCAGCACCGGCCAACAGGCTTGCCGTGGCCAACAGGCCAACGGCCATCGTCATCGTCCGCATTGCATCCTCCCCAACATGTCTTTGAACTGGAGACTATGGGACAGACGGATTCATGCAAGCTTTGATAAGTCGCAGGGCAAAATGGCCGATGTCAGGCCGGCAAGGGCAGGCTGTTCACCCAGGCATTGAACGCCACCACCAGCCCGGCCACCACCATCAGGACCGCCTTGGTGCGGTTACCGCCCGGCTGTTGTGCCAGCCACACGCCGCCCAGCACCAGCGCCAGCGCCGCCACCAGCGCCAGCCCGGTGATCGGGGTGATTTCGCCCGGCATCAGACCAGCGTGCGCTTGATCGCCGCCTGCCATTGGGTGCGCCGCGCACCGCGCGTGCTGGCATCGGTGGCGGGATGGAAGCTGCGATCAGCGGCAGCCATGGCCGCGGCAGCGGCATCCAGATCGGCAAACACGCCGGCGCCCACACCGGCCAGCATCGCCGCACCCATCGCCGTGGTTTCAATCACGCGCGGCCGCTCCACCACCAGGCCCAGGCTGTCAGCCAGATCCTGGCACAGCCAGTTGTTGGCCACCATGCCGCCATCCACACGCAGCCGCGCCGCCGGCACGCCATCGGCGGCCAGCGCATCCACCAGATCGGCAGTCTGCTGGCCCTGCGCTTCCAGTGCGGCGCGCACGATGTGGGCGCGGGTGGTGCCGCCCGACAGCCCGCAGATCACCCCGCGCGCATCGGGTTCCCAATAGGGCGCGCCCAGCCCGGCCAGCGCCGGCACAAAGCTCACACCGCCATTGTCGGCCACGCTCTGCGCCAATTCTTCCGATTCGGCGCTGGTGGCGATGATGCCAAGCCCGTCGCGCAGCCATTGCACCGCCGAACCGGCCACAAAGATGGCGCCTTCCAGGGCATAAGCCGGCTTGCCATCCAGCCGCCACGCCACGGTGGAAAGCAGACGGTTGGTCGATATCGGGGCCACGGCGCCGGCATGGGCCAGCAGGAAACAGCCGGTGCCATAGGTGGCCTTCAGCGCGCCCGCCGTCAGGCAGCCCTGGCCGATGGCGGCGGCCTGCTGATCGCCGGCGGCACCGGTGATCGGCAGGCTGTGCCCGGCGATGGTCGCGGTGGCCAATGCGCCGGCGCAATCGACGATGGCCGGCAAGGCCGCGCGCGGCACACCAAACAGCGCGATCAGTTCATCATCCCATTCGCAGCGGGCCAGGTCCATCAACAGGGTGCGGCTGGCGTTGGTGGCATCGGTCACATGGGCAACGCCGCCCGACAATTTCCAGATCAGCCAGCTTTCCACCGTGCCCACCGCCAGCCGGCCGTCGCGCGCCGCGTCGGCCACCGCCGGCCAATTGTCCAGCGCCCAGCGGATCTTGGTGGCGGAAAAATAGGGATCGAGCAGCAGGCCGGTCTTGGCCTGCACACGCGCCTCCAGCGCCGTGTCAGCGGCTTTCAGCTGGCCACAATAATCGGCCGTGCGCCGATCCTGCCACACGATGGCATGGCTGAGGGGTTCGCCGGTGGTGCGATCCCAGAAACAGATGGTTTCGCGCTGGTTGGTGATGCCGATGGCGGCGATGTGCGCCACGCCAACGCTGGCCACCACCTCTTCGAGGCAGGCACGCGAAAGGTCCCAGATTTCGCCGGCATCATGCTCCACCCAGCCGTTGGCCGGATAATGCTGGGTCATCGGGCGGCCGGCGCTGGCGATGATTTCGCCTTCGCACGAAAAGGCAATGGCGCGGGTGGAGGTGGTGCCGGCATCAAGCACAAGCAGGATCTGGTCTATCATGTCGCCTTTTCTATGGCAGCAAACGCCGTTAGGGAAGGCGCGTGAGCGATCCCAACACCATATTTGATCTTGCCATCATCGGCGCCGGCATCAATGGCGCCGGCATCGCCCGGGATGCGGCCGGACGCGGCCTGTCGGTGGCGGTGCTGGATGGCGGCGATATCGGCGGGGCCACCTCATCAGCTTCGACCAAGCTGATCCACGGCGGCCTCAGGTATCTGGAATATTATGCCTTCGGGCTGGTGCGCAAGGCGCTGGCCGAACGCGAGGTGCTGCTCGACATCGCGCCGCACATCACCTGGCCGCAGCCCTTTGTGCTGCCGCACGCGCCGGGCATGCGGCCGGAATGGCTGCTGCGGCTGGGCACCTTGCTCTATGACAATCTTGCCCGCCGCCAGGTGGTGCCGGGTTCGGAACGCATTGATCTGCGCCGCGAACGGGCCGGCCGCGCGCTGGCCAGCGATTATCGCAGCGCCTTCCGCTATTGGGATGGCTGGGTGGATGATGCCCGGCTGGTGGTGGAAAATCTGAAGGATGCGCGGGCGCGCGGCGCGCTGGTGCTGCCGCGCACCCCGGTGGCCCGTGCCGATCGGGTGGATGGCCTGTGGCAGCTCACACTGGGGGATGGCCGCACGCTGCGCGCCCGCCGCCTGATCAATGCTGCCGGGCCATGGGCCGAGGATGTCGCCCGCCGGGTGATGGGCCTGAACGATGCGCCGCCGCTGCGGTTGGTGCAGGGCAGCCACATCGTCACCCGCCGCGTGCATCTGGGCCGCGATGCCTTCATGCTGCAACAGCCTGATGGCCGCATCATCTTCATCATCCCTTATGAGCGCGACTATTCGCTGATCGGCACCACCGAAGGCGATGTGCAGCGCCCCGAGGATGCGAAGGTGAGCGATGCGGAGGTGAGCTATCTGCTCGCCGCTGCCAACCGCTATCTGGCGCGGCCGCTCAGCCATGATGATGTCATGCACCGCTTTGTCGGCGTGCGGCCACTTATCCTGGAAACCGGCAAGGGCGACAAGGAGACCACCCGCGATTACCGGCTGGTCGATCATGCCGGGTTGGACGCGATGACGGTGGTGGGCGGCAAGATCACCACCTATCGCGTGCTGGCCGAAGACGTGATGGCGCGCATCGCGCCGCGCTCCAAGGGCTGGACCGGCAGCGCCCCCCTGCCCGGCGGCGCCATCGAGCGCGCCCGCGGCGAGCATGGCCAAGCCGCGTTCAAGCGCTGGCTGGAACAGCTGCAGCGCCGCGAGGCCAATTATGATCCCAAGCTGATCAAGCGGCTGGCGATGACCATAGGCGCCCCCACGGCCGATCTGCTGGCCGGCGGCCTTGGCCGCAATCTGGGCGGCGTGTTCGAAGCCGAGCTCGATTATTTCCGGGATCAGGAATGGGCCACCAGCAGCGCCGATGTGCTGTGGCGGCGCACCAAGCTGGGCCTGCATCTGGATGCCGCGGCCCAGGGCGAGGTTGCCCGCTGGTTCGGCGAAGATCCCGCGGCGGCCACCGAAATCCCTGCCGGCCACCGCTTTGCCCGGCCCGGCGTGGCCTGATCGCGCCCACTCCGCATTCATCCTTATGGCCAGCGCGGGCCACATCGCGGCAGCATGTGCGGAAAGGACCGGCACAGCGCCGGCATGTTGGGGGAACAGCCGATGGCCGTGTCCGAACAGTCCGGACGCAAACCACCAGGCGCCGCCGGGATCCATGTCAGCCGCAGCCTGGCCTGGGCCGACCTGAAGGCCGCGCTGGCCGCCGGCTGGGCCGATTATCGCGCCGCGCCGCAGTTCGGGCTGTTCTTTGCCGGCGTCCATGTTGCCGCCGGGCTGGCGCTGACCTGGGCCCTGGTCACCCAATCCGCCGTGGCCTGGCTGGTGCCGGCCGCCGCCGGATTTCCCTTGCTGGCCCCCTTTTGCGCTGTTGGTCTTTATGATGTCAGCCGGCGCCGCGAGGCCGGGCTGCCGCTGCAATGGTTGGCGGTGCTGGCCTCATTGAAAGGCCGCGGCGACGAACAGCTGCTCTCCATGGGCATCATCATGTTCGTCGCCTTCGGCTTCTGGCTGATGAGCGCCCATGCCATCTTCACCATCTTCCAGTCAGACAGCGGAATCGACGGTTTCGGCTTCCTGTTGTCTGGCACCGGCCTGGTCATGCTGGCCGTCGGCAGCGCGGTTGGCGCAATGATGGCGCTGGGATTTTATGCGGTCACCGTGATCAGTCTGCCGATGCTGGTCGATCGTGATGTCGATTTCATCACGGCGATCATCACCAGCCTTGCGGCCATGCATGCCAACGGCCGCATGCTGCTGATCTGGGCCGTGCTGATCGCGGCCGCACTGTTCCTGGCCATGCTGCCCGCCTTCCTCGGCCTGCTGGTGGCGTTGCCGGTGTTCGGCCACGCCACCTGGCACCTGTATCGCCGCATCGTCACCTGAAGATCAGGCCCGGGCAGGCCCGGCGTTGGTCAGGGCTGGCCTTCCTTCAGGCACGCGGCGAACACATCAGGATCGACATTGCCGCCCGACAGCGTGGCAATCACCGTCTTGCCCGCCACATTGACCCGGCCCGCCAGGAGCGCCGCCAGCGTCACCGACCCACCCGGTTCCACCACCAGCTTCAGTTCCCGGAAGGCAAAGGCGACGGCCCGCGCCACTTCGGCCTCGCTCACCGAAACGCCGGTGGCGCCGTGATGGCGCAGCGTGGCAAAGGTGATATCGGCCATCACCAAGGTCTGCAGCGCGTCGCAACGGGTGGGGCCGGGATTGGTGACCGGCAAGATGCGCCCGGCAGCCAGGCTGCGGCAGACATCGTCATAGCCTTCGGGTTCAACGATGATGGTGGGTAGCTGGCTGCCAGCGGCAAAGCCGCCCGAAAGCCCGCCGCCGCCACAGCAGGTGAGCGCCAGATCGGCGGTCTCGCCTCGGGCTGCCAGATCGGCCACCGCCTCCAGCCCGGCCGTGCCCTGCCCGGCAATGATCAGCGGATCGGCAAAGGGCGGCACGATCAGCGCGCCCCTCGCCTCGGCAATGCCGGCGGCGATGGTCTCGCGGGCTTCGGTCAGCCGGTCGTAAAACACCACCTCGGCCCCATCGGCGCGGGTGCGTTCCACCTTCAGCCTTGGCGCGTCATTGGGCATGACGATGGTGGCCGGCATGCCCAGCAACCGGGCGGCCCGCGCCACGCCTTGCGCATGGTTGCCCGATGAATAGGCAACCACGCCGCCACCGCGCGCTTCGGCGGGAATCGCCAGCAGACGATTCATCGCGCCGCGAAACTTGAAACTGCCCGTGTGTTGCAGATTCTCCGCCTTGAACCACACCCGCCCGCCGCAGATGGCATCCAGCGCCGCGCTGTTGATCAGCGGGGTGCGCACCGGCCAGGCGCCAAGGCGATTTGCCGCGGCCCGAACATCGTCATGCAAAATTGGCGAAGTCATTGAAAAAGCGCCCTTTCACAAATTTGTCACAACTGTGGCAAGCCTTTGAAAGGCCAAGCCAAAACCAGCATAACCGCTGTAACAAATTTCTTCTTTACACCGGGGGGTAGAGACCATAGGTAGCGCGCCGCTGCCCCATGGGACTTCCACCGCAAGGCAGCTTTGGTGTCAATGCCGGCGACCGGCCGGGCGACCCTTTTCGAAGGGTCATCCGATCAAGCGCGCAGCTGCGACATACTTTGCCCACCCGGAGGTCCCTTGAGTTGCTCAAGCACCATGATGCGCTGTCGGTAGCGCGGCTCCTGCGTCCAACGCAGCCCGTTACCCTTGTCCGCCCTGAAGCCGCCCGCCGCGCGGCCCGGTTCTTCATGTCGAAGTTCCCGGGCACCGCGATGTATGCGGTGAAGGCCAACCCGTCTGCCGATCTGATCCGCACCCTTTGGGATGCGGGACTGACGCACTATGACGTCGCCTCCATCGCCGAAGTGCGGCTGGTGCGCGAGGTGGCGCCCAATGCCACCTTGTGCTTCATGCACCCGATCAAGGCACCCGAAGCCATTGCCGAGGCTTATCACAGCCACGGCGTGCGGGTGTTCAGCCTGGACAGCATCGACGAGCTGGACAAGATCGTGGCGGCCACGGCCAGCGGCGGCGTGCCGGCCAGCGATCTCACCCTGTGCGTGCGACTGCGCGTGTCGTCCTCGCATTCCAAGCTCAGCCTGGCGTCCAAATTCGGCGTGATGGCCGATGAAGCTGCGCCGGTGCTGATGGCCGCCCGCCAGGTCGCCGATGCGCTGGGCATCTGCTTCCATGTCGGCAGCCAGGCGATGAGCCCGCAGGCCTATGGCGATGCCATGGCGCAGGTGCGCGCCGCCATCGTCGCGGCAGGCGTGACGGTTGACATTGTCGATGTCGGCGGCGGTTTCCCGTCCGTTTATCCGGGCATGGAACCGGGCCGGCTGGAAGCCTATTTCGAGGTGATCCACCGCGCCTTCGAATCACTGCCCATCTCCTACTCGGCCGAGCTGTGGTGCGAACCCGGCCGGGCGCTCAGTGCGGAATATTCGTCTGTGCTGGTGCGGGTGGAGGCCCGCAAGGGCGATGTGCTGTACATCAACGATGGCGCCTATGGTGCCCTGTTCGATGCGGCGCACATCGATTGGCGCTTCCCGGTGCAACAGGTGGCTGCAACGCCCAGCCGGGCGCGGCTGATGGATTTCAGCTTCTGGGGCCCGACCTGCGACGACATGGATTATATGCGCGGCCCCTTCCCGTTGCCGGCGGATATCGCCGCCGGTGACTATATCGAAATCGGCATGCTGGGTGCCTATGGCGCGGCGATGCGCACCGGATTCAATGGCTTCACCGACGGCGAGACCGTGATCGTGGCGGACGATCCGATGGACACGCTCTATGCTGTCACGGAAGAGTCACCGGACAAGATTATCCAGCTGCGCACGAAGTAAGTGTTCAGGCCCCCGCCGTCGCCGGCGGGGGCCGCTGCCCCGCTCGGCGCCGGACTCCCCCGGCCGCGGGCGGCGTTTCCATCGTGGAACGCCGGGCCATCGTCTGATCCTGGGAGCAATCCATGAGCGAAACCCTCAACCACGTTGTCACCGAACTCACCCCGGCCGAGCGCCAGCGCAAGGCCGAGCTGCTGTCCACGCTGGTCGAACATATCGACATCAAGAGCTTTGACGCCCGCCCGATCGTGGACGGCATGGCCAAGATGAGCTTCACCAGCCGCGACCTGGCCCGCGCCACCGCGATCTACAACCAGATGCTGAGCGATCCTGATTGCACCATCTTCCTGGTCATCGCCGGTTCGACCAGCGCTGGCGGCTGCATGGATCTCTATGCCGATCTGGTGGCCAACAACATGGTGGACGGCATCGTCGCCACCGGCGCCAGCATCGTTGACATGGATTTCTTCGAAGGCCTGGGCCACAAACATTATCAGGCGCTGGAAGTGCCGGATGACGATACGCTGCGCTCGCTGCTGATCGACCGCATCTACGATACCTATATCGACGAAGAAGCCCTGCAGGATTGCGACCACACCATCTACGAGATCGCCAACACGCTGGAACCGCGTGGCTATTCCAGCCGCGAGTTCATCCGTGCGATGGGCAAGTATCTGGTGGAGCATGGCAAGAAGGACAACAGCCTCGTCAAGCTC
>CAZHTW010000093.1:0-10711 GCA_964535865.1 uncultured Sandarakinorhabdus sp. | reverse complement strand
CGGCGTAATCGGGCTTGTCCGTATCCTTCACCAGATCCCAGGTTACCAGGGGGAAGGTGAACAGCAGCGCCACGCGCGCGCCGCCGGGCCAATGCAGCGGATTGCGCTGCGGCAGGGGGACATAATCATAGTCAAACATGCCGGGTCCTTTTGGGGCTTGGCCTTCAATAATCCGAAAGCAGGCGGCCAAAGCCGTCCAGCTGATCGGTGATGCCGTTCTGGCGCAGGGCGTTCCAATAGGTGGCGGTGTTGATGGCGATCACCGGCTTGCCCAGATACAGTTCGGCCGCTGCCGCCAGCTTGACCATCGACAGGTTGGTGCCAACCTGCACGATGGCATCGACATCATCGCCGTCCAGCAGCTTCAGTTCCTGGCGCAGGGTGGCGGTGGGCACCTGGGCAATCGCCGTCCAGCTGGGGCAGCGCAGGCAGGTGTCGCGCACCACCGCGATGCCATGATCGGCCATGAAATTGGCCACCTGGGCGTTGGCCGACGGATAATAAGGCGAAATCAACGCGATGCGGTTGATGCCGCCATAAGCGTTGAATGCCTCGATCAGCGATTGTGATCCGGTGCACAGCTTCAGCCCGGCCTCCCGCTCGATATTTTCGCGCCATTTCTGCGCGCCGGCCGCCCCGCCATAAAAGGTGACCGCCGACATGCCCATCACCAGATAATCGGGATTGCAGGTGAGCACGCCGCGCACGGCATCGATGGTGTTGCGCGAGATTTCCAGCGTGCCGGCCATGAACGTCTCATCGGAAATGGCCTGCGCATCCTGCACCACGATGCGCGAATAATGGTTGGTGACGCCGCGCACCCGCATATCGTCAAAATCGGGCTGCACCACGGTGTTGGTGCTGGGGCCGAGCACGCCGAACAGGCGGCGGTGGCCGCGCACATCGGGGTTGGGGCGCGGCACCACGGGCATCAGGCATATTCCTTTTCGCGTTCCAGGCAATCGATCATCGATTGGCGCAACAGGAACTCGCGGCGTTTCACCGGATCGGCGCTCACCTGTTCCATCTCGCGCTTGCGCAGGGCGTGCTCGCCGCCCTTGCCGGCGTCAAGATATTGCAGGTTGCGGATGGTCTGGGCCTGGGTGAACTCGCAGGCGGTGCGCCGGCGCTGCACGTCAAAGGCGTTGAGGGCATGATCGGCATCGGCGCCGTGGCGATAGATCGACAGCAGCCGCTCGCCCAGATTGAAGGCATCGTGGATGCCGCTGTTCATGCCAAAGCCGCCGATGGGGTTGTTCAGGTGCGCGGCATCGCCGATCAGCAGCACGCGGTTGCTGCGGAAGCTTTGTGCCACCCGCTGGTGCACGCGATAAATGGTGCGATGTTCGGTCTGCACGGCGCGGCCATCGCCCAGCAGCCGGGTGAACACCTCATCCTTGTTGGCATCGGCCAGCAGCAGGCCATCATCCTGTTCGGGTGATGCCGGCACCAGCACCCGCCACAGCGACGGCACCCGGAGCAGCACCATCCATTCATGCGGATCAGAGACATAATTCACATGGGCGAGATTGCTGAAATGCTGCTCCAGCGGTTCGCGCGTGGTGTAGCAGAGGAATTTTTCCGGATAGGTGAAACCATCAAACTGGGTGCCCAGCCATTTGCGCACAACGCTGTTGGCGCCATCGGCGGCGATCAGGAAATCCGCCTTGATCGAAATGATGCTGAGCGGGGTTTCGGCGTGGATGGTGACATCGCTGGCTGACTGTTCAAAGCCCAGCACGCGGTGGTTGAACAACACCTGCGCGCCGGGCTGGCCGCGCACCGCTTCCGACAGCATGCGCGCCAGATGATATTGCTCGCACTGGACGCGGAAGGGATAGCGCGTCACGTCCGACAATTCGCTCATGTCAAACGCGATCACGTCACCGGTCTGGCGTTCGCGGAAATGATAGATTGGCGCCTTCAGCCCCATTTCGATCAGCTTGGACGTCACATCCAGCTGATCCAGCATCTCCAGCGTGGGCGGGTGAAAGGTGGATGCGCGCAGATCGAGCGCGCAATCGCGCCCGGCTTCGAGCAGCACGACATCAATGCCCTGTGACGCCAGCAGATAGGCCGCCACCGTGCCCACCGGCCCGGCGCCAGCAATCGCCACTTGCGTGCGGATTTGATCCATAACCATCCTCCGGCCAATCCGTGTTGGCTTGATTGCACCCTTATGCCGGGGCATTGCGCTGCCGCATGGCGGCGCAGAACTTTAACCGCAGTGCGAAGAGGGACGGGCCTCAGCCCGGAAACTGCACCGATTTGCCCGGCCTGTGCAGGCGGTTCAGCACATAAACCCCGCCCAGGCTGCCATAGTTGATGCGCATATCCCCATCGCAATAGACCACATCACTGTGCACCCGCGGCGGCTTCAGTTCCCGGCGCAGCGGCGCATCGGCCTCCAGCCCGAACTGGGCGCGCAGCGCCTCGGCGCTCACCCCTTCCGGCGGCACCAGTTCCACGGCATAAAATTCCACCGCATAGCGCTGCGGCGTATCGGGGCTGATGGCATAACGGCCCCAGGTGATGATGCGGGCGTGGTGGGCCCCGTCCGGCGTCTCCACCTCCACCACATTGTTGTAATGCGCGCCGTCGATCCGGATTTCCTGGCTGATTTCCAGCGTCTTGACCGGCAGATCGGGAAAGGCGTTGAAGCTCTGCAGGCGCAGGCTGGTGACATGCTGGATCGGCTTGCCGGCGGTGTGCTTGGGGCCGAACTGGGCGAAGTGGGAGATCCACGGCGATTCCACCACATGCTGATGATCGATCGGGCGCGGCGTGGGGTTCAGCGGCAGCAATTGTTCGATCAGGCCATGCACCCGATCAATCCCGGCATCATCATAGGTGCCATCGGGGCGGCAATCATCGATGGCGGCGCGCAGCGATGCCTTCAGGGTGGCAAGATCGGTCATGGTGGGGGTCCTTTCGCAAGTCTGGATCAAGCCGGGCGCGACAGGCTGGCCACCAGCGGGGCGAGCAGGTCGCTGAGCAGTTTCTGGCGGGCGGCCTCGCGGGCAAGGGCCTCGTCGCCGGTGGGCAGGCTGCGATCGACCGCGCTGCGATCCAGCACGCCGGCCTGGGCCAGCAGCGCCTCCACCGTGGCCAGCCGGTCGCGGGTGACCGAAAGCTCACCCGCCAGCGTCACCACCGCGCGCAGCAGATGATCGGTGACGGGATCGGCGAAGAAACTGGTGTGGCGGTCACCGGGGCGCGGGCCGGCGGGCAGTTCGGGCGTATCGCTCATTTGGGCTTCCTGCCGCCAAAGAAGAAATAACTCGCGGGGCCGGTCTGTTCATAGGTCGCAAAGCGGCTGGCCGGATCAAAGCCGGCGCGCTCCAGCTCGGCGGCCATGTCCAGTTCGGCAAAGCCGGTCCAGAAGGGTTCGCCATTGTGGCGCACCTGCCAATGGTTGGTCACCTGCTTCACCAGCGGCATGCGGTGCGGCTGATAGGGCACATCCAGATGCAGCACCAGGCCGCCCGGCCGCAGCAGCCGCCAGCATTCTTTCAATATGTCATGCACCTGCGCGGCGCTGGTTTCGTGGAACATGATGATCGACACGATCAGATCGAAACTGGCATCGGCAAAGCCGGTGTTGGCGGCGTCGCGTTCGGCAAAATGCACCGCCACGCCCTGATCTTCGGCATGGGCATGGGCAAAGCGGATGAACGGCCGCGCCACATCGATGCCGTGCACGCTGGCCGCCGGCCATGTGCGCTTGTAGGCCAAGGTCTCCTCGCCCGTGCCGCAGCCCATGTCGAGGATGGCCCGGGGCTCCAGATCGGGCGCGTGCCTGGCGGCGACGGCGGCAACAAAGCGGCCCATGGCGTCGGATGCCGGCGGCCCGCCCGCGCTCATGCCCTTGGCCTTGCGATACAGTTCGATGGTGCCGGCATAGTTCAGCGCGGCTTCCAGATCATTGGGCCGGCGTTCGCGCCAGTAACCGCCGGGCTGGCGGTGGATTTCAGTGGTGGCCACCGGCGCCTTGACCAGCAACTGCTCGCTCAGGCTGATGCTGCCGCCGGCGCTGGGGGCGGCAGCGGCGGCTTCATACCGGGCCAAGGCCGCGGTGATGGTGCGATCGGTGGTGGCCTGCACGGCATCCCACATCATGTTCTGGCTGTGAAAGGTCAGGCTGCCCCACAGGCGATAGAGCGGATGCGGTTCCAGCAACTGGGCGGCGGCCTTGCGGTCGGCCGGCGGCTCCGGCGCGGCGGTGACCAGCGTGTCGAACACGCGGCCAAGCTGGCTTTCCACATCGAAATTCACATATTTCTTCAGGCTGCCCACAAAGGCCTGCCGTGCGGCTTCGTCATGTGACGGCGTGAATCCGAACGGTTCGGCCACGGATGCTCTCCCTGATTGTTGCTGCGGGGTGACACAAGCCTGTCACGCCTTCGGCAATCTTGTCCAATTCATCCAGCAGGCGAAGAGACGCAGCCGCGCGCAGCCGAAGCTGAACAGCGCATAACAACATCGTTCAGACGGTTCACATGCGCATTGTGCGACTCAAGGCTCCATCAACAGGAGCGAGGAACCCACGATGCGCACCACGATCACCATGATGACCGGCCTGATGCTGGCCAGCCTGACCCTGGCCAGCCCGGCTGCCGCGCAGTGGCACGATGCGCCGCCGCCGGCCGAATGGCAGCCGCCGCAGGGCAATTGGCAGGATGCCGGCTGGAACGATGATCGCGGCTGGAACGATCGGCGCGGCTGGAACGACAACCGGGGCTGGAACAATGGCCGCGGCCAGCAGGGCGGCTGGGACGATGGGCGCGGCGGCCAGTTCTGCCGGCGCAGCGATGGCAGCACCGGCACCGTGGTTGGCGCGGCCGTGGGCGGTGTGGTCGGTTCGGAACTGTCCCGCCGGGGCAGCCGGACTCAGGGCGCCATCCTTGGCGCGGTGGTGGGCGGCCTGTTGGGCCGCAGTGTCGATCGCGGCCGCGTGGTGTGCCGTTGACGATGGATTTCATCTTTGAAGGAGTGAGGGCGATGACAATGCGGACAAAATTGATGCTGGCCAGCCTTGCCGGCCTGGCCCTGGCCTCTCCGGCGCTGGCGGGCGATGATGACTGGCGCGACCGCCGCACCGCCAGCCCGCGCGAAGTGGCGCGCAGCTGGGACCGGGTGCAGGACGAGCGCCGCGATCTGGCCCGGGCCCAATGGCGCGGTGACCGGGATGATGTGCGCGAGGAACGGCGCGAGCTGCGCCGCGCCGAACGCGAGTTTATCGAAGATCGGCGCGATCTGTATCGCGCCACCGGCGGGCCGGGAAACGGCAATGGTTGGGGCCGCGGTGGCCGGCCTGGAAACGGCCGGGACAATGATTGGGGCTGGCGCCAGGATGGCTGGAGCCACCAGGGCTGGCACGCCGAACATTTTTACCGCCAGGGCAATTATCGGCCCCATGCCGTGGGTTGGAACGATCCGGTTTGGCGCGGATATGACAACCGCTATTATTGCCGGCGCAGCGATGGCACCACCGGCCTGATCGTGGGCGGCATTGCCGGCGGCGTGCTGGGCAATGTGCTGGCGCCGGGCGGATCGCGCACCCTGGGCAGCATCATCGGTGGCGCGGCCGGCGCGGTGATCGGCAACAGCATCGATCGCGGCCGGGTGATCTGCCGGTAAGCGAAGGCGCGATGGCGTTCATCGGAAAATCCGGTTGGACGCCATCGCTGCAATGGTCATATCCTGATCGCAACAAGGAGACGGACGATGGCCAAGAAGAAAACCAAGGATGAAGCGATTGATCTGGGCATGGCCGATGGCCGGCGCAAGGCCATTGCCGATGGGCTGGCCCGGCTGCTCGCCGATACCTACACGCTTTATCTGAAGACGCACAATTTTCACTGGAACGTGACGGGTCCGCAGTTCAATTCGCTGCACCTGATGTTCGAAACCCAATATACCGAACTGGCGCTGGCGGTTGATCTGATTGCCGAACGCATCCGGGCGCTGGGCGAACCGGCGCCGGGCAGCTATTCCGCCTTTGCCAAATTGTCGTCCATCAAGGAAGCCGACGGCGTGCCGAAGGCGGACGAGATGGTGCGCATCCTGGCCGAAGACCAACTGGCCGTGGTGCGCACGGCGCGCGCCGTGTTTCCGTTGGCCGATGACGCCCATGATGAGCCGACCGCCGATCTGCTCACCCAGCGCATGCAGGTGCACGAAAAGACGGCGTGGATGCTGCGCGCCAACCTGGGTTAACGGCGCAGCACGAACAAGCCGGCCAGGGCCGCGATCAGGCTGCCGGCGATGATGCCCAACTTGGCCGCGGCTTCCTGATCGCTGCCGCCGCCAAAGGCCAGGGCAGCGATGAACAGGCTCATGGTGAAGCCGATGCCGCACAGCAGGCTCATGCCCCACAGCTGGCGGGCGGAGGCATGGGCCGGCATATCGACGATGCGCAGGCGCACCAGTGCCATGATGGCGCCGAAAATGCCCACTTGCTTGCCGAGCACCAGCCCGGCCGCAATGCCCAGCACCAGCGGATCCAGCGCCGCATCCAAGGTCAGATCGCGCAGATCGACCCCGGCGTTGGCAAAGCCGAAAATCGGCACGATGACAAAGCCGACAATCGATACCAGCCCATGCTCCACGCGCAGCAACGGGCTTTCCCGGTCTTCCGGCGTGCCGGGCGTGGTGCGGATCGGCAGGGCCAGCGCGGTGATCACGCCGGCCAGCGTGGCGTGAATGCCGCTTGCGTGGATGGCCAGCCACAGGCCCACCCCCAGCAACAAATAGGGCCAGATCGCCTGCACCCGCCGCCACGACAGCAAGGCGAGCGCAGCGGTGAGGCCGGCGGCTGCGGCCAGCGCGGCAAGATCCAGGCCCTTGGTATAGACGGCGGCGATCACCACGATGGCGCCCAGATCATCGATCACCGCGATGGCGGTGAGCAGCAATTTCAGGCTGGTGGGCACGCGGTTGCCCAGCAGGGCCATCACACCCAGCGCAAAGGCGATATCGGTGGCGGTGGGAACGGCCCAGCCGGCCAGATTGGCCGGCTGCCCGCTGTTGATCGCCACATAGATCAGCGCTGGCACCGCCATGCCGGCCGCTGCCGCCACCCCGGGCAGGATGCGGCGCGGCCAACTGGCCATTTCACCATCGACAAACTCGCGCTTGATCTCGCAGCCGACCAGCAGGAAGAACACCGCCATCAGGCCATCGTTGATCCAGTGCAGCAGGCTCATCGGGCCGATCTGCACATGCAGCAGGTGAAAATATTGGTCCGACAGCACGCTGTTGGCCGCAAACAGCGCGGCGGCAGCGGCCATCATCAACACCTGGCCGCCGCCGGCCTGGCTGGCCAGCAGCTCACGGATCACCGTGAAACGCATCCGGGGCAAACGAGCGGGCATGGCCTTGATCTAGCAATCAACGCCTTGCCGGCAAAGCAAAACCGGTCAGCGGCTGTAGTTCGTCGCCACCCAGTCGCGATAGCTGCCGTCCATCACCGCGCGCCACCAGCCTTCGTTGGCCAGATACCAGTGCAGCGTTTCGGCAAAGCCCTGTTCGAAGGTGCGCGCCGGGGCATAGCCCAGTTCGCCGCGCGCCTTGGTTTCATCAATGGCATAGCGGCGGTCATGGCCGGGACGATCGGTGACAAAGGTCTTCAGGCTGGCGGTTGGCAGGCCCTTGGCGGCCGGCGCATCAGGGAAGCGCGCGGCGAGACCGGGATTGGCCGCAAAGGCGGCATCCACGGCCGCACACAGGGTTTCGATGACGATCAGGTTGGGCAGTTCGGCCCCGCCGCCGATGTTGTAGGTCTCACCCACCCGGCCCTTGATCAGGCAGGCTTCGATCCCGCGGCAATGATCTTCCACGTGCAGCCAGTCGCGGATCTGCATGCCATCGCCATAGATCGGCAGCGGCCGGCCATGCAGGGCGTTGATCAGGAACAGCGGGATCAGCTTTTCGGGAAACTGGTAAGGCCCGTAATTGTTTGAACAATTGCTGGTGGTGACATTCAGGCCATAGGTGTGGTGCCAGGCGCGCACCAGATGGTCGCTCGCCGCCTTGCTGGCCGAATAGGGGCTGTTGGGGGCATAGGCCGTGGTCTCGCTGAACGCCGGATCATCGGGGCCAAGCGTGCCATAGACTTCATCGGTGGAAACATGGTGGAACCGGTGCGGTGTGCCGCCATCGGCCAGCCACACGGCGCGCGCGGCGGTGAGCAGCGACAATGTGCCGATCACATTGGTGTCCACAAAGGCCGCCGGCGCGTGGATGGAGCGATCAACATGGCTTTCGGCGGCAAAGTGCACGATCGTATCGATGCCGCCGTCGCGCAGCAGCTGTTCCACCAGCGCGGTGTCGCGGATGTCGCCGTGGACGAAGCTGACGCTGTTCGCGCCTTCCAGATTGGCGCGGTTGCCGGCATAGGTGAGGGCATCGAGCACGGTGATGGCGTCGCCACCATGATGCTGCCGCCAGTAATGCACGAAATTGGCGCCGATGAAGCCGGCGCCGCCGGTGACGAGCAGATGGGTCATGGGATGATTTCCCTCAAGCATTCAACAAGTTCGCGGCGCCAGTGGCGGGCAGGGCCGGCGATGGCAAAGCTCGACGCCTTGTCGAGCACGCTGTAGGCCGGGCGCTGGGCCGGGGTGGGATAATCGCGGGTGGCAATCGGCAACACCGGCACCTGGCGGGTGAGCAGGCCCAGGTTCAGGGCTTCTTCCTGAATGGCCACGGCAAAATCATACCAGCTCGCCACACCGGCATCCGTCCAGTGGAACAGGCCGCTGTGGCCATCCAGCGCCCAGATGGCGCGGGCCAGGCTGGCGGCGTGGGTTGGCGTGCCGATCTGATCGGCAACCACCCGCACTTCATCGCGTTCGGCCATCAGGCGCAGCATGGTGCGCACGAAATTGTTGCCGGCCGCGGCATAGACCCAGGCGGTGCGGATGATCAGCGCGGCCGGGTGATGGGCCATCGCCGCCTGTTCGCCGGCCAATTTGGTGCGGCCATAGGCGCTGGCCGGGGCCGGCGCGGTGGCGGGCGCATAGGGGCTGTGGCCGCAGCCATCGAACACATAGTCGGTGGAAATCTGCACGAAACGCGTGCCCGCCTTGGCGGCTTCGGTGGCCAGATAGCGCACGGCGGTGGCGTTGATGCGCAGGGCCGCGTCTTCTTCGGCCTCTGCCTTGTCAACCGCGGTCCAGGCCGCGGCGTTGACCAGCAGATCGGCCTTTGCATCGGCCACCACCGCGGCCACCACAGCGGGATTGGCGATATCAAATTCGGCTTCGGGCGGCGCGATCAGCGTCACACCGGCCGGCGCCGTGGCGGCCAGCGCCCGGCCCAATTGCCCGCCACTGCCGGCGACCAGCACCCTCATGCGAACACCTCCGCATCCGCCAGCAGCGGTGCCACGCCATCCTTGGCCGACAACAGGGGATCGGCATCAAGGCCGGGCCAGACGATGCCGATGGCCGGATCGTTCCAGCGGATGCCGCGATCGCTGGGCTGGTCATAGAGGCTGGTGCATTTGTAGAGGAAATCGGCGGTTTCAGACAGCACCAGAAAGCCATGGGCAAAGCCGGGCGGCACCCACAGCATGCGGTGGTTTTCCGCCGACAGCTCATAGCCCACCCACTGGCCGAAGTGTGGGGAGGATCGGCGGATGTCCACCGCCACATCAAACACCGCACCCTGGGTGACGCGCACCAATTTGCCCTGCGGGTTGTTCAACTGATAATGCAGGCCGCGCAGCACGCCCCTGGCCGAACGGCTGTGATTGTCTTGCACGAAGGCCAGATCAAGGCCGGCATCGGCAAAGCTCCTGGCGTTCCAGCTTTCCAGGAAAAAGCCGCGCGCATCGCCGAACACGCGCGGTTCGATCAGCTTGACGCCGGGCAGGGGTGTTTCAACGATGTTCATCGGCCGGCCTTTAGCTGGCCGAGCAGATACTCGCCATAGCCCGATTTGCGCAGTGGCTGGGCAATGCGCGCCAGTTGATCATCATCGATCAGGCCCATGCGCCAGGCGATTTCTTCGGGGCAGCAGATTTTCAGGCCCTGGCGTTCCTCCACGATGCGCACATAGAGCGCCGCATCCAGCAGCGAGGCATGGGTGCCGGTGTCGAGCCAGGCAAAGCCGCGGCCCATCAGCTCCACGTTCAGCTTGCCGGCTTCCAGATAGAGCCGGTTGAGATCGGTGATCTCCAGCTCGCCGCGCGGGGAGGGCTTGAGATCGCGCGCCAGCGCCACCGCATCGCCGTCATAGAAATACAGGCCGGTCACGGCATAGTTGCTCTTGGGCGCCGCCGGCTTTTCCTCGATGGTTTCGGCGCGGCCATTGGCATCGAACGACACCACGCCATAAGCCGTGGGATCACCGACATAATAGCCGAACACGGTGGCACCATCGCTGCGGGCGCCGGCACTGGCCAGCAGTTCGGGCAGGCCATGGCCGTGGAAGATATTGTCTCCCAAGATCAACACGCTGGGATCATTGCCGACGAAATCCGCGCCGATATGATAGGCCTGCGCCAGCCCTTCCGGGCGCGGCTGCTGGGCGAACTGGATGTTCATGCCCCAATCGCTGCCATCGCCCAGCAGGCCCTGGAACGCCGCCGCATCGCCGGGCGTGGTGATGATCAACACGTCGCTGATGCCGGCCAGCATCAGCACCGACAGCGGATAATAGATCATCGGCTTGTCATACACCGGCATCAACTGGTTGGAGACCG